>VFZW01000436.1 GCA_016871055.1 Acidobacteriota bacterium
CGCGATCATCACGAACGGCGACGCCAGCACCTGCTTGATCCACTCGGGCTTCATCGAGTGCAGGATCAAAATGCCGCCCTGTTTGCGGTACTTTTCGAACGTCTCCTTGGTGAGGCGCTCGCCGGTAGCTTGCCATTGCAGATCGTTGTAGGTCACGCCGAGTTGTTGCTGCCAACCGTCGTCGAACAGCGCGCTCTCGATGAACGTCGAACCGGCGGTGTAGGGATAGGCCTCCGTCGTCACGTCGATGCCGCGTTTGCGCGCGCCGGCGATCATCTCCAGATTCGCCAGCACCGCACCACGGCTTGAGCTGTTCAGGTGGACGATGTGAACGGACGCGCCCGTGCCGATCGCATTGGCGATGGCTTCCTGCACGCCCTCTTCGCCGCGGCCGCGGATGTGCGTAAAGACCGGCACTTTCCAGCGCGCGGCCATCTGATACACCTTAAACACTTCGGTGCGCGTCGCCCCGGGCAGATACGCGGGCACCACGCCGATGCCGAGCGCGCCTTCCTTCAATCCCTTTTCGAGCAGGTAGGCGAGTTGAGAAAACTCCTCGTCCTTCGTCACCGTCATGTTGCGCGAGTTGTCGCCGCGCAGGCCGACGCCGACCTCGATGACATCGGCTTTCGCGGGCGGGATCTCTTTCAGCGCGATGCCGCGCGAGGCGGCGTGGCTGATCGTCGCGCCGTAGTTCAGCAGCGCCTTGCCGGCGCGCGAGTCGAGATAGGATTTCATCGCCGACACACCGACTTCCAGCTCAAGCGCCGTGGTCACGCCGTCGTGCGCTTGAAATTCGTTGGCGGCGTTGGTGAGGCCGTGCGAGTGGAGGTCGATGAAGCCTGGCGCGACGACGTGGCCTTTGGCGTTGATGGTCTTCTTGGCGGTCACTGCGCGGGTGGTGATCGCGGCGATCTTGCCGTCTTTGATGGCGACGTTGCGCACGGCGTCGAGGCCCGATTCGGGGTCCATGACACGGCCGTTCACGATGGCGAGATCGTATTGCGCGAAGGCGGGGAGCGCGAGCAGCGCACAGGCCGCGAAGGCGCGGCCCCAAACGGACGAGTTCCTCGCCCGATGGCCGAGCCGAAGCGAGTCCGTTGTGCGCGAGTTGCTCAGAAGAAGCAGTTTAGCGAGTGCCATAATTTCCTGTGATCGCCGTGCCGGGAAAAACGCCGGGCACGGTCTTGCCGTTTTCGACCACCGCAACGCCGTTGACGATGACGTGCGGAATGCCTTGCGCGAACTGCGGACCAGTTTGATAAGTGCCGGTGTCTTTGACGGTCGCGGCGTCGAAGATGGTGAGGTCGGCATCGGCGCCGACTTTGATGCGGCCCTTGTTCTTCATCGCCGGCGCGATGGATTCCAGGCGCTGCGCGGGCAGTAGCGACATGCGGCGGATCGCTTCGATCAGCGTCGCGGCCTTCAACTCGCGAACGTACTCGCCGAGGACCTTGCTGTACGTCCCGCCGCCGCGCGGGTGTGCGCCGGGGGCGTAAGGCATCGTATCGGAAGCCACGATGACGAACGGCGATGACATCGCCATCTTGATCCACTCGGGTTTCATGAGATGCAGGATCACGACGCCGCCCTGCTTGCGGTATTTTTCGAAGGTTTGCTTCGTGAGGCGCTCGCCGGTGGCCTGCCATTGCAGGTCGTTGTAGGAGATGCCGAGCGTCGTCTGCCAGGCGTCGTCGAACAGCGCGCTTTCGATGAACGTCGAGCCGGCGGTGTAGGGATAGGCCTCCGTCGTAATGTCGATGCCGCGTTTGCGCGCGGCGGCGATCATCTCCAGCATCGACGGAATCGTGCCGCGCGTGGAGCTGTTCAGATGCACGATATGCACCGACGCGCCCGTGCCGGCGGCGTTGGCGACGGCCTCTTGAATGCCTTCTTCCGTCCATCCGCGCACGTGCGTGAAAATCGGCACACGCCAGCGCGCGGCCATCTGATAGACGCGGTAGATTTCGCTGCGCGTGGAGCCGGGCGTGTAGGCGGGCATGACGCCGAGGCCGAGCCCGCCTTCCTTCAGGCCTTGCTCCAACAGGAACGTCATTTTGCTGTATTCTTCTTCGTCTTTGAGTTGCAGTTCCCTGCCCTGTTCTTTCACGCCGCGCTGCAGGTCGTCGGACGCCGCCCACTTCGCCGTCTCGGCTGAAAGTTCTTTCAGGGCCATCATCCGCGAAGCCGGGTGGGAGGCGGTGGTGCCGAAGTTGAGAATCGCTTTCCCGGTGCGTTCCTTGATGTAGCGCTTGACGTCGCTGACGCCGAGTTCGAGTTCGAGCGCGGTGGTGACGCCGTCGTGCGTCTGGTATTCGTTCGAGGCGTTGTTGATTCCGTGCGAGTGGAGATCGATGAAACCGGGCGCGACGACGAGGCCCTTTGCGTCGATGGTCTTTGCGACTTTCAGCGGGCGGGGCGAGATCGCGGCGATCTTGCCGGCTTTGATGCCGATGTGGCGTGGGGCGTCGAGGTTAGATTCGGGATCGATCACGCGGCCGTTCGTGATGACGAGGTCGAACTGCGCGGCGAGCGGAAGGGCGGCGACCAGCGCGCGGAGGAAGAGCATTCCGCGATTCTATCGCGCCAGCCGCTTGCGCAGTTCCGTTTCAAAGTTCTGCACAAGCTGCAGTTGCGCGCCATTGCTCTGCGCCGGCTTCGGATCGAACGAAGTAAAAATCTGTTTCCCGTCCGCCGTGGGAGTGTAGGACTGTATTCGTCTCGACATCGAGTCCAGCACCAAATTTTCCGACCAGTTCCGCGGGGGCGTCGCCGAGATTGCGCCCGCGCGTGTCCACCTCGCTGAACATCACCCGTCCTTCCGGATTCATGAAATACAAACGCTTCCCGTCCGGGGACCATCTTGGTAACGCACCGCCAACCTTCGAGATCTGCCACCGGCCACCGCGATCCGGGAAGGAGATAACGAACAATTCCGCGCCCGCGATACCAGGGACGCCGGCCGCAAGCCACCGGCCGTCCGGCGAGATTTGCGTCGTCGCATGTAGGACGCTTTCCGGCAGCGTGTCTGGACGGAAACATGGCTCCGGCGCGCCGACCGTAGGCCGGTCGGGGTCCCCGCTTATCGATACCAACACGCAACCGCGGCTGCCTTGGCCAACCGAAGAATAGGCGAGCTTCTTGCCATCCGGGGTGAACCACGAAGCCCTTCTAGTCCCATCCGCCAAGCGAACGGCGGCGTCCTACCGTCGGCACGAGTCCAGAAGATGCCCTTCGACGTCCAGTGCGCAACACGGGTGCCATCGGGCGTCCAGACCGGGGAATCGTGTACACCCGGTTCGAACGTGAGGCGGCGCAACTGGCCGCCGACAAAATCTTTAACCCAAATTTCGGACCCACCCGGAACATTATGGCGAAACGCAAAACGCATTCGGTCCAGTGAAACGGCCGGAGCGAGAAGATTGGTCATCTCGGGTACTTCCGCCCGCACATTCCCGGATTGATCCATCCAGCCCACATTAGACCCATCCGTCTGCCCGGTTGTGAGCCGGTAGATAAGCGTGCCGGATGCGGTGACATCCAGTTGCGCGCCGCCGTTATCCGGTGTGAACTTGGCATCCTGGTAGATCGCGACCTCATCCCCCTTGACTGCAAGCCGCTCCGGATCGAAACCGGCGGCGTACAGCTTGCCTTCGCGGAAATAGGTCAAGTATCGCCCTCCGATCACGCGCGGAAAGGAGGCTCCGGTTACGAGCACTTTCCGCTCCCCGGAGTCCAGACGTTGGGCGATCACGGTGGCATTTCCGAAGGCCCCCGGCGAGGCGGCCGCGAAAAGGACTGCCTTGGCCCCTGGCAGCACCTGCGGCCAGCGATGGCTCGTCTCATCGCCCTCCAACTTGGTCAACGTCGCCGGTGTGCCCCCGGAATCGCGGACGCGCGAAAGCTGCGCCCTGCCGGATAGCGAGGCAATGATCGTGCCGTCGCCGGCCCAACTGGCGCCCAAAAGGGACTCCGCCGGGCAGATGTCCATACCAGGGCCGCCGTCGACGTTGATCTTCCGCAGCTTTCCCGAGGCCAGGAATCCGACCCACTGACTATCGGGAGAAAAGAACGGCCCAACCGTGCCCTCGGTGCCTTCGAGCCGCCGTCCGGTGGGCTGGTCGAGCCGCCGCAAATACAGATGCGTCTGGCCTGCCTTATCCAAATGGACGAACGCGATGCGCGATTCATCCGGCGCGATGACAACCGCCGGGGCGTTTCGTGGCGAACCGCCGCCGGCCGCTTCGGCGAGCGTGATGTCGGCGCCCAGATCGATCGTCCACCGCGTGACCGGCTTTTCAATGGGAGGACGGGACGCCTGCCACCAGCCAACACTGGCCGCGATGACAGCCGTCGCGGCGATCACCCACGGCAGCCGGCTCGAGGTAACGCGCTGCGCAACAGGCGCCGGCGGGTTCTCGATCATGTACCGCGCTTCGCCAATGTGGGCCAGGCGGCTTCGCAGATCGCGCTGCAAGCAGCGGGCGGCGATGGCGCGCGCAGGGCCATCGGGTATCGCGTCGAGTTTGATTTCGTCACGCAGAACGCTGGCGATGGTATGCGAAACCGTCTCGCCATCGAACATCCGCTTGCCGGTGACGAGTTCGTAGAGCACAACGCCGAAGGCCCAGATATCGGCGCGGCGGTCGACCGGTTTACCGGCCGCCTGCTCGGGCGACATGTAACCGGCCGTGCCCAAGATCAGACCGGCTTCGGTGGCGCGCATGGTTAGGGTCGGCGAATCCGGCCCTGGCGGCGGGGACGGATCGACGCCCTTCGCGAGGCCGAAGTCGAGAACCTTTACGACGCCCTGCGGTGTGAGCAGAACGTTGCCGGGCTTGAGATCGCGATGGATGATGCCTTTGTCGTGCGCGGCTTCGAGCGCGTCGGCGATCTGGCGAAGGATGGCGAGGGCGTCCTTCACGTCCATGGGCCCGCGAATCGCCGCGCCTTCGATGAGTTCCATGACGATGGCGTTGTCTTCGAGGCCGAATACGGTGGCGATGTTCGGATGGTTAAGCGCCGCCAGCGTTTGGGCTTCACGCTGGAAGCGGGCGAGGTAGTCGGCGTCTCTGGCGAGCGCGGCGGGCAGGACTTTGATTGCGACGTCTCGATTCAGTTTTGGGTCGCTGGCGCGGTAGACTTCGCCCATGCCGCCTTTGCCCAGCGGCGCTAGATTCTAGAATCGAAGATTCTAAATCAGAGTACTGCAACAAACGAAGTTACGCAGCGAGTAACTTG
>VFZW01000437.1 GCA_016871055.1 Acidobacteriota bacterium
CAGGCTGCCAAACAGCTTTGTGAACGTTTCCATCGGTCGCCAGTCTCCTGTTCTCGTCTTGACAACAAGATCATCCGACAGACGACCGATGGTTTCAACATTTCAAATGTGTTTGGCTAGAACTCTTCCGCGAAGTTGACTTCACCCGTGATCGCGGTCTGATACGCACTGACGCGCCGCTCGAAGAAGTTGGTCAGTTCCTGGATGTCCTGCAGTTCCATGAAGTCGAATGGATTCTTCGCGTGGAAGATCGGCTGGATACCGAGCGCCGCGAGGCGCCGGTCGGCGATGTATTCGAGATATTGCCGCATGGACACCGTGTTGATGCCCGAGACACCGCCCGAAAGCGTGTCCTCGGCGAACTGGGTTTCGCAGTCGACCGCCTCGCGGATCATGTCCTTGGCGCGGGTTTCGAACTCGTGGTCGAACAGGTGCGGGCGCTCGCGGCGCACGGTGTTGATGACTTCGAGCGCGAACTCGATGTGAGCGCTTTCGTCGCGGAAGACCCAGCTTGTTCCGGTGGCCAACCCTTGCAGCAGACCGCGGCTGCGCAGGTAGTAGACGTAGGCGAACGCGGCGAAGAAGAAGAGCCCCTCAATACAGCAGGCGAAGCAGGCGAGGTTGAGCAGGAACTGCTTCATGTCGGCTTCCGATTCGATGGATTTCAGCTCGCTGAGCGAGTCGATCCATTTGAAACAGAAGTCGGCTTTGGCTTTGATCGACGGAATGTTGTCGACGGCGGCGAAGGCGGCGGCGCGCTCGTTGGTGTCGGGGATGTAGGTGTCGAGCAGCGTCAAATAAAACTGCACATGCACGGCCTCTTCAAAGAGCTGGCGCGACAGATACATGCGCGCTTCCGGCGAATTGACGTGCGTGTACAGATTCAGAACGAGGTTGTTGCTGACAATCGAATCACCGGTCGCAAAGAACGCCACCAAGCGCTTAATGAGATGCTGCTCGGCGGGGTTCATCTTGGTGCGCAGGTCGGTGACGTCGGTCGAGAAGTCGACCTCTTCGACGGTCCAAGTGTTCTTGATTCCGGTCTTGTACATTTCGTAGAAGACCGGGTACTTCATAGGCCGGAGGGTTAAGTTAAAGCCGGGGTCGAGAATCATTGACAAGCCTCACAGGATTCGGGGTTTTCAAGCGAGCACGCGATCGCCTTCGAGACGGGCACCGCGGCCACGGGTACGGTCGCCTTGGCGATCTTCGACGCCGGGCGCGACCGCAGGTAGTAGGTCGTCTTCAACCCCTTCTTCCAGGCGTACATGTACATCGAGGAAACCTTGCCGATTGTTGGGCTTTCAATGAATAAGTTCAGCGACTGGCTCTGATCGATGTAGGGGCCGCGCTCGGCGCCCATGTCGATCAGCGAACGCATCGGGACCTCCCACACCGTTCGATACACCTGCTTGATCCAAGCGGGAATTTCGTCGATGTGCTGGATCGAACCTTCTCCAAGTTTGATGCGCGTCCGGAGGTCTTCGCTCCACAAACCGAGGTTCTTGAGCTCCACCACAAGGTAACGATTGATTTGGATGAAATCGCCCGAGAGCGTCTCGCGCTTGAACAGGTTCGACACTTGCGGCTCGATGCACTCGTAGGATCCAACGATGGAAGCGATCGTCGCGGTCGGGGCGATCGCGATCACCAGCGAGTTGCGCATGCCGGATTTCACCATGCGCGGACGGAGCGCTTCCCAACGCTCGGGTACTTCGGGCGTCACACCCCAGAGATCGAACTGGAACTTGCCCTCGGCCGCGCGGGTCAGTTGAAACGCATCGTGCGCGCCGTACTGCTCGGCGAGTTCGACGGTTGTCAGCATCGACCAGTAGTAGATGTCCTCCTGAATCCGCCGCGAAAGGTGCTTGGCTTCGTCGGAATCAAACGGCAGGCGGAGTTGGAAGAACGCGTCCTGGAGGCCCATGATGCCAAGGCCGACGGGCCGCCACTTATGGTTCGATACGCCGGCGGCGCCGGTCGGGTAGTAGTTGATGTCGATGACCTTGTCCAGGAAGCGGACGGCGGTCTGCACGGTGTTGCCGAGTTTCTCGAAATCGAACTGGCCGTCGTTGACGTAGCGGGCAAGGTTGATCGAACCGAGATTGCAAACGGCGGTCTCGGCTTGATTTGTGATTTCAGTGATTTCCGTGCAGAGGTTCGAGAGGTGGATGACGTTGTTCTCTTTGCCCGTCTGATTGTTTTTCAGGTTGCAGGCGTCTTTGAACGTCATCCAGCCGTTGCCGGTTTCGGCGAGGGTCTTCATCATGCGGCCGTAGAGGTCGCGCGCCTTAACCTGACGCATGAACTTACCGGCGGCCTCGGCTTCTTCATAGGCTTTGTCGAAGTCGGGGCCGTAGAGATCCGTGAAGTGGGGAACGATTTTGGGATCAAACAGCGACCACACCCCGTCGGTATCGACGCGGCGCATGAAGATGTCGGGGATCCAGTTGGCGAGGTTGAGGTTGTACGTACGCCGGGCTTCGTCGCCGGTGTTGTCGCGGAGTTCGAGGAACTCTTCGATGTCACCGTGCCACGGTTCCAGATACACACAGGCTGCGCCTTTGCGCTTGCCGCCTTGATTGACGGCGCTGACCGAGCTATCGAGCGTCTTCAGCCAGGGCACGATACCATTGGACTTGCCGTTGGTGCCGCGGATCAGCGAACTGCGGGCGCGAATGCGGTGGTAGGCGAGGCCGATGCCGCCGGCGAATTTCGAGAGCATGGCGACGTCTTTATAGCGGTCGTAGATGCTTTCGAGGTTGTCTTCAGGCGAGTCGAGCAGGTAGCAGCTCGACATTTGCGGGTGGCGGGTGCCGGAGTTAAAGAGCGTGGGCGAACTCGGCATGTAGTCGTGCGCGGAGATCAGCCGGTAGAAGTCGACGGCTTCCTGGACGTTCTGCGAGAGACCACAAGCGACGCGGAGGAAGAAGTATTGCGGCGTTTCGATGACGTCGCGCGATTCGGGGTTCTTGACCAAATACCGGTCATAGATGGTTCGGATGCCGAAGTACTCGAACAGGTCGGTGTTGCGCTCGTCGATGGCGCTGTTGAACTTGCGGGCGTTTGCTTTGACGAACTCGTACAGGGTGTCGCCGATGATGCCGTACTTGTAACCGGTTTCAATCGACTGCGAGAACGAGTAGATGTTTTGCGCTGCGACTTCCTTCTCGATGAAGTTGGCAAGCAGACGGGCGGCGAGGCGCGAGTACTCGGGCTCCTCGGAAATTAGCGAGGCAGCGGTTTGGATGTTGAGCTGATCCAGTTCGCGGGTGGTGGCGCTGTCGTACAAGCCGCCGATGGTCTTGACCGCGATGCGCATGGGGTCGACCTGGGAGAGGCCGGCGGCGCAGAGTTGGACCGCCCGAATAATCTTGGAGACATCGACGGGCTCAAGCGCACCGCTGCGCTTGCGGACACGCATCGCGGCTTCAAGCGATTGCGGGCGAACATCGGGAAAGAGCTGCTGAGAGGTTGGCGTTGAGATAGGAGCCAGTTGTTGAGCCGTCGCCATGGGAGTCACCTTGGGGGAGGATTTGAGCTGCGGAAGCCGCAGGCGAACAGAAATCGTAATCCACACGTCACGACATAGTGAACTATGGATGTTAGTGGTGTAAACGCGCACCGAATCGAGGGGTCGTCTTAACTCCACAACCCACGCAGTGAACTCGACGTAGCAGCGCTGACGAACTACAGAATACAGCTTCAGTCAGCATCAGGTCAACTACTAATTGTGGTTTTCCTACAGAAATCCACAACATAGCGTATATCATTGGAAATATTGAACTTATCTAGGTGGATCGCGAATTGGCGTAGGGTTGGAGGAGGCCCCACGCGAAGGTGGCAAGAACATGCCCGCAATCGAGCATTGGTTTAGGTTTGGCCGCAAGTTGGTGAGCAGACGGAGAGTAAGGGCAAAACGGCCAGGATCCGGGCCGGTCCGCCGGTACCGCCAGCGATTTTAATCGGAGCAACGATGAGCGTGGCACCTTTGGCGGGGAGGCGGTCGATGTTCGCCACGTTTTCGATCCCGTACACGTTCGCTTCGCTCAAAACCTGGTGGGTTTCGAAGCGCTTTGACGGGCCGTGGTCGGTACTGGCGGTGTCGATGCCGACGCCGACGACGCCGCGGCGGACCAGGAGCTCGGCGGCGGGCGGACTGATGCCGGGGAAGTGAAGGTTGGCGACGTCGCCGGGAGTGGCGGAGCCGAGGTACCGCGCCTTGTCGGGCCAATACTTGCCCCAACCGGTTTTGAAGAGCACGATCGCGCCGCGCGGGATGGGGCCATGGCGTTTTTCGAACGCTTCGACGTCGGCGCGGGTGGCGGTGTAGTCTTTGTTCGCGGCGCAGGGTTGCGTGATGTCGATAACGAAGACCGGTCCCGTGAGTTTCTCAACCGGGATGGCCTCCAGGGTCAGCTTTCCCTCGGCGAAGTGAATGGGGCTGTCGACGTGGGTGCCGCCGTGTTCGTCGGTCGAGAAACCGCCGGCGGCGTACCAGTAGCCGAGGGGCGTGCGGGCCCAGTTGTCCTTGCGGTGTTCGAAGCCTTTGGCGTTGGGCCAGTACACGGTTTTTGAATCGTAGGCGTAGGTGAGGTCGACGAGTTTGGTGGGGTTGATAGCCTGGGCGACCAGGAGCACAGCAGCGACGATCATCCTTACATAATACGGTCAGCCCCGGCGCAGGGCCTTCATCGGATCGACCGACGCGGCGCGAATAGCCGGACCGGCGACGGCAAACAGCGCTGAACAGGCCAACACTCCGATTGCCGCCGCGATAACGCCGTAGGCCATTTCGTCCTCGGGCAGCCACTTTTGCCGCTTGGCGAGGTGGGCGGCGTAGAGGGCGATCGGAATGCCGATTGCGATTCCAGCGACCGCCAGCGCCATGCCTTCGCCGACGACGCGTTTGAGGACATCGGCCGCAGTGGCGCCGAGCGCCATGCGGATGCCGATTTCGCCGGTGCGGCGCGCGGTCATGTGCGACATCAGGCCGTAGATGCCGACGGCGCAGAGGACCAGGGCCAACACGCCGAAGCTGCCGCAGATCCAGGCGAACATGCGTTCTCTTTGCAGTGTTCGCGAAATTTGTTGCTCCATGGTGTAGATGTCGACCAGTGGAAGGCTGCGGTCAAGGTCTCTGACGACTTGGCGCGCGGTTTCGAGGACGGCCATGGGCGGGATGGTAGTGCGGACGGTGACAGACGCGCTCGGATTGTTTGTATCA
>VFZW01000438.1 GCA_016871055.1 Acidobacteriota bacterium
CGCATACTACAAGGCCGACCGCGCTATCGAGGACATCGTCAAGTTACTCGCTGCGTAACTTCGTTTGTTGCAGTACTCTGATTCTAGAATCTTCGATTCTAGAATCTAGCCGCGCACCAAGGCCGAAGCGTGCCGCGAGCCACGCGAGCCACGCAAGCGTCGCCCCCGCCTCGGGGAGCAGCATTCGACGGGGCAGGGAACGATGAAGGAAGTGCATGGCGCTCTTCTCCGATTCCACGACGTTACTCTGGGACTGGAACGGGAAGATGGAGGACTTCGACCGCCGCTCCGTCACGCCTCCTCTACCACGTCAGGCGCAGCGTCAACTGCAAGTTCCGCGGAGTGTTGTTCGAAAAGCGGGTCAACAGAATGCCGCTCGTGCTGTCGGGCAGCGGCAGTCCCGGATTGTTCAACACGCCAAAGAAGTCCACATTCAAGCGGGCCACCAGGTGCTCGTTGATCCGTACCGACTTGAACAGCGACGAGTTTAGCGAAAACACCCACGGCGCGGGCAGAAACTGATTCCGCCACGGATGCAGGTTCGTGTTCACCGACGTCTGCTGCTGCGCTCCGTTGGCGAGCCGGACAAAAACAGTATTCGTCTCGTAGAAGCGGGCGTTGGGATCGTTCGGATTCGGCGTCGCCGGCGTCGGCCAGACCGGCCGGCTCGAAGGCTGATAGCTCGAAGGCACGCCCATCACCCCGTTCGGCTGGCCGTTGGCCGCCGTCGAGTTGATCCGGTTGGCTGGAATGTAGCCGTTGTAGTAGAGCCACCCGTCAAAGCAGACGCCGCTGCGGCAGTCCTGCACCGGCACGTTCCGGTCGTTGAGCTGCACCGTGTCCAGGCTCCCCCAGTTGCCGGCGCCAAGGTTGAAGTAGCGGCTGGACCACCCGCCGTTACCGCCCACCTGCCAGCCGCCAATCAGGGCGTCCACGGCGCGATTGGCATTCCGGACCCAGCGCCTCCCTTTGCCGAAAGGCAGATCCGCCACCCAGTTCCAGCTCAGACGGTGCTTCGGAATGGATGTGTCGCGCCGGTAGTTCAGGAACCGGTTCAGCTGGTTGTAATCCTCGGGTACCGCCCCGCGCAGATACAGGTTCGGCGTTAGCATGTTGTCGTCCCGCCACCCGTCGCCGGCCACCCGCATCGCGTTCGACAGCGTGTAGAAGAACTGGAAACCCAAGCCCCGCGCATAGCGCCGCTGCACTTCCATGGTAATGTTGTTGCTGTTCGACCAGCCCGTCTTCCGGTACTGCTGAATGGTGCCCAAAGTCTGCCGGTCGTGGTTGCGGCGGATCACCCCGGCGAACTCGCCCGAAGGCAGCGGCTGCCCGGTATTCGAAAACCAGACGTAATCGTTCGGGGCGTTGTTGTAGCTGTACCACTGGCTCAGACGCACGCCGTGCGTGCCGACGTAGGCCAGCCGTAGGCTCGTGTTCGCGAACAGTTCCCGCTCAATCGCCAGGTTCCACTCGTGGGCCCGCGCCGCCGGCTGGTTCGGATCGAAGTGGTACATCACGCCCGCACCCCGGGTAATCGCCAGCCGGCGATTGATGTCGATCACGTTCGCGCTGTTCTGCCCCGCCACCACAGTGGGAACCGACCGCAGCAGGAAGTTGGGCAGACCATCCGGACTCGTCTGTGCGTTGGTCGCGTTGAACTCGAGCACCGCTTGCCCCGGCGCGTTCTGTGCCATAGTGGCGTTGTACAACCGCAGCGACTCCGGAAACGCAAACAACGCGTAGCCGCCCCGGATCACCACCGGTCGGCTTCCATCCCGCAGCCGGTAGGCAAACCCGGCTCGGGGGCCGAAATCGCGGCGGTTCGGATTGACAAACCGGGCGGGCAGTCCGGACTGCTCCAACGGCTGGTAACGAATGTTGATGGCATCGTAAGCCTGCACAATCGACGGCAGTGTAAGACCCATCTGCGCCAGATTCTCAATCGGCCGCCCCAGCACTACCGCCCGGGCGTCCATGTTGTAGCCGATCAGGCCGTTGTTGGCTTCCACCGGCGGCGCGTTGTACTCGTAGCGCAGTCCCAGGTTCAGCGTCAGCCGCGGGCGAATCTTCCAGTTGTCCTGAAAATACAAGGCCCGCTCGCCGGAACGCATTCGGAACCAGCCGCGGTTGAATCGGGCGTTGTAGTTGGCCAAACCCATATGGAAGTTGGCGCTGTTGTGCCCGGTTAGCGGCAACGCGGCAAACGCCGAACCCGTCGTCGGATCGAACAGTCCGCTCGCGTTCGTCGAAAAGTTGTGATTGCCGGCCGCCTCGGTCTGATCCACCAGCGTGTCGAGCCGCTCATAGCGGAACCGTCCGCCGAACTGAAACTCGTGCCGGCCGTTCACCTTGGTCAGATTCTCGTCGACCATCAGCACATTGGCGTAGTTGAGCGTGTAGTTGATGCCGGTGTCCCAGTTCATGCGGAAGCCCGCCTGCTGAATCCGCGGATGGCCGCCCCCGTTGAACGGGTTCGGCAGACCGTACTCCCGGGCAATGTTCGACAGGCCTCCGAGCGGAATCTGCCCGCGATAGTCCCGCGCCACACTCACCACCATCTCGCTGAAGAATGTCGGAGAGAAGGTGTGCGTCCAGGATGCTACCCCGTTGTCGTTCTGCCCTTCGTCAATCGCGCCGTTGGCGCGGCCGTCGAGCGATGTCGGCGTCCCGGCGTCAATCCCACTCGAGGTCCGCCAGGCGTAGGAACGGTTCGAGGAGTAGCGGAAGAAAATCTGATCTTTGTCCGAAAGCCGGTGGTCGACGCGGGCCGTCACGGTCCAGTCGTTCCGGTGGCTGAAGCCGGTCCCAAACCAGTTATCGGTCACCAGCGGATTCACTGCTGGCTGCGTGGGCAGCGGCGTGATACTGTACAGCGCGGTTGCCAGCGGACTGCGACGGTTGGCCGGTATCCGGTTGCCGACGAAGGGCATCCGGCCCCAGTTCTGCTCCCGGCCCGCCGTGCTCCACGGATCATAGATCGTAAACCGGCGTCCCGCGCCGTCGATCAAGCCGCTGAAGTCGCCCTCCCGCATCGCGGCCGTCGGCAGCGTAATCGCCCGCGTGGCCGCCGAACGCAACCGCAACCCCTCATAGGCCGCGAAGAAGAACGTCCGGTCTTTGCCCTTGTACAGCTTCGGCAGCGTGAGTGGCCCTCCGGCCGAGGCGCCAAACTCGTTCCGGACCAACGGCGGCGGCTTCGTGAAGAAATCCTGCCGCGCCCGCGCTACCCCCAGCCCACTGTTACGGTGTGTCTCAAACAGCGATCCGTGAAACTGGTTGGTCCCAGACTTCGTCGTGATCACAATCGAGCCCGGACGCGGCATCTTCGCCGAAGAGTTACTCGTCTCCACCAAGAACTCGCCGACCGTATCAATGCCAGGAGGACGGTTCGGCAATGAGGCCCAGTCGCGGTTTGACAGCAGCGCGCCGTCCTGCACATACTCCATCGCATAGCGCAGCCCGAACAAGCGCGGCACCGATCCGGACTCCAGCCCCGGCGTCGTCATCAGCACCAGGTTCTGCAAAAAACGCCCGTTGATCGGCAGTTGCTCAATGCGTTCGCGCTCCAATACGTTCGCGAGCGTCGGTCCCGTGGTCGTCACCAGCGGCGTCACATCACCCGCCACCGTAATCGCCGTCCCTGTCTGCCCTACCTTCAGCGTCGCGTCAATCTGCGCCGCCTGGCCCACCACCAATGTCAGACTCCCCTTCCACGTCTCCATACCCGGGGATTCCACCGTAAGTTCGTACGGGCCGCGCTGGACGGCCGGAAAAACATAGAAGCCGGCGCTGTTCGTCATGCTGCTGAAGCTAACCGCTGTCTGGCTATGGGCAAGCACTACCTTGGCCCCGGGGATGACCGCTCCGGTCGTGTCCCTTACTGTTCCCTGAATACTGCCCGTGCCGGTCTGCGCCTGCAGCAAAAGCGGCGCCAAAGCAAGAGTAATCAGAACACCGCGAGTATTCCAACGAAGCAGCGTCATAGGCCTCCAGGATAGCGCGCTCGCGTACCGAACGAACACGCCCCTCCCGCTCGCCCTGGGGCGGAAGCTAATCGCCGCGGTCGGTGAACCCGGTCGGCTCGAAGGTGTCCTGATACTCGCGGCGCGTGCCGCGCAACCGGCGGCCCGGCCATTCCAACCGCATGTCGGTGCTCACTTCGTCGACGATCTCGAGCGTCACATGCCTCTGCTCGGCGGCGAAGGCTGTTAATAGGCAGTTGTCGCAGACCGCGTTGATCAAACGCGGAATGCCCTGCGTGCGCCGGTGAATCTCCGTCAGCACTTCGAGCGGAAAGACCTGTTGGTCCGGCATGCCCGCGCGCGCCAAGCGCGATTCCACATACTCGACCGCTTCCGTTTCCGAGAACGGTTTCAAGCTGTACCGCAGCACGATGCGCTGCTTGAGCTGGCGCAAATTCGGCGCGTCCAGTTTGCGGTCCAGTTCGGGTTGCCCGGCCAGCACGATTTGCAGCAACTTGCCGCGCCGGTTCTCGAGGTTGCCCAGCAGCCGGATCTCTTCAAGCACTTCCCAGTCCAGATTGTGCGCCTCGTCGACGATCAACACGGCCGTCCGCCCTTCATTGGCCTGCTGGATCAGCATCTGGTTCAGCGCGAACAGCACTTCCGTCTTCGAGCCCTTCTCGCAGCGCAGATCGAAATCGTAGGCGATCATCTCGAAAAACTGTTGCGGGTTGATGCGGCTGTTAAACAGGAACGCAAACTCTACATACTGCGATTCCAAATATTCGCGCAGGCACTCCAGCATGGTCGTTTTGCCGGTGCCGACCTCGCCCGTCAAAACAATGAAACCCTTGCGGCTCTGCACCCCGTAGATCAAGTTCGCCAGCGCCTCTTCGTGCTGTGAACTCCGATACAAAAACGTCGGATCGGGGCTCAAGCTGAACGGGTTTTCGGTGATGCCAAAGAAGGCGTTGTACATAGATTGCCTTGCGGCAGCGGACTCTTAGACCGAAGTTCCCCCGCCGATAAGCAGTAGTTTTCACCGCAAGGTTCTCAGACAGCGTGGGTTGCGCGTTTTTTGCCTTGTTCTGTATACCCATGTAAATACTCGTATATGTATTTACACGTAGCGCCTATTGTTGCATACTGTTACCATGTACGTGGAAACCGTGCCGAACCGCTCCTCGCCTCCCGCGATTCTGCTCCGCACCGCTTTCCGCCAAGGCAAAAAGATCGTCAAGCGCACGCTCGCCAATCTTTC
>VFZW01000439.1 GCA_016871055.1 Acidobacteriota bacterium
ATGCGCGACCAGTCCTTCCAAATGCTTGCCTCGCCTACCCCCGTTCAACTCCGCGCTTTTCACCTCCTCGGCGTCACACCCTAACACTTTGTTCCCAGCGCCACACACCCTCCTCTTCGTCTAACTCGTTTGGAGTGTGTCGATTGCCCCGTTTTGCCAAGGGGAACTTCGGTTTAACATGAACGGTTTCGACGGAAACGGTATTGTCAATGGACTCAGCTCCCAGGTGACCCTTTCTGGATTCCTCTTCGCGAACGTGAGCGGCAACACTGAAGTCACTTTCGACTACTCGATATTCAACGACTCCTTCGCGCCGGGCTCACTAGCCGCGTCTCCGCGCTTGGCTTTAACACGACCCCGAACCTCCTCACAACTCCCGCCGCTTCTGTAAACGGTGTGTTCACAGTCGTGAATACAGGTAACCAGCCGAACGTCGGGACGGTGGAATTCTGCTTCACCACCGTCAACTGCGCCGGGGGCGCGAGCGGTGGCGTGACGCAGGGTAATACGGCCGGCGGCAGCGCGACGATTTACTTCGCCGGCTCGATCTCGCAGTTTGACATCGATCAGCTCTCGGTCCGCTATCAATCGGTGAGCTGTGTTGCCGGTACGACCAGCAACTGCCCTGGTTCGGCCTCCGGCCTTGTCGAAAACGGCGGCGAAGTTCCCGAACCCGGCGCCTGGGTGATGATGAGCGCCGGTCTGGCCCTGCTTGGCGCAGTCCGCCGCGCTCGCGCATAGTACCGATAAACTGCCCTGTTTTCAACGGCCCACGAGCGACCAAGCTCGTGGGCCGTCCCCTTTTCTGGTACCCAGGAACCATCGAATAGCCGTTACCGGGGTACGCAATAAATGGCTGAAAAGTCTATTGGAAGACGTCAGCCGACCCCGCAAAATCAAGTCATGACGAAGACGGTCACATTCATGTTGGCGGGAGTGGCCGCCGGCGGATTGTACGAGCCGGCCATGTTGCGGACTATGTTCGCCGGGCTGTCCGGCGTGACGCGAAGCATCCTCGTCGCGGTACACCTCGACTCGCTGCAAGCCGGCACCTGGTACATGATCGGCGGTGTAGTCGTGATGGGCCTCGCGCTGCGCGCCTCCACCCGCTAACCGAGCTTATACGGCGCGCGGTACTTGTAGGACAGATACCGATTCGCCGCATCGTTGTTGGTGAATCGTTCCGCCTTTCCGTCCCACTCGAGAAAACTTCGGCTGCGCAGCGCGATGTGCGAGGTGATCGTGTTCGCGGTCGATGTATGCCCGTCTTCGATGGTGCAGTTCGTCTTCGCGCGGCTCTTCACGCAGTCGATGAAGTTCCGGCAGTGCGGCGGGGTGCTTGTCGTTCCATTGACGGTCTTCGGTTCCATCGTTGTTTTCTTCGACGGGTTGTAGGCCTTTTCCTCGGTGCGGTCGAGCGGCGTTCGCGCGCCGAACAGCAGTTCGGTCGTTTTTTCGGGCACGATCTCCCAGCGGTTCGCATAGATGTACATCGTCGCCTTCGTTCCGCGGATCTCCATCTCGACCCCGCGCGGGGCGGCCGGCGCGGCATTGGCGTTGTATTGAACGAAGCTCATCATCATGTCGCCGAAGTCCCAATGCACCTCGCAGGTATCTGGGATTTCGCGATTATCGTCGACGCCGTACCTGCCGCCCATGGCCACGCCCGCCTTCGGCGTGTCCTTGCCGCAGGCCCAGCGCAGCATGTCCACGTAATGCACGCCGAAATTGGTAATCTGCCCGCCCGAGTAATCGTAGAACCAGCGGAAGTTGTAAAAGGTGCGGTTGCGGTTGTACGGCACCTTGGGTGCGGGGCCAAGCCACTTGTCCCACTGCTCCGGCGACGGCGGGTTCCCGTTCGGCGCGTTGCCGATTCCGTTGGGCGATTCGTTCTGCACGTGAAATCCGCGTGCGGTCGAGATCTTGCCCAACGCTCCGGTCTTGATGTACTCGACCGCCTCTTGCAGGAACTTCGAAGAACGCCGCTGAATCCCCACTTGCACCACGCGCTTCGTCTCGCCGGCGACCTGCACCATGCGGCGGCCTTCGCTCACCGTTAAGGACAAAGGCTTTTCGACGTACACGTCTTTCCCGGCGCGGTACGCATCGACGAACATCAGCGCATGCCAGTGATCGGGCGAAGAGATCGCTACCGCGTTGACGTCTTTGTCGTCAAGCAGCCGTCGATAGTCCGCGTATCGCCTTGGTGTCGCGCGCGATTTCTTCGCCGCGAAATCGAGGTAATCCTCGCGCAGATCGCAGATCGCCATCGTTGGAGCGTCGCCGTATTCGAGGAATCCCTCGTGCACCTGGTCGCCGCGGTTGCCGAGACCGATGTAACCCATCTGCACCCGCTCGTTGGCACCCAGAATTTTCGAGTAGCTCAGCGCGGTCGCGAAGGCCGCGTGTTTCATGAATTCGTTACGGTTCATAGTGTACGCTCGGAGTGTGCGAACCTCAATTATACTGCTCGCGTTCATGACGCCCCTCGCCGCTCGCATCGAAGTACACGGCCACCGCGGCGCGCGAGCCGTCTATCCGGAGAACTCGCTGCCGGCGTTTGAATACGCGCTCTCTGTGGGCGTGGATGTGCTTGAAATGGATCTCGCCGTCACCAAGGATGAGGTCGTGGTCGTCTCCCATGACGCGACGATGAACCAGAAGCTCTGCGTGGGCCCCGCCGGCGCCGAGCGAGCCATCCACAAGATGACCTATGCCGAATTGCGGAAGTGGAAGTGCGGGACGCTACCGCACGCCGATTTCCCGAAGCAAAAGCAGGTCGCCGTCGAAGTGCCGAGGCTCGAAGACGTCTTCAAGCTCGCAACGAAAACAAAGGCCCACTTTAATATCGAGACTAAGATCTCGCCCAAGACGCCGGACCTCGCGCCCACGCCCGAACGGTTCGCCGAGTTGATGCTCGCCGTGGTGCGCAAATACAAACTCGAAGACCGCGTGATCCTGCAGTCGTTCGACTTTCGCACGCTGCATGCCATGAAGAAACTCGCGCCGAAGATGCGGCTCTCCGCGCTTTTCCCATTCAACACCAGTGAAAAAAGTCCCGACTACCTCGAGATGGCCAAGGTGTCCGGCGCCGGAATCCTAAGCCCGCATCACAGTACGGTGACGCCGGAAAGAATCGCGGCGGCGCACAAAGCCGGCCTCTCCGTCGTGCCGTGGACCGCCAACACCGAAGCCGATTGGCAGCGGATGATCGACGCCAAAGCCGACGCGATCATCAGCGACGATCCGGCGGCGCTGATCGGGTATCTGAAGTCCAAAGGACTGCGCTGATTACTTCTTCTTGCTGAGCACTTTTAGAATCTGGTCGACCGCTTCCAGATGTTTGCCCGCGGCCCAGGTGTCCTGGATCTTTTTCTCTTCCCAGCCCGCCGAACGCGCCAGCAAGATGAAACCCGGCAGCGCGTGGCCTAGCGATTTCCATCTCGCCATATCAACCATTGCGTCGAGCGCGCGTTCTTTGAGAAGCGCCAGCGTTCCGGCATCGCGGCCCTCGGTCAACGGCACGAGCGCGAACGACGCTTTATTGCGATCCGTCCATATGATCGAGTTCATCTGTTCGATGAACCAGGTCGGGCTGATCTTCGGCGCCGGGTCCTTGCTCAGATTCGCCAACACCGTCAACGCCGCCAGCGAACGGGTGGCGTTGCTGCGTACGCCGTCGTCCGGATCGCGAATCGCGTAGAGCAAATCGTCGAGCGCCTTGGTCTTGTCGGTCACATAGCCGATCACGTACGCCGCGATCGCGCGCTCGGTTTCGTCGGCGCCGTTGCGCATCACGTTGCGAATCGCGATCAGGTGTTTGTCGGCCAGGGCGGGGAACTTCTCCTGTTCGGCGCGCGCGGGCGCGTACGCCATCAGGCTGTGGCCCTTGGTCAAATCTTCGGCGGTTTTTCCATCGCGAACGGCGATATTGAGTTGTTCGAAGAACGCATGCCACGTATCGACGATCTCCTCGGGCAGACGCAGTTCCGTGCTCGTTGGCGCTTCGCGGTAGTCGAACGTCGGCGCGCCCCTTTCAAGAATGCCGACGTAGAGTATGGCCTTGCCGTCCTCGCAGCAGATCGCTTCCAGATTGGCGCGCACGACATTGTTGACGAGTTCGATTTGTAACTCGATCTCGCCTTTCGACCGCGGCAGCGGGCTGCCCACTTTGACTTCGAGGGCCTTTTCGATCCGTGCCTTGTCGGCCTTGCGAAGGCCGTAGAAGTCGATCACTCCGATTACGGGCGGCTTGATCGACTGCTGCGCGCATAGCGCGGCGGAACAAAAGAAGAGGGCGCGGATCATCGTCACCCTCTCCTAGACGTATGAACCGGTCATCCGGCTACGCTTGTTTTTCGGCGAGATCGCCAATCACTGGGATCTTGAACCGTTCCTTGTTGTAAGCCTTGTACATCAGGAACAGCCACATACCGAAGAACGCCAGCCCAACCGCCAGACTAAGGAGACTCGGGATGAACCAGAGCGAGTAATTCAGCAGACCTCGCAGAAGCGTTGTGAAAATCGAAAAGGCGATCCAGAACACGAAGCAGCCCAGAGCGAAAAAGATCGATTGGAACGCATGGAAGCGGATCGTCTTGTTCGTGTTGAACGGTTCGATCACGAGGAATGCGATGCCGGACAACAATCCAAGCGCGTAACAGAGAGCGGCGGCGACATTTTCTTCCAGCCCGCCGGTTGACGCGGCCGGTGGCGGCTGCTGCGGATAACCTTGCTGCTGCTGGCCCCACTGTTGTTGCTGTGGCGGCGGTTGCTGCGGGTACTGCTGCTGCTGCTGCGGTTGCTGGGGATACTGCTGTTGCGGAGGTTGTTGGGGCGCCGCGCCGAGCGTCGCGCCGCAGCGCATGCAGAAGGCGCCTTGCACTTGCGCGCCGCATTGGGGACAGAATGTCATGAGTGATTTCTCCTCTTCTTCCTACAAGCGGATACTGTAGCAAAACCTGATCAGTGTTTTTCAACGCGGCGCTACTTCGTCCTCGGCCAGAGACGAAACGACGTGACTTGGACGACAAGCCCTATAAACACGAAGAGCCGGCCGCGAACGGCCGGCTCTTCACGGTTTTAGTATCTATCCAATAAGATTTTGACATTTTTTGGCAGGAAATCATGAAGTGGCGAAGCCGGAAGCCAGTTGAGGGATGATGACGAGCTCCCGGAGTTTGAGGGCGGTGGCGACAACGTCTTTGCC
>VFZW01000440.1 GCA_016871055.1 Acidobacteriota bacterium
AGCCTCCATGACGAGATGGAGCGGGACCTCGCCAGGGAACTCCTGGTTCAGGGTACGTAGGAACTTGAGAAACTCCTGATGGCGGTGGCGCTGGTGGCATTCGCCGATCACCTTCCCTTGTAAGACCTCCAGGGCGGCGAATAGAGTCGTGGTGCCGTTGCGCTTGTAGTCGTGGGTCATAGTCCCGCAACGGCCTTTCTTGATCGGCAAACCGGGTTGGGTGCGATCCAGCGCCTGGATTTGACTCTTCTCATCCACACACAACACGATGGCCTGCTCGGGCGGATTCAAGTACAACCCGATCACGTCGGTCATCTTCTCGAGAAACTTCGGATCGCGGGATAGCTTGAACGTCTTCACCCGGTGCGGCTTCAGCTGGTGGGCCTGCCAGATGTTGTTGATCGTGGACTTGCTCACGCTCTGACTCTGGGCCATCGAGCGGCAACTCCAATGGGTCATGCCTTCGGGCTTGGTTTGCAGGGTGGCATCCACAATGGCAGCGATCTTATCGGCGTCATAGTTCGGTTTGCGCCCACGGCCGGGGGCAATTTCCCACAGTCCGTCCAAACACTGTTCGGAGAAGCGTTGGCGCCACAGGATGACGGTCTTGCGGTTGACGGACAACTGCTGGGCGATGGCCACGTCAGATAGTCCGTCCGCATGGGCCAACACAATCCTGCACCGCAGGGCGACTTGCTGAGGGGTTCCGTGGGCCGCCACCCATTGCTGAATCTGCTGCCGCTCGGAAGCGGAAAGATCGCTGGGTGATGCCATGTCCCAGCATAAGGCGAAAGGGGATGGAATCTCCAGTTATTTGTTGGACACTACACTAGCACAGGCAGATCGGGATTCGATTCCAGCGCGACGAGGTCAAACTCCATGTTTGCTATTATGCCGCTTGCCAATTCAACGCCGCGAAGCAACAGGCCGGTCGTCGTCTTCCACATCCAACGAATACGGCGCGAACACTGCGTTGCGCACGGCCGGGTACGGCGTCGTCGATCCCTTGATTGCGTGCCACAGCAGCCGGTTCACTTTCTCGGTCGGCGCGGCGTCGGGCGCGGCCCAGTTCATCCGCGCCGATTCAATCGCGTTGCGGCGCGCCGGGCCCCTCAGCGCCGACGAGGGTGGATTCACCGCGAACAAATCCTGCTCAGGCACGATGTGCTTGAACGGCGACAAATCGGGTTTGTCCTGAAAACTCTCTCGCATATCGTTGGCGATCAAATCGAACAACGACAGCGGCCCGAGGCCCAGCATCAACTCCATCGTCTTGAGCATGCTCTGGTTGGAGTAGAACGTCGAATCGACGTGCCCGCGCCGAATGTACGGACTCACCGCCAACGCGACGGTGCGATGCCCATCGACGTGATCGACGCCGTTTTGCGCGTCGTCCTCGACGATGAAGATCGCCATCTTCGGCCAGAACCTGGAACGCGACAACGCTTCGACGATCAAGCCAACGGCGAGATCGTTATCGGCCACCATGGCTTTGGGCGTCGACGCGCCCGGCGAGGTTCCATTCGTGTGGTCGCTGGGTAATTGCACGATCGTGAGATTTGGCATCGTGCCCGACTGATTCCACTGCGAGAGGTCTTTCACGAACAGATTCGCGCGCACAACGTCTGGCACCGTGGTGGTGTAGGCGGGATAGTTCTTCGCCAGAATCGCGTTCATCGAAGCGATCGGCGCAACGGTCTGAAACAGGTTGTCGAAACTCGCGCCTTGCCTCCAATTCGCAAGATGTTTCGCGCGCGCGGAAGCGGGTTCCGCCCGGCGTCCCGCGTATTCGCCATAGATCCGCACCGTTTTCTTCGCGGCCAGCGCGGCGTCCCAAATCGTGCCGCCCTGCGCGATAGCCAGCGGATCGGAACCGTCGAACGGATAGCTGCGCCCCTGATAACCGGGCCACATCGTGTACGCCACTTCGTTGGCTTGTGTCAGCCATTGGTGGCCGTCGGCGCTGTTGCCGCCCGAGGCGTAGAAGTTGTCGAGCAGCACAAAATCACGCGCCAGTTTGCGTTGATTCGGCGTCGTGTCTTCGCCGAACATTACGAACGAGGGCTCGCCATTGCCTTTTTCAAGATCCCCAAACAACTGGTCGTACGTCCGGTTTTCCTTGACGATGTAGACGACGTGCTCGATCAACGACGCATCGCCCGCGCGCAGCGGCACCGCCTTCGGAACACGCGACGCCGCGGGCGCCGGCGCCACGGGCGTTCCCGCCAGCGGCAATCGATTGTTCTCGGCGACGGCCGCCGAATAGCGCGCCAATTGCGCCGCGTCCAGCAACTCGACGACATTGACCGAACCACGATTGGCGTGCACGTACCGGCGCTTCGGCTCGTTCTGCCAGCCCGATCCCGCACCGAGCAGCGAGCCGATTGCGAGATACTTTCCATCCGGGCTCAGAGCGAGAGAATTTGGATACCAGCCCGTCGGGATCATCCCTTCCTGCGCGCCCGTTTTCGTGTCGATCACCATGACGGCGTTGATGCCGCCGCATGCGACATACAGTTTCGACCCGTCTTTGTTGAGCGCCACGGTCGTCGGCGCGATGCCCGAAGCCTGCTTCGCGAACGGCTTCAAAACGTGCGTCCGCAAGACCGCGTTGCGCGCGGTGTCGATCACCGTCACCGAGTCGCGATTATTATTGGCGACGTACAACCGCGCGGCCTTCTCGTCCCACGCCAAACCGTTCGGATGCAAATCGGCGGCGATGGAGTGCGTGGCCTTCATCGTCGTCAAATCGACACGCGTCACGGTGCCGCTCGACGCAATCCCGGCGGCATTAACAACAAGCCGGTCGGCGTTTGGATCGAGCCCCGTCGGCGCGGTCTTGTCATTCGGCAGCGCCTTGCGGCCTCCCCAGTTCGATACATACGCGATAGTCCCCGCCGCGTTCACGACAGCTGCGAACGGAACGAACTCCGTCGCGATGTGCCCGCGCACGTTGCCCGTCGCCAGGTCAACAACCGCAGCCTTGTTGTCGAACGGCAGCGGTACAACGGCCACGCCGCCGCCCACGCCGATCGCGCCCGCGTTGTAAGCGCCGATGTTCTCGGCGACGGGCGCCAGCGCGCCGTCCTTCACTGTGAACAGACCCGTCTTCCGCGCGACGCTCGCCGAAAGCAACGGCTTGCCATTGGCGAACGAGACACCCATGAGTCCCGGCTGCGCCTTGTGATTGATGTTGGTCTTGATTTTGTTCTGCCGCCAATCCATCTCATAAAGCTGCCCGGCGGTGAGCACCCAGAGGTCCGACGCGCTTGCGCCAAACGCAACGCCCCAAACCTTGCCCTGGAAGATCGTCGGCACGCCGGCGGGTGTGATCGACTGGCGCGTGGTGACCACGCCGGGATCGGTGACCCCGCCGCGAACCGGCTTGGCGGGCGTCTGCGACAAGAGGGGAACGGCCGCGACCAAGGCGGCCAATGCGAATTTCATGATGTTCACCACTTTATACCTCGCGGCACGCCCACCGCCATTTCCGCGATACACTCTACCTCGTGAATCGCCGCGACTTTCTCAAAACCGCCGGCTGCGCCCTGGCCGCGCAACCGCCCGCCGCCCGCAAGCCAAACATCATCTTTATTCTCGCCGACGATCTCGGCATCGGCGGCTTAAGCTGCTACGGAGCGGATCGCTTCCGTACGCCGCACATCGATGCGCTTGCGAAAGGCGGCACACGCTACACCAACGCCTACACCGCGCCGTTGTGCGGGCCTTCGCGCGCGCTTCTGATGACTGGCCGCTACGCCTTCCGCACCGGCGCAACCAACCAGGACGCCACCGGCCGCATGACGCCCGCCAAAGAGACATTCATGCCCACGATCTTGAAATCGGCCGGTTATGTCTCCGCGGCGGTTGGCAAGTGGGGGCAGTTGCCGCTCGGCCCCGCTGAATGGGGTTTCGACGAACACCTGAAGTTCACCGGCAGCGGTACGTATTGGAACACACAGGACAAAGGCCGTACCTATCTGGTCAACGGTGAGAAGAAGACCCTGTGCGACAAGGAGTATCTGCCCGATGTCATGCACGACTTCGTGTCCGGCTTCATGACGCGCCATCGCGAAAAGCCGTTCTATGTTTACTACTCGCTCTCCCACGTGCACGGCGAAATTCTGCCCACGCCCGACAGCGCGCCGTCTACCACCGACCACTACGAAGACAACATGAAGTACATGGACAAGCTCGTTGGCAAACTCGTCGCCGATCTCGACCGTCTGCAACTGCGCAACAACACTTTACTCGTATTCTTCGGCGACAACGGCACGGCGGAGGGCTACGCCGACCGCTCCACGATCGGTGGCAAGCAAGTTTCAGGTGCGAAGGGATCGATGCTCGAAGGCGGCGCGCTGGTGCCGATGATCGTCAACTGGCCCGGTAAAACGCCCACCGGTAAAGTCTCGTCCGATCTGGTCGACTCCACCGATTTCGTCCCGACCTTCGCCGCGCTGGCCGGAGCAAAGCTGCCAGCGATGGTCGACGGCCACAACTACGCGGCTCGATTCCAAGGCAAGAACGGCCCCGCGCGCGAGTGGATCTTCATTCAACTGGCGCGCATGTGGTACGTGCGCGAGGCGAAATGGAAGCTGAACGAAAAGGGCGATCTGTTCGATATGAGCGGCGCGCCGTTCACAGAACCCCGCGCCGAAAACGCCGCAGCCCGCAAGCGTTTGGAAGCGGCGCTAGCCAAGCTGAACCCGGCGGGCGGGATTCTCGACGACGGCGACGGCTCCGGCCGGCACGCAGGCAGGGCGGCTAAGCGGGCGAAGAAGCGGCAGTGAACCTACAAACTGACGAGACGCCCGCGGGGCTCCTGCACGGGGTCCCCAAACTCTTCGGGCTCTAGTGCAAACCCGCCGGGATGGGGGAAGATTGAAAAATGTCTCGCTTTGCTCCTGTTGAAGAGCTGTTCGCTGGCCGCCATTTCGACGCGGAGATTGTGGTGTTGTGCGTCCGCTGGTATTTAAGCTTCAAGTTGAGCTATCGGGATTTGGTGAGCATGATGAGTGAGCGTAGCCTTGCGATGGCGCACACCACCATCATAAGATGGGTACAGCGTTACGCGCCGGAGTTCGAGAAGCGCTGGAAGCGGTACGCCCGCTCGGTGGGTGACTCGTGGCGGATGGATGAGACCTACGTGAAGGTACGCGGTGAATGGATGTACCTTTACCGAGCGGT
>VFZW01000441.1 GCA_016871055.1 Acidobacteriota bacterium
AAGGGCGGTTCCGGCCAGGTGAGCGCGGCTAAGGTTTGTGGTCAGCGGCACGACGAGCACCGACTCCAGCAGACGGGTCGGCGCGTCCGATTGCCAAATCACAACTGGGCGGCGGCCCAACTGCTCTTGGGGCCGATACGCCCCGAGGTCCGCCCACCAGATTTCACCACGCCTCAATCTCGATTTTTGGCGTCGAGCGCGTTCGCCCACTCCGCCAATCCTTGTTCCGCTAGAAGCAGATCCTCTTCCCCGGAGGTTTCCGATATTCTAGCCATGTCCCAACGACGCGGATCCGGGTGTTGCAAGACGATTAGGCTGACACGCTCTCCCGGCCGAATGGAGACCGGTTTGTCGGGACGAAAAACGCCGTTCTCGAATTGGGCTTCAACCCGCTTCATCACCTGTATCCTAGCACGACGATTACTGCCCGGCCCGCGCTCGGATCACCGCGTGGATTTCCTGCAGACTCCAGACGCGGATGGGATCGCGGCGGCGGCTCGCAGCCGCTTGCACCGCGGCGCGGGCGGCGCTCATGGTTGTGATGCACGGTACACGATATTGAATCGACGACCGCCGGATCGCTTTTTCATCGCTGAAGCTGTGCACGCCGGTGGTTGTGTAGATGGCGAGCTTGAGTTTTCCGGCTTTGAGCAAGTCGACGGCGTTGGGGCGGCCTTCGTTCACCTTGAACACGGTCGTGCATTCAAGGCCGGCCGCTTTCAGTTCCTTCGCGGTGCCGCGGGTGGCGGCGAGTTGATACCCGAGTTCGGCGAAGCGCTTGGCGACTTCGATCGCTTCGGCCTTGTGCCGGTCGCTGACGCTGATGAAGACGGTGCCATCGGACGGCAGCGGCGATCCGGCGCTCAACTGTGCTTTGGCGAACGCTTCGCCAAAGTTTTCGCCGACGCCCATGACCTCACCGGTCGATCGCATTTCCGGGCCGAGCACCGGATCGACGCCATGGAATTTATTGAACGGGAACACGGGCGACTTGACGAAGAATTGCAGTACATCGAGCACGCCGCTAATCTTGCCCTGCGTCAGGTGCGCGAACTCGGTGAGCTTCTTGCCGAGCATTAATCCGACAGCGATCTTCGGCAGCGGCACGCCGGTGGCCTTAGCCACAAACGGCACGGTTCGCGAGGCGCGTGGGTTCACTTCGATCACGTAGACCTTGCCGTCCTTGATGGCGTACTGCACGTTCATCAAACCGACAACCTTCAGCGCGTGGGCGAGTTTGACCGAGTATTCCTGAATCGTCTGGGATTCGCGCGCGCCGATGCCGAACGGCGGCAGCACACACGAGCTATCGCCTGAGTGAATGCCGGCCTCTTCGATGTGCTCCATAATGCCGGCAATGAGCACGTTGTCGCCATCGCTCAAGCAATCGACGTCGACTTCCACAGCGTCTTCCAGGAATCGATCGATCAACACCGGGCGATCCTGCGAAAAGACGACAGCTTCGCGCATGTAGCGGCGCACGGTGTCTTCGTCATAGGCGATGGTCATGGCGCGTCCACCAAGCACGTAGCTCGGCCGCACCAGCACGGGATAACCGAGCCGGCCGGCCACTTCGCACGCCTCTTCGACGCTGGTCGCGGTGCCATTGGGCGGGCACGGAATTTTCAGATCGTCGAGCAGCTTGCCGAACAGCTTGCGATCCTCGGCTAGATCGATATTCTTCGGATCGGTTCCGATGATCGGCACGCCGGCGCGCTGCAGCGGCAGCGCCAGGTTCAGAGGCGTTTGGCCGCCGAACTGCACGATTACGCCGTCGGGCTTTTCGGTGTCGTAGATGTTGAGAACTTCTTCCAGCGTCAACGGCTCGAAGTAGAGGCGGTCGGAGGTATCGTAGTCGGTCGAAACCGTTTCCGGGTTGCAGTTGACCATGATCGATTCGTGATCAAACTCCTGCAACGCGAAGCTGGCGTGACAGCAGCAGTAGTCGAACTCGATTCCCTGCCCGATGCGGTTTGGCCCGGCGCCGAGAATCATGACCTTCTTTCGTTCGGACGGGTCGGCCTCGCACTCGCTTTCAAAGCTCGAATAGAGATAGGGCGTGAAGCTCTCGAACTCGGCGGCGCAGGTATCGACGCGATTGAACACGGCGGCGACGCCCTGTTCCTTGCGCCTGGCGCGCACGGCCAGCGGGTCGGTCTTCCATATCCGCGCCATCGTTGCGTCGGAGACGCCGTCGCGCTTGGCCTGGCGCATCTTTTCGGGCGTGATCGAGTCGATCGAAAGCCCGGCGAGTTCGTGGTTCAAATCCACGGCTTCGCGGAGTTGGCGAAGGAACCACGGGTCGATGTTCGTCAGCTCTTGAACCTGTTCGACGGTCCAGCCGCGGTCATAGGCGTACAGGATGTAGTTCAGCCGGTCGGCGGTTGGCGTAATCAGCTTGGCGGGGATAAGGGCTTCGTCGAGCGGCTCTTCCTTCGTCGCGGATTTGCCCGTTTCCAGCGACCGGATCGCCTTGGCGAACGACTGCTTAAACGTGCGGCCGATCGACATCACTTCGCCGACCGATTTCATCTGCGTACCGAGCGTCGGATCGGCGCCCGGGAACTTTTCGAACTGCCAGCGCGGGATCTTGGTGACGACGTAGTCGATCGTCGGTTCGAAGCAGGCGGGCGTCAAGCGCGTGATGTCGTTCTTGATCTCGTCGAGACGATAGCCGACGGCCAGCTTCGCGGCGATCTTGGCGATGGGGAATCCGGTGGCCTTCGAGGCCAGCGCGGAAGACCGCGAGACGCGCGGATTCATTTCGACGACCACCATGCGGCCGGATTTCGGATCGATGGCGAACTGTACGTTCGATCCGCCGGTGTCGACGCCGATCTCGCGCAAGCAGGCCAGCGAGGCGTCGCGCATCATCTGATATTCGCGATCGGAGAGGGTTTGCGCGGGCGCGACGGTAATGGAGTCGCCGGTGTGGACGCCCATCGGGTCGAAGTTTTCGATCGAGCAGACGATGATGCAGTTGTCGGCGAGGTCGCGCATGACCTCCATCTCGTACTCTTTCCAGCCAAGCACGGACTGCTCGGCAAGCACCTCGTGTACGGGTGAAAGATCGAGGCCGCGGGTGAGAATTTCTTCAAGGTCCTCGCGATTGTAGGCAATGCCGCCGCCGGTGCCGCCCATCGTGAAGCTGGGCCGCAAAATCAGCGGATAGCCGACTTTTTCGGCGAATGCATAGCCGCCCTTCATGTCGGTCAGGAGCTGCGAAATCGGCGTTTCGAGGCCGATCTTGCGCATCGCGTCCTTGAACAGGAGGCGGTCTTCGGCCTTCTTGATGCTGTCGATTTTCGCACCGATCAGTTCGACGCCGTATTCATCGAGCACGCCCGCTTCGGCGAGCGCGACGGAGAGGTTCAAACCGGTCTGGCCGCCCACGGTGGAGAGAACGGCGTCGGGGCGCTCCTTGCGAATGATCTCGGTGAGGTAATCGACCGAAAGCGGCTCGACGTAGGTGCGGTCGGCGAGTTCCGGATCGGTCATGATCGTCGCGGGATTGGAATTGACGAGGATGACTTCGAAGCCGTCGGCCTTCAGAGCCTTGCAGGCTTGTGTGCCGGAGTAGTCGAACTCGCACGCCTGGCCAATAATAATCGGTCCGGAGCCGATAATCAGAATCCGGTGAATGTCGTTGCGGCGGGGCATGTGTTACTTACCGTGCTCCTGAATCAAGCGAATGAAATCGTCAAAGAGATAGAGGGAATCGTGGGGGCCGGGCGCGGCTTCGGGGTGATACTGCACGCAGAAGACGGGCTCGCTGCGATGGCGCAGGCCCTCGACGGTGTTGTCGTTCAAGTTGATGTGTGTGATTTCGGCGACCGAGTCGGGAATCGAGTCGGGGTCGACCGCGAAGCCGTGATTCTGCGCGGTGATTTCGACTTTGTTCGTCTTGCGGTTCAGCACGGGATGATTGCCGCCGCGGTGGCCGAATTTCAGCTTGTAGGTCTTGCCGCCAAAGGCGAGTCCGAGGATCTGATGGCCAAGGCAAATGCCAAAGATCGGCTTCTTGCCGATCAGTTTGCGGACTTCGGCGGCTTGCGCTTCGAGCGGTTCCGGATCGCCGGGTCCGTTGGAAAGGAAGATGCCGTCGGGATTCAGGCTCAGCACATCTTCGGCTTTCGTACCTGCCGGCACTACGGTTACGCGGCAGCCGCTCGACACAAGCCGGCGCAGGATGTTGCGCTTGATGCCGAAGTCGAAGGCCACGACGTGATGCGCGAGTTCGGCCGCGTTCTTAATTCGCTGGCTGGGCGAGCAGGGATCGACAGGGGCGTCCCACTTATAGACGTTCGATGTCGACACGCGGGTGGCGAGATCGAGACCGGCCATCGACGGGATCGATTTGGCCTTGTCGATCAGGAGCTTCACATCGGTGGTGATCGACGACAGAACGCCGCGCATGACGCCCCGGGTGCGCAGATGCCGGACGAGCTTGCGCGTGTCGATCGAATCGATGATGGGTATGCTGTGGAGTTTGAGGAACTCGTCGGCGGCTTGATCGGAGCGCCAACTGGAATCGATGGGTGAAAAATCGCGCACGGCGAGGCCTTCGATAAAGGGCCGGGCGGATTCGCAGTCATCGTCGGTGGCGCCGTAGTTGCCGATTTGCGGATAGGTCAATACGACGATCTGGCCTGAATAGGAAGGATCGGTGAAGATTTCCTGGTAGCCGGTGAGGGAAGTGTTGAAAACGACTTCGCCCGAGCGCTCGGTGAGCGCACCAAATGCCCGGCCTTCGAAGACTGTTCCGTCTTCCAAGGCGAGGATGGCTGGATGCAATGCGGGAGGTCCTCCAGGGGTGGGTTCTATCTATTGAACCAAATCGAGGGGCGCGCAATCAAGTCGGAATTGTTGTGTCTACCTCGGGACTGCCGCTTTGAACACGCCGCCCACCGTGAGCAGCGATCCTTCCACCGTAAACGGCCCTACGACCGTTTCAACGATGGGCGGCAACGGGACCATCCAACTCGTCTCGCCCGGCGGAAAATCCTGGGGACGCAACGCGAGCGTGAAACCCTTGCCTTCCGACCAACGGTAGTCTCCTGTCTTGGATAATTCTTTACAACGGCGCACCTTATCGAGGATAACGTCTGCGGAGGCCTTCCATGTGAAGGGGGTCGGGGCTCCGTTCCAACCGGCCAGCCAGTGGTAGATGGCGGTTT
>VFZW01000442.1 GCA_016871055.1 Acidobacteriota bacterium
TGGAACGGAGCCCCGACCCCCTTCACATGGAAGGCCTCCGCAGACGTTATCCTCGACAAGGTGCGCCGTTGTAAAGAATTATCCAAGACAGGAGACTAGAAATCCCGGGTACTTAGAGCAATTCCGCAAGGAACAGCCCTATTTGAGGCTGCCAGATTCCGCGAAGACGATTCCCGGTCTACCGCACGCGGTTGACAATTTGAGCGATGAGTACGGGATCTTGTTGCGGCTGCGACAGAACGAAGAAAAAAGTAATGACGCGCTCTCGGTTCACTTCCGTACTGACAAACTGCTCAACGAACTCACATTCCTGTCTTCGTTCCGCACGGTGGCGCTGGTAAAGGGTTCCGGTGGTGTTATCGCCTCAATGGCCGTGCAAGGCAACTCCTGGCGAAGGCGGTTGCGATTTAGCGAGACGCGAAACCGGGAGCGCCGGTTCGGGGATGAGCCCGCCTGGCCAGCGGTCAATCTGAAGGCCGCGATGGACGGGCGCGCGGGCAAAGAGGTCTTCACTAGCATGGGCGGCGCGGCCGCTCGGACGCGGACCGAAATTGGCGGCACAGCTTACGAGGTCTATCTTCAGCCGCTGCGGCTGCAAGTCGGAGACAAGGAACGCGTCTACTTGGCGGGTTTGACGCCATCGTCGGCCGTGCTGAGGCAAGCGATGGCGATGGACACGTTCCTATTAGCCCTGGCATGCCTGGCACTTGCAGTACTGATGGTAGGCATGCCGTTTCTAAAACTGTTCGTTATCGATGCACGAGAACGGTTCCGCGTGTTCGACCTGAAGGCTTTGTATATCAGCACGGGAGCGCTTTTGACGCTAGCGACAACCGTGCTCATGACCGCCAACGGCTACTTGTGCTTCGAGGCCGATCTGGAAGCGAAACAGAAGAAACTGCACGGCAACCTGGAACAGCAGTTTGCAGAGGAGTTGCGCGTTGCGCGCGATCAACTGAACGCCTTCAACGCGGACTGCGAGAAGCCTATCAACTTCAAGGAAGTGGAGGGTGCCAAGGCAGTCGCGGTGGATCAGATCGCCTGGATCGCCGAAGATGGCATGCAGTCGAAAAAGTTTACGCCCACCACTCGGCGTGCCGAGAATCTGAAGGTTGATAAGCGCGAGTACTTTCGCGCGGTCACCGCGAAAACGCTTTTCAGGTTGCACGGCGACGATACGACTGCCAAACCGTTCTACTTCGGGCCGGCGCGATCGATCTCCGACGGGCAGTATTACAGCTTTCTCTCGGCCGAAAGTTCGAGCAAATGCGGCACGGCCGTCACAGCCGCCGCGTTAACCTTTCCCCTCTTCTCACTCGGCGAGCGTCCGCTTCCGGCCGGTTTCGGCTTCGCGCTCATTCATCGTGATGGAACAGTACTCTATCACTCGGACGGGCGGCTAGCCTTGCGCGAGAACTTGCTCAACGAGATATCGCGCGACGCACGGTTGCGCGCTCGTGTACTGGCAGAAGAGGACGACGAGTTCGATTCTGGCTATCACGGCGCGCCGCATCACTTTCACGCCGCGCCCGTACGAAGTGTCACATCCGCCGATGGAAGTCCGTTTTATCTCGTCACGTTCCACGAGCTCACGCCTGCCCGCTACATCACCGCTCATTCGTTCTTAAGCGCGCTCCTTTGGACGATGCCCGCGCTGTTCGGGTGGATGGCATCGTCGATCTACCTTGCCGGCCGCTTGACCAAATACTGTTTCCGGGTGGAAAAGGATAACGGAACGCGGTGGATTTGGACACAGCCCGATCGAACGAACGACTACAAGTACGGGACCCTTTGCATTGCCGGCGTTGGACTGGCAAGCCTGGTCCCGGCGGTGTTCAACGTCTATCACGGCACGCTGCTCGCGCCACTCTTGGCGCCCTTCGTTGGGATGTGGTTCGTGGTCTGGAAACGGGCGGGAGAGGGCGAAATCACGCGCGCCTCCTATTGGCACCGATGGCTCGTAATTGCACTCGCGGTAACGATGAACGTACTACCGGTGATCGGAATGCAGCGCATCCTCTGGGGCCACGAAGCGGGCAAGTTCGTTGCCTACTCAGACAAGCGGACAGACGAACGCGGGAAGGATCTGCCGGAGGAATGGGCAGACAAACTACGATCAGAGGCGGTCTACGACGAACGTGTGGAACACGCCCGACGCGTTCGCGAGACACAGTTGAAAGACCCAATCCGGTTCGGGCGGGGCGAGGAATGGCCGTTAGCGGGCCTTGCATGGATACGGCCGACACAAGACTGGCTGGCTTGGCATTTACCGCTGCGCAACGACACCGCAATCGGACTCCGCGGACAGTATGGAAAGATGTATGCGCCAGGGCCGCCGGTCTGGTGGTTGATGCTCTTAGGCTTCGGCGTGATGGGATTGTTGCTCTGGCTGTGGATACGGTGGAACGCTTCCCACCTCTTAATCGCGGGCGTACCCGGCGGCGACGGACAGGCCGAGTTGAAATGGGAGCGCCTTACCGACGCCCAGAAGCTCTTGTTGATTCAAATCGACGCGGAAGGGATCGCACATCCGCGGCATCGAGAGGCGATTGTCGAACTCTGTAAACAAGGTTGGTTGCACACGATTCCTCAACTCGCGGCTACCACGAAGATCGCGAAGCTGTACGCGGCCGATGCGGAACGGGCATCCGGGCTTGAGACGCCGGGCGAGGGCAAAGGTTGGAGCGGAATGGCGGGATCGATTCTCGCGGCGATCGTGCTCGCGATACTCTTCCTTGCAAGCACCCAGCCGGAGTTGCCGTTCGACTTCGGGCTGTTGTTATCGATGTTGACGACATCGGTGAGCGGCGTCATGAAACGGTATGAACAAATCGCGCAATGGCTGAAGTCCGGCAGTGAGTAAGCTGGAAAGATGAGACGTGAATACGGACTCGACGCACTACGAGTCTTCGCATTCGTCATGCTGATTCTCTATCACTCCGGCATGGGCTACGTGCCTTGGGGGTGGCACGTCAAAAACAACGAACTCAGCGAGGCTTTTATCGCGCCGATGCAGTTCCTCAATCGCTGGCGGCTGCCGCTGCTGTTTTTCATCTCCGGGTGCGGTGTTGCGTTCTCGCTGCGGCGGCGCTCACTGGGAGAGTTTCGCTCCGAGCGGTTGCGGCGCTTGGGTTTGCCGATACTTGCGGGCATCTTTTTCATCGTGCCGCCGCAGATCTATTTCGAACGGCTCGCACAAGGCGCAACGTTTTCCTACGCCGAGTTCTATCCAAGCGTCTTTCAGTTCGTACCATACCCGAAGGGCTCGACCAGTTGGCATCATCTTTGGTTCGTGGTCTACGTACTCGTCTATGCGCTGGTGACCATCCCGCTTTACGAGCACTTGCGACGCTTCGCGGCGATGTTTTCCGATTGGGTTTCGATCAGCCCATGGCGGATCTATCTGGTCACGCTTCCGAACCTGTTCGTTGGCATGACATTGGGCCCGAAGTTCCCGACGACTCACGCATTATTTGGCGATTGGGCGAACCTACTTGGAGCGTGGCTGACCTTCTGCTGGGGATTCGTTTTTGCGTCGAATGAAAAGCTGCTCGACCTGGTGCAGCGGCGGCGTGTGGAGTTTCTGTACGCCGGTATAGCGGCCACGGCACTGTTCTTCACAACAAAGGGATTCGGCCGTGAATTGGCAGCGGCTACATGGGCTTCGCGTGGATCATGACTCTGGTGGGCTTCGCCCGCGAGTGGGTGCGGACGGAATCGCCGGGATTGCGATACGCGACCGAGGCCGTATTCCCGTTCTATATCGTGCATCAGACCATCACACTCGCGATGGTGTATTGGATGCGGAACTGGGAATTGGCGGTCCTCGCGAAATGGGGCATCGCCGCCGCGGCGACGTTCGCGGGCAGCGCCGCGACGTTCGATTGCGTGCGGCGCGTGGCATTGCTCCGCCCCTTTTTCGGGATGCGTTAGTTCTTGCGCTTGTAGGTGTGCGTGGCGAAGTCGAAGTCGAAGGTGGTGCGCTCTGGCTTCGACGGCGCCGCGGACTGTGGAACCCATCTGGCGAGTTCGGCCTTCTTGGCGGCGTACTTAGGATCGGCGGCGAGATTGCGCCAGTCTTGCGGATCCGACTTCTCGTCGTATAACTCTTCGGCGCCGTCGTGATAGCGGATGTAGCGCCAGCGTTCGTCGCGCACGGCGTGGTTGCCGCGCATGAAGTCGATCACGGCGGGCGGGCGCTTGACGGTTGCGTCGTTCAACTGCGGGCGCAAGGAAAGGCCTTCCAAGTTTGGCCGCTTCGGAAGACCGCAAAGATCGACGAGTGTGGGATAGATGTCGAGCAAGCTGACGGCTTGTTGGCGCGCCACACCGGGTTGTCGAATGCCGGGACCGGCGAAGATAAGCGGAACATGGGTCGAACGCTGCCAGAGCGTCGATTTGTGCCAGTGCTCCTTTTCGCCAAGGTGCCAACCGTTGTCGGACCAAAATACGATCACGGTGTTGGCGGCGTGCGGAGATTGCGCAAGGCCATCGAGCAATCGGCCGATCATTGCGTCGGCGAAGCTGATCGCCGCGAGATAAGCGCGGACCGCATCCCGCCACTTCCCTTCCTTGACGATGCGGTTGTGTTCCTCGCGGCGGGCGGCCGCGAAGGTTTGGCCCTGCTTCGGAACATCGTCCAAGTCGCCCGACGGCGTGTAAGGGATCTTAACCTTCTCGGGCGGATACATGTCGAAATACTTTTGCGGCGCGAACATCGGAATATGCGGATGCCACAAACCGATAGCGAGGAAAAACGGCTTGTCGTGCGGCTTACTGAAGAAGTTCAATCCGTAGTCGATCGCGCGCTGGTCGCCATACTCGCGCTCTTCGGCGGGGATGACGCCCCAGTCGAATTCGCCCTGAAAATTATCGAGGCCATTGAACGGATGCCCCTTCGGCGCGGGAACGCGTTTGTTCCATGGATACCAGTCGGCGCGGCGATACCAAGGGTCGTCGAATACTTGCAGTTGAAAGTCGTCCCACTGATCGGGAGGATTATTGCCGGCGGTGTGGTGGAAGACCTTTCCAGCGCCAGCGACCGTGTAGCCGTTGGCTTTGAAGTGCACCGGCAGCGTGACGGCATCCGGCAGATTCGGCCGCCAGAACTGGTCGTTGTTATACATACCCGTCGTCGAAGGCCGCAGGCCTGTTAA
>VFZW01000443.1 GCA_016871055.1 Acidobacteriota bacterium
CTACCACTGGCTGGCCGGTTGGAACGGAGCCCCGACCCCCTTCACATGGAAGGCCTCCGCAGACGTTATCCTCGACAAGGTGCGCCGTTGTAAAGAATTATCCAAGACAGGAGACTAGGCCTTGTTCAGAATCGCAAGCAATTGGGCGCCATAACGGCTGGCGGTACGGGGCGTGAGACCAGCAACCTGAAGCAACTCGTCTTGCGTCGACGGCAGGTCGTCGGCAATCTCGGTCAGGACCTTGTCGGTAAGGATTCGGAAAGCCGGAACGCCCTCCTTCTTAGCTTGCGCGAGGCGCCACCGCTTAAGCGCTTCCACAATCGGGCTACCCCTATCCGCCTTCTGGCGTGACTTCTTCGCGGCCTTCTTCGCCGGCGCCTTTGCGCGGCGGCCCGATGGGTTCCTTTCCGGACGATCCTTAATCAACAGGTCGAGATCATCGGCGTCGGCTTGGCTGTCCTCCCAGGTCAGCAGCGCGCGGCGAAAGGCGATCTCCCGGCCTTCGGCCTGAAAGGTTTCTTCCTTGAGCTCGACCAGACCAATGCGGGCCATGGCGCTTAGGATCTGCTCGAAGTTGTCGCGAGAGAGATTGGTGCCGCCGCAGAGTTCCGTGTGCAGTTTGCCGGTGGACCGGCCGTCGGATTTCTTCAAGGCCGCAACGATTTCGCGGGCCACCACGAGTTCGCGGGCGCTCGCTTGACGGAACACCTGCGCCTCGCAAGCATCCGGGGCGCAGAAGTCGCAGATGCCGCAGGGGTCGGCCGCGCCGGCCTTGTCACCGAAGTGAGCCACGAGAGCGGACATGCGGCACTGGCTGCCATCGGCAAAGCGAAGCATGTTCTGCAATTGGGCGAGCTTCTGCTTGATCTGCGCCCGATACGGCTCCTTCCATTCGGGCCGACCCTGGGTGATGTTTTCGGCGAAGTCAACCAGTGCGCCGCCATGGATCCAGAGCTTTTCGAGCGCCTTATCGAACACCTCCTGCTCGAGAAGCACCTTGCCTTGCAGGTCCTCCTTGGCAATCGGTTGGTCGCCCAGCGCATGAAAGATCTTGTCGAGAATCTTGGCGTCCGGGTAGTCGCGCTCATGAAACCAATCGTGGGTATGGCGATCGGCGTAGGAGTGCATCAGGACGGCGCGGGACATTTCGCCGTCACGGCCGGCGCGGCCGATCTCCTGGTAGTAGCCTTCGAGACTGCTCGGTAGCGCCGTGTGGATGACCGTACGGACGTTGGGCTTGTCGATGCCCATGCCGAAGGCGATGGTGGCGACGATGACTTTCAGGCGGCCATCAAGGAAGCCGGCCTGCACGCGGCCGCGGGTTTCCGCGCTCAAGCCGGCATGGTAGGACGCCGCCGGGCAGACACTCTTCAAAGTAATAGCCACCTCCTCGGCCTGCTTACGCGTGGGCGCGTAGACGATTGCCGGGCGGCGGGCCGCGTCCTGTAACAGTTGGCGGGCCAGGTCAGAGCGTTCGTTGGGACTCGCCTCGACAACCTCGATCGCGATGTTGTCACGGCGGAAGCCTTGAATGAAGCGGCCATCGGCGCCGAGGTGCAGTTGGCTCGCGATATCGTTCTGCACGATTGGCGTGGCCGTGGCGGTGAGGGCGATGATGGGCGCGGGGCGGAGTCCGGGAAGGTGCTGGCCGAGAGTGCGATAGTCCGGGCGGAAATCATGGCCCCATTGGGAGATGCAATGCGCTTCGTCGACAGCCACCAGCGTGGGCTTGCGCTTGGCCAGCATCTCCGGGAAACCAGGAACGCGCAGGCGCTCCGGCGCGATGAAGAGAAAGTGCAGGCGGCCGGCGAGATAATCCACACAAGCCTGCCGGGAAGCGGCACGGTCGCGGCCCGAGTGGATACGTTCCACGGTGAAGCCCCGTTGTTGGAGCTTAGCGACCTGATCCTCCATCAGTGCGATGAGCGGGCTGATGACAAGCGTCGTGCCGCCGCGGGCGAGGCCCGGGAGTTGGTAGCAGAGCGACTTCCCTGCCCCGGTGGGCATGACGAGCAGTACGTCCTTGCCATCGACCACGGCGCGGCAAACCGCCTCCTGGCTGGGGCGAAACTCCTGAAAGCCGAAGGCCTCGTGCAGTAAGGTGGGCAGATCGGACGTGGTGAGCGGCGGCAGTTCCGGCGGAAGCGGCGGAGCCGACACGGCGGGCGCGGCGGGCGGCGCGTGGCCGACCTTGCCGACGACCTCGGTGACGTACTCTTCAATGCCTTTGACGAACGGAGTCAACTCGGCCTGGCCGCGTTCAATGCGCTTGAGGAAGGCCTCCCACTGACCGGTCATCGTGGGGCTTTTCACTTCGGGGTGGACGACCTCGATGAGATGAATCCCCTTGTCCGTCGCTTCCAGCGTCTTGCCATTGCGCTGGATGTAGCCGCGCTTGAGCAGCACTTCGATGATGGCCGCGCGCGTAGCCGGGGTGCCGAGGCCATTCTCTTTCATGGCATCAGACAGTTCCTTCTCGTCGAGCGTCTTGCCGGCGGTCTCCATGGCGGTCAGCAGGGTCGCGTCGTTGAAACGCTTGGGCGGGCGGGTTTTCTTCAGGATCGATTCGGCCTTGACGACATCCTGCGGCTGGCCGGGAAGCAGTTCGGATGGGAGGGTCTGGTCGGCGGCATCGCTCGACTCCTCCGCCTTCTTGCTCTTCTTCTCGATCACGATATCGAGAACCTTCCAGCCCTTCTCTCGAATCACGGTTCCGGCGGAGTGGAACTGGTCCGTGACTTCTCCGGTGACGATGTGCGTGATGACGGTGGTGACATCAGTGATGTAGTCGCCGCGCCAGGCCGAGAGGAGTCGACAGCAGACGAGGTCATACAGATTCTTCTCTTCCGTGGAAAGATTCGCGCGGGAGGGGTTAGTGGCCGTGGGGATGATCGCATGATGGTCGGAGACCTTGGTGTCATCCACAAAGCGGGAGGAGAGCGGGCGCTGGCCGGTTCCTTCGGCGATCAGGTTCGGATACTGCGGCGCGATGGCCTTGATGATAGCCGACAGGCCGGCGGCGACGGTGTGCGAGAGATGGCGGCTATCGGTACGCGGATAGGAGATGAGCTTATGGGATTCATAGAGCGCCTGCGCGATATCGAGAGTCTTCTGGGCCGAGTAGCCGTACAGACGATTGGCGTGGCGCTGGAGTTCGGCGAGATCGTAGAGGGGCGGCGGCCCCATCTTCTTCGTCTCGGACTCGATGCTGGCGATGTGAGCCTGGCCGGACTTGGCGCGGGCGACGATCTCCTTGGCGTCGTCCGTTTTTGCGGGGAGCCGCATCGCCTGCTGCATCGTTTCGCCCTTGCCGGGGGTCCGGAACCAGGTGCCGAGGTAGGTGGGCCCGGCGGGTACTCCTTGGGGCGAAAAGGTGACGACGACTTCGCGATACTCTTCCGGCACGAAGGCGCGGACGGCGAGTTCGCGTTCGACGATCATGGCCAGCGTCGGCGTCTGCACCCGGCCGACCGAGAGCTCTTCGTTGTAAGCGAGCGAGTAGGCGCGCGAGAGGTTCATGCCGACGAGCCAGTCGGCGCGGGAGCGGCCGCGGGCGGCGTCGGCCAGGCCGTCGTAGGCGGTAGCGGACTTGATCTGGTCGAACCCGGCGCGGATGGCATCGGCCGTGAGCGACGAGATCCAGAGACGGTCAACCGGCTTGGCCGTCTCGGCGGCATCGTAGATATAGCGGAAGATCAGTTCGCCTTCGCGCCCGGCGTCCGTTGCGCAGATGATGCGGTCAACCTTCGGCGAGGTGAGGATTTTGCGGACGGTTTCAAACTGGTCCTTGGTCTTGTCATAGACGACGAGCGGCCAGGACTCGGGCAGCATCGGCAGAGTGTTGCGGCGCCACTGCTTCCATTCCGGACGGATCTCATGCGGTTGGGCCAGAGAGACGAGGTGGCCGATCGCCCACGTGACGATGTAGCCCCCGCCGTGGAGATAGCCATCGCCCTTCTGGGTGGCGCCAAGGACTTTGGCCAGGTCGCGGGCAACGGACGGTTTTTCTGCGATGACGGCGACAGTAGACAAGGTAGACCTATATTGTATCGGCGCGGTCATGTCGGCTAAAAGAGAATCCTGCTATGTGTAGACACAACCACATCATCCCGTGAATTCAATGCGTTGGATGCGTGGCGCTCCTCCCTGGCACGGCGACGTTACGCCATGTTACAAGGGTCAGTTCGTGCCGCTGTCAAGGGCGGACCAAAAGCTCGGCTGGTTTGCACCAGAGCCCAAATCCTCGCTCGCGCTCATCAGTTCCCGGATGTTGTCCAGGCTCAACTTCTCCCCGCCATGCATCGTGATGATCAATCACCAGATTCCGCTACCTCGATTCCTTCAGGCTCATCTTGTGTGAGAATCACACTCTCCCTTCAGGCTCATCTTGTATGAGACAAGACTGAGCCGTGACAAGTGTGATATAAACTATTAAGCATGAAACGATTGGTTGCAGTTTATCTTCTCCTTGTATGCCCGACTTTTGCGGCTCTCACAAAGGAGCAGAAGATTTTTGACTTTACGGTCTTAGCCCAAACATTTGCCACTAATTATGGGCCGTACCACTGGAAAGCGAGAGCCTTTAATATTGATGCTCTTAATCTAAAGCCGTGGCTTGCCAAAGTGGAGGCCACCAAAGACGACCTCGAGTTTCTGGACATTCTTGTTGATTATGTGGCGAGCTTACAAGATGGCCACGTTTCTCTTTCATTCCCGGCCAGCTTCGTTGCCACGCTGGGCTTCTCCGCCGACCTATATGACGGCAGGGTCCTGATCGATAGCATCAGTCGGAGACAGCAGCCGCTGAGTCGTTTCCCCGCGGTTATCGGCGATGAGTTGGTGTCGATGGACGGCATTCCGGTCAACCAATTGCTGGACCGCTTTGCCAAGTATAAGATGACGGGCAATCCCCGAGCCACCCGACGCTCAGCTGCCGGCCTGCTAACAATCCGACCGCAGGCAGTGATTCCGGCCGCCGCATCGCTCGGCGACACAGTAGAGGTCGAAGTTTGGCGCGCCGCCAGCGGCACACTTGAAAAGTACACGCTCCCCTGGACCAAAACGGGCATTGCGTTCACCGACCTCGGGCGCGTGCCCACAGCGCTGACAACCG
>VFZW01000444.1 GCA_016871055.1 Acidobacteriota bacterium
TAGTCAGGCAAAATTCCGCTTACAAAACCTCTAACCCCCTCTTTACCACCAACTTAGAGGCCGATTTCTGTTTGGAGCCGAGACTAAGATCCGTCGGACGGATCGGGAGAGGCAAAGCGTCTGACCGACGGCAAGGCGGAGGAGTTTCCCTACGGCATTTCTCAGGACGGAACGCGCTTGGTGCTTCGACAGCTGGGGAACGCTGGCAGCACAGACATCTTCATCGCACCCGTCGAGGCCGACGCCGCGCCCGGTGGCGCCGGGATCCGGCTCGGAAAGCCGGAGGTCCTCCTCGGCTCGCCGTTTACCGAAACACGGGCCGCATTATCGCCTGACGGACGTTGGTTGGCCTATGCCTCGAACGAAACGGGGAGATTCGAGGTCTCTGTGCGGCCGTTCTCTCCGCAAGGAGGAGGAACGGGAGGCCGGTGGCAGGTTTCCGTTGCTGGAGGAGGGGGGCCGTTATGGTCCCGCGATGGCCGGGAACTGCTATTCCGAACGCTGGACGGGCGCGTGATGGCCGCCGCGTACACCACCCAAGGCGGCTCGTTCGCGCCAGGAAAGTCTCGTGTCTGGACGGAGGTTCGAGTGGTGACGGTGGGCTTCGCTCGTAGCTACGACATTTCGCCCGATGGCAAGCGGCTGGCGGCGGTTCTGCTGGGGGACGCGGAGGGTGAGAAGCTGCCGACGAGTCTGACCGTGCTGCTGAACTTTACCGACGAACTGCGGCGGCGGGCGGGAGGGCGGTAGCGGCCTGGCTATCGCTTCGCGACACCGTCCGTCCACTGCAGGCTCGGACGACGTTTTTGCGTGGCGCAATCGCGCAAGAAGAGGTTGATCAGGTTTTGATACGGCATGTCGAGTTCCGCCGCGGTCTGTTTGAAGTAGGCCACGGCCGCCGAATCGAGCCGGATCGTGATCTGCGTCTTTAGCCGCTTGGCAAAGGGATTCTTCCGCGATTTGGAGAAATCGTATTCTTTTCTCATTGGAGGCTCCAGTATGTTTGTTCTTCGCGCACGGTCGCCTTCCTGGGCGAAATCAATCGAATCTCCGCATCGGATTGCCGATAACAATGACTGACGATTAGGCATCGCGCCTGAAAGCTATATCCGAGTAACACAAACCGCTCCTCGTCGGCGGAGTGATCCGGATCGTCGAGCAAACGGGCGCTCTCGTCAAGAAACACGGACTTCGCTTCTTCAAAGGAGACGCCGTGCTTGACCAGATTCGACTTCGCCTTCCGTTCATCCCAAGCGAACTCGATATTGCGCATAGCATTATGTTAGCAATTTACCGGGCCTCGGGGAACGGATAGTCTAGAATAACGGTTGACTCCGCCATGCCCCTTTCCCCCGGCGACAAACTCGGCCCCTACGAAATCGTCTCCCTGCTCGGCAAGGGCGGGATGGGCGAGGTCTACCGCGCGCGTGACCCGAAGCTGAATCGCGACGTCGCCATCAAGGTACTGCCGCACGCGCTCGCGCACGACGCCGACTACCTCGCCCGCTTCCAGCGTGAAGCGCAAACGCTAGCGGCGCTGAATCATCCCAACATCGCGACGATCTATGGCCTGGAAGCGAACGCCATCGTGATGGAACTGGTCGAAGGCGCGACGCTGCAAGGCCCGCTGCCATTGAGCGAAGCGTTGCCGTTGGCGAAACAGATCGCCGAAGCTCTGGAAGCCGCGCACGACAAAGGCATCATCCATCGCGATCTCAAACCGGGCAATGTGAAGGTCACACCCGAAGGTGTGGTGAAAGTGTTGGATTTTGGCCTTGCGAAGGCCGTCAATGAACGCCCCGTTGTGACTGGGCCCGACTCGCCCACACTCACGATGCGCGCCACCGAAGCCGGACTCATTCTCGGCACGGCCGGTTACATGTCACCCGAGCAGGCGGCGGGCAAGACGCTCGACCGCCGCGCCGACATCTGGTCCTTCGGCGTCGTGCTGTATGAGCTGCTCACCGGCAAGCGGTTGTTCGATGGGGAGACGGTGACGCACACGCTGGCTGACGTCGTGCGCGCGCCGATTGATCTGTCCGGCTTGCCGCTCCGCGACTTGATGGAGCGCTGCCTCGACCGGAACATCAAGACCCGCCTTGCCCATATCGGCGAAGCGCGCATCGCTATTGAGAGGTATGCGCCAGCGTCCGAACCGCGACCGCAGGCGAGCGGTCGGGCGTGGCTCGGATGGGCGGTCGCCGGAGTTGCGACACTCGTCGCGGGCATCGGCTGGTACAACGCTTCGCGCCCCGCGCCGTTACGGCCGATGATTCGGCTAAGCGATGAAATTCCAGCGGCCACGCCGCTGGCACGGGTCGATGCCGGAACGGGTATCGGCGGAAACATACTCGCACTTTCGCCCGACGGGTCGCGGTTGGTAGTCTCGCTGCGCGGCGCCGACGGCAAGACGCGCCTTCACATACGGCACCTGCAGCAGAGCCAGTTAACGCCGCTCCACGGCACGGAGAATTCCCACGGTCCATTCTTCGCTCCGGCTGGCGACTGGATAGGGTTCTTCTCCGAGGGAAAACTGAAGAAGATCTCGGTGGAAGGCGGCGCGGTGGTCACGCTGTGTGACGCTCCGGTTGGCGTTGGTGCAAGCTGGGGGGACGATGACAATATCATCGCGGCCCTGGGTACGCGGACTATCCTCACGCGGATCCCCTCGGCCGGCGGCACACCCGTAGCGGTGACGAAGTTGAACGAGGCCGAGGAGACGCATCGATGGCCCCATGTGCTGCCTGGAAGCCAAGCAGTCCTTTTTACCGCAGCCGCGCAAGTGGGTATAGGTTACGACGATGCGAATATCGAGGTGCTCTCACTCCGGAATGGCGAACGGAAGACGCTGCAGAAAGGAGGCTTCTTCCCCCGTTACCTCGCTAGCGCAACCGATCCGAACGCCCAGGGGCATCTGATTTACCTGCACCGGGCCACGTTGTTCGCGGTGCCTTTCGACGCCAAGCGCTTGGCCCTCGCGGGCGCTCCGGCCCCGACTCTGAAGGACGTCGGAAGCACGATGATCGCGGGAGGGGATTTCACTTTCGCGGAGAATGGATCGTTCGTCTACCTCACCGGGAAGAGAAACCTGGATGCGCAATCGATTTCGTGGGTGACCAAAGATGGCAAGGGCGCGCAAGAACTGCACGCTCCGCCGGGCAGGTACCTCACTCCGCGTTTTTCGCCCGACGGCAAGCGGTTGGCGTTTACGATGCTCGCCGCCAAAGGACAAGACATCTGGGTGAAGGACCTGATGCGGGACACGACGTCGCGGTTGAGTTTTCTGCCCGGCGAGAATTGGTTCCCTGTGTGGACTCCCGATGGGAATACCATCGTGTTCTACTCCTCGAATCCGGCTGCGCCCGGGTTGTATGCGATCCGTTCGGACGGGTCGGGAGAGGCGAGGCGCTTAATCGAGAGAAGACAGTTTCCGTATTCGTTTTCCCCAGACGGAAAACGTCTCGCGATTACCCGGACTGGGAACGGGAGCAGTCTTGACATTCTGACGCTGCCGGTAGAAGCTGACTCCGGGCCGGATGCGGCTGGGATCCGGCTTGGGAAGCCCGATCTTTTTTTGGGAAACCCGTCCATCGAGAGTACCCCGGTGTTTTCGCCGGACGGGCGATGGCTGGCTTACTCGTCGAATGAATCGGGAACGTATGAAGTGTACGTCCGACCGTTCGCTTCGTCCGAAGGGGCATCTGGAGGGCGATGGCAGGTGTCTACGGGAGGAGGCCACCGGCCTCTGTGGTCCGGCGGCGACCGGGAACTGCTTTTTCTTGCGTTGGACGGTCGAGTGATGGCCGCCAGCTACACGGTCAAGGGTGACACTCTCCAGGCCGGAACGCCCAGGGTGTGGACGGAGACCCGTATGCTCTACTTTGGTGTTTTTCCTACCAATGACATTGCGCCCGACGGCAAGCGAATGGCGGCGATCGTCGCGGACGAAGACACCCAGAAGCTACCCACGGCTCTGACGTTTCTGGTCCATTTCGGCGATGAGTTGCGGCGGAAGGTGCCGGGCGGGAAATAACTACGGTTTCCGCCGTTGCGCGAACAGCCAGGAAACGAAATCGGCGTCCCCGTAAGCTTTATCCCAGGAGTTGTGCCCCACGCCGGGATACTCGGTATAACGGACGCCGCTGCCAATGGCTTTCAGCGCCTCTACCAGCTTGCGCGACGACTCCACGGGTACGGTCGGATCCGCATCGCCGTGAAAGACCCAGACCGGCATATCGGCGCCAAACTTGCGGGCGGCGGCTTCGTAGTTGGGATAGTCGGACTCCTTCTTTCCGGCCGCTTCCAGTTGAGCCGCGCTCGGAATCAAGCGGGCACAGACCGGAGCGACGGCGGCGAAGCGCTTCGGGTCTCGATAGGCCAGGTGCAACGTGCCGGCGCCACCCTTGGAGAGGCCGGTAATGTAGATGCGGTCGCGGTCGCCGCGAAACTCGACGATCGATTTCTCCAGAGCGGCGAGTGCCTGATCCTGTTCCACCTTATCGCTCCATCTACGCTGCGGCGACGACTGTGGCATGACCACGATGGTGGGAAAACGCTCGGGGTTTTTGCGAATCGCACTCGGCAGGCCGATGAGAGTTTGCTTGATGCCGTCGTTGCCGGATTCGCCCGCGCCGTGCAGGAACAGAATCACCGGCCAGGCTTTGTCGGCGGTGAAGTCGCGCGGCACGTAGACCTGGTAGAGGAACTTCTGTCCCTCGACGATCACTTCGCGATTGAGAAAGCCGGTCTCGGCGGAAAGGAGCGCGAAGGGAAGAAGGACCAACGGCAACAGACGAGTCATGCGGAACATACTATCATCCCTCCGCTTTCCGCGTGATACGATTTCCCAATGCGCGCCATCCACTTGCTGGCGGTGTTGACGGCTGGAGCCCAGGAACTACCGCAGTGGCAGCGGCAAATGATCCCCACCCGCGCGGCCAACATTGAGTTGTACACGCGTGGGAGCGGGCCGGCAGTCCTAATGCATCCGGGTGGTGGTGGATCGGCCGGGTCGCTAGAGGAATTGGGCAATCGCGTCAGTGCGGCGGGCTTTAGGGTGGTTTTGATCAATCCTCGTGGCATCGGCGCGAGCAAGGGTCCGTTG
>VFZW01000445.1 GCA_016871055.1 Acidobacteriota bacterium
CCGGCTGGCGAGGGAACTTGTCGATGCGTTTCGAATGCTGGCTCGGACGCCGGGAGCAGGCCATACCCGCGTCGACCTTGCTGGCGCAAGACCCCCACTATTCTGGTCTGTACGAGAGTATTTGATTCTATATCGACCGCGCGGTAACCGTGTTGAAATTGACGCCATTCTGAATGGGACCCGTGACGTAAGTACTGTTCTAAGCCGGCGCGGCAGCTAGTCCACCCGCTACACTGAGATTCTTGCCCACCTCGCGCGAACTTGCTTTTGACATTCTGCTCCGGGTTCATCAGGGCGCGTTTGCCGACGACTTGCTGCGGGCGATGCGGGCGGACTCGCAGCAGGACCTCGATCTTGCGAATGAACTCGTTTATGGGGTTCTCCGATTTCAGTTGCAGCTCGATTTCTTGATTGCGCACTATGCGGGGAATACGAAGAAGCTCGATATCGAAGTGCGTACGGCGCTGCGGCTTGGGGTGTATCAGATTCGTCATCTCGATCGGGTTCCGGTGCATGCGGCTGTCGCCACGAGCGTCGATCTTGTTAAGCGCGCGCGCAAGCGGAGCGCGGCGGGGTTTGTGAATGCCGTGCTGCGGAAGGCCAATAAAGACGCCGTGGTGTTTCCGTCGAAGGCAGTCGAACTGAGCGTGCCGGAGTGGATGTTGGCGCGATGGGAAGCGCATCACGGTTGCGCTGAAGCGATTGCGTCGCAGGCGCTGCGGAAGCCCAAGGCGTATATGCGCAACGGGCGGTTTATGGACATTGGCGCGCAATCGATCGTGCCGCTACTTGCAATTGCGCCGCACCATCGCGTGCTCGACGTCTGCGCGGCGCCGGGGAACAAGACGCTGCACATTGCCGAGTATTCCGAGCATGTCGTCGCGTGCGATCGGACGGTTGCGCGGCTTGCGACCGTTCCCGTCGACCGGCGCGTTCAACTGGACGCGGCGTCGGCGCTGCCGTTTGGGCCGGAGTTCGATCGGATCCTGGTCGATGCCCCTTGCAGCGGGACGGGCACGCTGGCGAGGAACCCGGAGATCAAATGGCGCGTCACGATGGAAGAGATCGAGCGCCATGCCGCGAGACAAGTGCAAATTCTCACGAACGCGCTGGCCGCGCTCAAGCCCGGGGGCAGGCTGGTTTACTCGACGTGTTCGCTTGAAAAGGAAGAAAACGAAGGGGTTGTGGCGCACTTCGCACACCGTCTCCAGTCGGCCACATACCGGCTGCCGGGCAGGGAAGCGGGTGATGGGTTCTATCATGCCGTGTTAGCATGAAAAACAGCGTTCCAATGGTGGAAATCCTGCCCTCTCTGCTTTCGGCGGACTTCGCTCGCCTTGGCGATCAAATTGCACAAGTGGAAGCCGCCGGCGCTTCGATGCTGCACTTCGACGTCATGGACGGGCATTTTGTTCCCAATCTCACGATGGGCACGCCGGTTCTTCACTCGATTCGCAAGATCACCAAGATCCATCTCGATGTCCATCTCATGATCACCAACGCCGACCAGTTCGCGCCGATCTTCATCGAAGCCGGCGCCGATAGCGTTTCGGTGCATCAGGAGGCCTGCCCGCATCTGGACCGCACGTTGAAACTCATCCAAACCGAGGGCGCGCTGGCGGGTGTTGTTCTCAATCCGTCGACGCCGGTCAACACATTGACCGAGGTCCTGGGCATCGCCGATTTCGTGCTCGTGATGAGTGTGAATCCGGGCTTCGGCGGGCAAAAGTTTCTTCCGAATTCGTTGAACAAGATTCGCCAACTCGCCGCTCTGCGGGCCGAGCGGGGACTTGCTTTCAAGATTGAAATCGATGGGGGCGTGGGTTCGTCCAACGCCGCCGATATCGCACGCGCGGGCGCCGACTGGCTCGTGGCGGGCAACAGTGTTTTCGGCGCGGCCGATCCGGCCGCCGCATTTCAGGCGCTGCGATCCGCCGCGCGCGAAGCCACACAACAAGCCGCATAAGTGAGACCAATGAAGATCAGCAAGTCCATCGTCCTCGTCTGCCTCCTGCTCGTCGCCGCGACGGGCTGCCGCAAAAAGAAGTACGAAAATCCGATCGGCAAAGACACGCAGCAGCCGGACAAGATTCTTTTCGACAAAGCCGTCGCCGATATTCAAAGGGGCCGCTACGAGGTCGCGCGCATCACGCTCAACACGTTGATGAACACCTACGATACATCGGAGTTTTTGGCGAAGGCGAAACTTGCCGTGGCCGATAGCTGGATGCGTGAGGGCGGCTCGCACGGCATGGCGCAAGCAGAGGCGGAGTACAAGGACTTTATCCTGTTCTATCCGACAATGGAGGAGTCGGCCGAGGCGCAGGAGAAGATCTGCATGATTCACTACAAGCAGATGGAAAAGCCCGACCGGGATCCAAAGCACGCCTACAAGGCCGAAGAAGAGTGCCGGCAGTTGCTGGTGCAGTTCCCGAATTCGAAGTTCGCGCCACGTGTTTCGCAGCTGCTGCGTAATATTCAAGAAGTGGAAGCGGAAGGCGAGATGCGCACCGCGCGGTTCTATCACGGCAAGGGATCGAACCCGGCGGCGGCGAACCGTTTGCAGGGTTTGGTCGATCAGTATCCGCTGTACTCAGCGGCCGACGAGGGGCTGTGGCTGCTTGGCGACTCCTACAGCAAGATGGGCGCACGCTTCCGGCTGCAGACGATTAAGGCGTATCAGCGGCTGGTGAAAGACTACCCGCTTTCGGCGTACGCCGGCGACGCGAAGACGAAGCTGAAGGACATGGAGGGCGAGATTCCCGAGGCCGATCCGGTGGCGGTGGCACGCATGAAGTACGAGCAGGAGAACAAGACCAAGACCGGCATGATGCACACGGCGCTCGGCGTGTTTAAGAAGTCGCCCGATACGACGACATCAGCCAAGAGCGGTACGCCGGCGATGACGAATCCCCAGCGCACGATTCCGGTTTCGGTGCCGACGCCGGCGGGCGCGGCGGGCGGCGTGACCGATGTCGGCGGCCAAGTGGTCACCGGCACAAGCGATCTCGACAAGAAGCCAGACGCTCGGCAGAGCGAAGAGAACAAGGCGAGCGGCGCGACAGCGGCGGCGGCCGAGCAACAGCAGCAGGCGTTGCCGGCGAATCGACAGCCGGTGAAAGGCAAGAAGGCGCCGAAGCCGCCGAAGAAGCCCAGTAAGTAGATGAGCCGCATCTTGCTCGCCGACGACAGCCCCCACGCGCAGCGCATGGGGGAGCGGTTGTTGCGCGATGAAGGACACGAGGTCATCACGGTTACCGATGGCGACGTGGTGTTAGCGCGGCTTCCGGATGTCGATCCGGACATATTGATCCTGGACGCGAATCTGCCGCTGCGCGACGGTTATGAGATTGCGCGGTTCGTGAAGGGGTCTTCGTTTTACCGACACGCGGGGGTGCTGCTCACAGGGTCGATCGCCGAGCCGGTCGATGAAACCAAGGCGAGGCAGTCCGGCGCCGATGGGATGATCCACAAGCCGTTCGAACTGAAGGCGCTGACGGCGTTGATCAACCCGCTTGTGTCCGCTGTTACCGAGAAGCGTGACGCGCGCCCGGCGGGGCCGCCGCCTCCGCCGCCGGGCGAGGAGCCGAAGTTTGTGAGGGGTGTTGTCGCATCGACGCCTGAACCGGAGAAGGCAGCGCCCGCGGCGCCGGCGAAACCAAGCGAGGCCGATCGCGTGCGCGCCGCGGTAACGTTGGCGTTGGATGCGGCGTTTCCGAAGCTTGTCGACGAAGTCACCCGCCAAGTGCTCCGCGCGTTGCATACTAAACAATAGTCATGCCGGATAACAGCTTCGACATCGTTTCGAAAATTGAACTGCCTGAAGTGAACAATGCGATTCAACAGGCGCTGAAAGAGATCACGCAACGTTTCGACTTGAAGGACTCGAAGTCGACGATTGAGTTGAAGGAGAAGGACAACAAGATACTGCTCGGTTCCTCCGATGAGTTCAAGCTGAAGGCTGTGACCGATGTGTTGCAGTCGAAGCTGGCCAAGCGCAACGTGCCGCTGAAGGGGCTGGTGTTCGGCAAGCTGGAGCACGGTTCGGGTACTTCGATGCGGCAGGAGATTACGTTGCAACAGGGCGTTCCGATCGAGAAGGCCAAGGACATCGTGAAGGTGATCAAGGACTCGAAGAAGAAGGTGCAGGCTTCGATTCAGGGCGATCTGGTGCGCGTGGCCGGCAAGGACCGGGACTCGCTGCAAGAGGTGATTGCGCTGCTTCGCGGTAAGGACTTCGGCATCGACATGCAGTTCACCAACTACCGGACGAACTAGTGCCGCGGCGAATTGAGACGCACCGCATCGCGGGTCCGGCGGGCGCGTTGGAGGCTCTGCTGGAAGAACCGGAGAACGGCGAGCCGCGCTTTGCCGCGCTGGTGTGTCATCCGCATCCGCAGCATGGTGGGACGATGCACAAAAAGGTCGTTTACCGGCTGGCACGCGGGCTGCGAACGTGCGGCGCGGTTGTGCTACGGTTCAATTATCGTGGCGTGAATTTGAGCGAAGGCGAGTACGATCATGGCGTGGGCGAGACCGAAGACGCCCGCACTTGTTTGCACTGGCTTTCCGAACGCTATTCCGCGCTGCCGCTGGTGATCGCCGGGTTTTCGTTTGGCTCGCGGATCTCGCTGCGGATCGCATCGCAGCGGCCGGATTTGCGACACTGCATCGCCGTTGGATTTCCGGCTGTTTACAAAGACCGATCGTATTTGGAACCGTGCACGGTACCGCGCACGTTCATCCATTCGACCAACGACCAATTCGGTTCGGTCGAGGAGTTGACGGCGATCGTCAACGAATTGAGCGGGCCGCCGCAACTCCACTTTGTGCCCGCGTCCGATCACTTTTTCGCGGACGCGCTGGACGCCTACGAACAGAGGGTGATCGAATGCTCCGCCGCCGTTTCCTAGCCGGTTCACTTGCCGCCGCAGCGACGCCGTTTACGAAGCCGCTCGGGCTTAGTCTCTATACAATTCGCGGGCCGCTGGCCTCGAAGCCGGCCGAGACGTACAAGGCTGTAGCGGCGCTTGGCATCACGCAGCTTGAGGTCCGCGCGGACAACCTGAACAATCACGGGGCGATGATTCG
>VFZW01000446.1 GCA_016871055.1 Acidobacteriota bacterium
GCCCATCGCGTTGACTTCGACCAAGGGCGATGCGGAAATGACGGATCCCGAGCGACGCCAGGCCATCCTCGCCTATCACGCCGCGACCTCGTTCATGGACGCCCAGTTAGGCGTCGTGCTCGACACGCTCGATAAAGAAAAACTCTGGGACTCGACGGTCGTTTTATTCTTCGGCGACCACGGCTGGCACTTATACGATCACTTACAACTCTGGCGCAAAATGTCGGTGTTTGAACAATCGGCGCGCGCCCCGATGTTGGTCCATGCGCCCGGCCGCAAACAAGGCGTGTCGACGGGGCGCTTCGTCGAGTGGGTCGATATCTACCCGACGTTAGCCGAACTCGCCGGACTCCCGCCCGCCCCCGGCGTGGAAGGCGTAAGCTTCGCGCCCCTGCTTGACAACCCGCAACGGCCCTGGAAGCCGGCCGCATACACCATCGTCGCCCGCGGCAGGAATCAGTTCGGCCGCAGCGTCCGCACCGACCGCTACCGCTACACCGAGTGGGACGACGGCAAAGCGGGCGCCGAATTCTACGACCACGAGACCGATCCGAACGAGTGGACCAACCTCTCCGCGCCCGGCCTCCCCGCCCCACCGAAGATGGCGGAGATGAAAGCGCTGCTGCACGCCGATAAAAGCAAAAACCGGCCGCCGAAGTAAGTAGACACAGCCGCTGGGTTAATTTAACACACGACAAATATCTTGTAATTGGGTTGCGAGCCGAGTAAGCTGGACTTACCCGCCTCCGTCTCCTTCCTGGAACACTCCCCTTGTTCCCACATACACGCGGTTCCCTCCTCGCGTTGCTCTCCGCATTTCATCACAACGCCTCGATTTGTAACTCCCGCCAATAAATCAACCGGTTACTCCTTCAGACAAAGTTAGACGTCTGCGCCGCGCTCCAGCGACAAGGCCGCTCCGCCGTCGAAAGCCAGTTACTGACATTGAAAGCGGTGAATGCCACGCTGTCGCGGGCCGAATACCGATCGCGCCGCACCGTGGTCACGGCTCGCCCATTCGGACTGATTCTCGATCCCTGCAACGGCTGCACGCTCGCCTGCCCCGGGTGCGTGCACTCGGTCGAAACGAGACGAAACGGCCTGTTCGATTGGCCGCGCGGCCTTTTGAGCCGTCAGAGGTTCGACAACTACATCGAACGATTCGGCCCCTTCGCCGCGATGGTCAAATTCTGGAACTACGGCGAGCCCGTCTTGAACCCACATACGCCGGAATATATCCGCACCGCGAAACGAAGTCTCGCGCAGACAGTAATTTCTTCAAGCCTCTCGGTGCGTCATTTCGACGCCGACGCCTACGTGGCCAGCGGTCTCGACTACTTCCTCGTTTCCATCGACGGCGCGACCCAGTCAGTCTACGAACGCTTCCGCCGCAATGGCGACATCGAGCTTGTATTCCAAAACGTTCGTAAGTTAGTCGAGGCGCGATCGCGCGCCGGGAGTAAGTTCCCGGTCATCGCGTGGCAGTATCTCGCCTTCGAACATAATCGCCACGAGATAAGTCAAGCCGTCGAGAAAGCGGCGTCGTTGGGATGCAATGAAATTCGAATCGCGCGGCCGTTCGACGTCGGTAGGGAAGATCCGTCGATCCAACCAGCCACCGGCGTGGAAGCACGGATCGTCGCCCTCGACATGTTAGATGTCGAAGACTACGCCGTCAATTGGAATCGCTTCGCTGGAGAAATCGACGGAGCGGCGGTGCAGCGGGCCTTTGAGTACGCCTGGCCCGCCGCCGGGCCGGACGAATTCCCGCCGGCCTCGGACAACTTCACCTGTTCGTGGCTCTACACGAGCACGGTGATGGACTCGGGCGGGCGCGTTCTGCCATGCTGTTGCGCGCCCGCGCCGGGTCAGGACCTCGTCTTCGCGCATATCGAGTCGGATCGCGACCTGTTCAACAGCCCCAAACACATCGCCGCGCGCGAGTTCTTCCGCTCGGGCGCAACCGGCCCCGGCACGCCCCACTGCGCCAAATGCACCTGGATTCCCAACACTCCCGACATCGATCCTGTACACCTACGCCACTACCTCGCAGCAGCCGGGGAACCAGAGGCCGGCGAGTGGCTGGGGCACTGGTAGCAACAAAGTCAAACAGACGAACCCATAGCTGAGGCAGTACAGGGAAGCCGGGGACTGGATCATCGTGTAAGGGATACCCAGATAGCCCCAAAGTCGACCGGCAGCCGTACCTTGCGCAACGAACGAACTGGTTCTGACGACTTCATTTTGCCGTCCGGATGGCAGATCGCATCCACCGGCGAAGCACGTATTGGCGCCCCGGGAAAGCGCACCTCCCAACGCTTTCGATAGCTGCTGCGAGAGCGGGGATCTGAGATCAAAAACACACGAACAAATCAGCCCGGAGGATATATTCTCGAAGGCTTGAAAAGGAGCGCGAGCGGGTATATGCTCTTTTCGTGCCCGTTTCGAACCGGGCGCCAAAATGGAAATTCTGGCTTGGAGGAGATTCCATGAAGATGACTCCGGCAGGTATCTGCATTCTGTTTCTCACCGCATTCGCGGCCCACGCCCAGGAGGTCCGCGGCGTCATCTTCGGCCGCGTTTTCGACCCCTCCCAGGCGGCAGTGAGTGGAGCTTCCGTGACGGTGACCAACACCGGCACCAACGTGTCGACAAATCTCCGCACCAACGACACAGGCTACTACGAAGCCAATTTCCTGGTGGCGGGCAGCTACCAGGTGAAGGTGGAAGCGCCAGGGTTTAAGCAGGGCATCGTGAACAACATCGTTCTCCCCATCGGAACCAGGCTGGAGGTAGGAGTGCGGCTCGATCTGGGGGGCGTCACCGAATCGGTGTCCGTGGCGGCCGATTCGCAGATTCTGGAGACAGCCAGCGTATCCGCCGGCCGCGTCATGGATAACCGCAACGTCACCGATCTTCCCACGTTCAACAACAGCCCGCTGCTGCTGCTGAAGCTGGTGCCGGGCGTACAATCGGGCAACAGCCGCCGCTACAACGGCGTCAACGCCCTCGGCGGCGTGAACGAAGCCAACAACGGGTCGCGCGTCGGCGGCACGGAATACTCGCTCGATGGAGCCCCCAACGTGGGCCAGAACTACAGCGCGAACTATCTTCCCTACTCCACCACGATCCAGGAGTTCAAGGTGGAAACCTCGAATTTCGACGCATCGGTAGGTCATGGGTCCGGGCTCAGCGTCTCCATCATGACCAAGGCCGGCTCCAACCAGACGCACGGCAACCTAACCTGGCAACACTGGCAGGAGCGGTGGAACGGAGCGCGCTTCTTCGTGAAGCAGGCCTACTACCGGCAGATTTCCGCGGCGGAAACGGCGGGCAACCCCGCTCTCGCCAACCAACTGCGCAACCGGCCGATCATCGCATCGGGCCGGTCCAATAATTACGGCGTGACCATCGGTGGGCCGGTGCGCATCCCGAAGGTGATCGACGGCCGCAACAAGCTGTTCTACTTCCTCAGCGTCGATGGCTTCGAGGATCGCAAGAACGCCGAGACCGGATTTATTCGTACGCTGCCCACCATGGCGAATCGCAACGGAGACTTCGCCGACCTGCAGCGCATCGACGCGGTGCGCTACACCATCTACGATCCGCTCTCGGTGCGCGCGGATCCCAACCGCCCGCGCAACTTCCTTCGCGACCCGCTGCCCGGCAACGTGCTGCCGCAGAACCGGATCGTGAATCCCGCCTACCGCGCCTACTCGGGCTTTCTGCCAACCCCGAACACGCCTCCGCTCAATCCGCGTGATGAACCGCTGAACAACTACACCGGTTCAGCCGAGCCCTTCAACTGGAGCTACAGGTCGGTCTCCAACCGCATCGACTACAACCTCTCCGAACGGCACCGCCTGTTCGGCCGATGGTCATGGATGAAGTACCGTGAAGACCGTCAGGACTGGACGTATGAAACGGTGCGCGGCCTGCACACCAACGGCGTGAACCGCAATCTAAAGAGCCTGATGCTCGATTACGTCTTCACCAAGTCGGGCTCCACCGTGTTCGACGTAATGTCCTCGATCAGCGATTTCGAGGAAGGTTCGGCCTACACCGTGCCCTTCTCGTTCCCGCCGTCGAAGCTCGGCCTGCCCGCCTACCTGGACCAGAAGGCGGGCGTCAACGCGGTGCTGCCCGTAATGGCCGCCGCCGGATATCAGACGATGGGGCAGCCTGTAGCCGCGTTTGCCAGCAATCAACTGTTCAGCACCAACGGCACGGTGATGCACATTCGCGGCGCGCACACGCTCCGCGCCGGCATGAGCGGACGCACCTACCAGAAGTTCAACGGCCAGCCCGGCAACACCTCGGGCAACTTCAGTTTCACGAATCAATTCACGCGGCGCGAGGACGACGGCCTCACGCCGTCGGGCAACCTCGGCCACAGTTGGGCGGCCTTCATGATGGGATTGCCGAACGGGCTCAGCATCGACTCCAACGACTCGCATGCCACCAATAGCTTTTCCTTCGGCTGGTTCTTCCAGGATCAATGGCGCGTTACTAACAAGCTCACGCTCAACCTGGGGCTCCGTTTCGAGTATGAACTCGGGTTGCGCGAACGATTCGATCGCGCGCTCACGTTCTTCGATCGCGGTCTCAATCTGCCGATCACGGAAGGCGCGCAGGCGGCCTACGCCCGCGGCCCGATTCCCGAATTGCCCGCCGCGCAGTTCCAGGTGCGAGGCGGATCGCGCTATGCCGGAATCGGCGGCGCCCCGGAGCGGTTGAACCGGAACGAACTGGTGTGGATGCCGCGCATCGGCATTGCCTACAGCTTGAACCCGAGCACCGTGCTGCGCACCGGATACGGCATCTACTTCGACACGTTGAACGCCACGCTGCGTGAGCCGGATCTATTCGGCTTTAGCCGCGCGACATCCAGCAACCCGACAAACAACTTCGGCGTCGACTGGCTTCTGGGCAATCCCCGTGCGGGCGTTTCCCCCATGGCCGACCCTTTCCCCATACGGCCCGACGGCTCGCGCTTCGACACACCCGTGGGCAGCGCGCTGGGTCCCTTGGCTCGAGCCGGCT
>VFZW01000447.1 GCA_016871055.1 Acidobacteriota bacterium
CTAGCAGCCCGTGGTTAAAGTCCCTATTCTGAGGATTGGCGAAAGCGGCAAAAAACCGAGGCCCACAGATGCCCTACAGCGCATTCTCAGCGGCCAGTTGACCATTTGGTATCCCCGCAAAAGAGTCTCGAATCGGCATTCCGGCCGGATTCCGACTTAAACCACGGGCTGTTAGCGCAACAAGTAGTCTACGCCTCCACTAACTCCGCCGCCGTCGCCGTAAAGTACGCGCAATCGGGGTGGTGGAAAACCAGCGCGCTGACGCTCGCCTCGGGTTCCATCATCATGCCCTCGGTCAACTGAACGCCGATCTCTTCAGGCCGGATCAATTTCCAAATACCCACCTGATCGTCCAGGTTCGGACACGCCGGATACCCGAAGCTATAGCGCTTGCCGTGATAGCGCGAAGTAAACCGCTCCTGCATCGTCATCGTCGGCGAGTCCGGGAAGCCCCAGTCCTCGCGAATGCGCCGGTGCAGCCACTCCGCCGCGCCCTCGGCGGTTTCGATCGCTAGCGCCTGCAGCGCGTGCGCGCGCAGGTACTTGCCCTTCGCCTTGCACTCTTCACTCCGCTCGCGAATCCCCTCGCCCGCCGTGGTGACGAACAGACAGATCTGATCGCGCCGTCCGTCGTCGCCCGCCGGCAAAACGTAATCGCTCAAACACAGACCGTCGTCCTTCGGTTGCCGCCCAAACGCAAAGCCGTGTACCGGCGACGACGCCCCGCGTTCAAACAGGTGAATCGTATTCCCCGCCCGCTCCGTCTCGAAGAACTGCCAAACCGCGCGCGCCTTCATAAAGCCCGCCGCCCACTTCTTGACCTCTTCCATTTCGTCGAACAGTTCGAGAGCCTTCGGATCTCGCTCGGCCAGCAGCTTCTCGAAGTTCCCCTTGAAGCCCATATGCCGCCCATACAGCATGAACGGATTGATGTAGCTCCACAACTCGGCCAACTGCGGAATGTCGCGCTTCTTGCGGTCGAAGTACGGCGCGGCGGGAATCGGAACATCAATGCGGACCTTCGTTGAACGCTGCTCGCTTGTATTAACCGCAACCTCCGCCGCCGGCGCGGGAGCCGCAATATCGGAGTTCCACGTCGCAGCCTTCAGCGCCGTCTCACGCGTGTCCGGTGAACTGATTTCGTTCATCACGCGCAACCCCGTCATCGCGTCTTTGCAATAAAAAGTCGGCGCGGCATACTCCGGTGCGATGCGCGTCTTGGCGAACTTCTCGCTTAACGCCGCGCCGCCCACCAGTAACGGAACCGAAATTCCCGCCGCTTTAAAATCGCCCGCCGTCGTCACCATCTGTTGCGTGCTCTTCACCAGCAGCCCCGACAACCCGACAGCGTCCGGCTTGTGTTTCAGATACGCCTTCACCAGTTCGTCCGACGTAACTTTAATGCCAAGATTCACCACCGTATAGCCATTGTTGGCCAAAATGATCTCGACCAGATTCTTGCCGATATCGTGGACATCGCCCTTCACCGTCGCGAGCACAATCTTGCCCCGCGCCGCCGTGTCGGCCTTCTCCATGAACTGCTCCAGATGCGCCACGCCGGCCTTCATCGCCTCGGCAGACTGCAACACCTCGGCGACAATCAACTCGTTGTTGTTGAACAGACGCCCGACTTCGTTCATCCCCGCCATCAGCGGGCCATTCACAATCTCGAGCGGGCCCGCGCCCTCGGCCAGTTTCAAATTCAGATCTTCGACCAACCCGTCCTTCGAACCCTGAATGATGTAGTTGGCGAGCCGTTCATCGAGCGGCAAATCCGCCGCCTTCGCCTTCACCTTCGGCGCCGCTTTGCGGAAGTGCTCGGCGATCGCGGCAATGTGATGCTGGTTGATCGCCGCCTTCTGTTCCTTCGTCTGCGCGCGCCAATCCTCGGGCGCATGATCGCCCGCCGGCGGCGTATTGAACAACAGATGCTCGGCCAGACGGCGCTCTTCTTCGGGAATCGAAGCGAACCGCTCCAGCTTCTCCGCATTCACGATCGCCAGATCCAACCCGGCTTTCGTGCAGTAGTACAGGAAGACCGAGTTGACAACTTCGCGCGCCTCCGCCGGCAGGCCAAAAGAAATATTCGAAACTCCGAGCACCGTCTTTACATACGGGATCTCGGCCTTAATCAGCCGCAGCGCCTCGATCGTCTCGACAGCGCCGCCAATGTAGTTTTCGTCACCGGTCGCGCACGGGAACACCAGCGGATCGATGATGATGTCTTCGGGCTTGATCCCATACTTGTTCGTCAGCAAATCGACGGACCGCTTGGCGACCTCAAGTTTGCGCTCTCGTGTAAACGCCTGCGCCTGCACCGGATCTTCGTCGATTGTGCCGACGACCAGAGCCGCGCCGTACGACTTCGCCACCGGGCACATCTTTTCGAACTTCTCTTCGCCGTCCTCAAGATTTACGGAATTGATAATCGACTTGCCCTGGCAATAGGTCAACCCCAGTTCGACCGCTTTGGGATCTGTCGTGTCGATCATGATCGGCGCCGTAACCTTGCGGATCAGCTTTGAATAGAACGGATCGATGTCCTGCATCTCATCCCGATCGGACGACTGCAAGCAGACATCGACGATATGCGCGCCGTTCTTCACCTGCCGCCGAGCGATGTCGGTGGCCTCTTCCCACTTCTCCTCGGCGACCATGTTCTTGAACAGCCGCGAACCGATCACGTTCGTCCGCTCGCCCACAATCAGCGGTCGATTCGAATCGTCGGCCTCGACCAAATCCACGCCCGAGTAGAACGAGCGATGCGTCGACTTCCTCGATGCGCGCGGCTTCTTGCCGTCAATCATCCTGCCGATCGCGGCGATATGGTCGGGCGTCGTCCCACAGCAGCCACCGATGATGTTCAACCAGCCGTTGTCAACGAAGCGCTCGAGTTGCGAGGCCAGCGTCTCGGGCGTCTCGAGATACTTCCCTTCCTCATTCGGCAAACCAGCGTTCGGATAGCAGGAAATACGCGTCTCGGCGATCTCATGCAGCGAGCGGATGTGGTCGGTCATGAACTCCGGGCCGGTCGCGCAGTTCAGTCCAACCGACAGCAAATCCGCATGAGCGACCGCGCTGTACAGCGTCTCGGCCGTCTGCCCCGCGAGCATCGTACCCATGTTCTCGATCGTGCCTGAAACCATCGTCGGTATCCGGAAGCCAAGCTCTCGCGACAGCCGCTCGGACGCTCGCAGGGCCGCCTTGACGTTCAACGTGTCGGGACAGGTTTCGATCAAAATAAGATCCGCGCCACCGTCCATCACCCCGCGAAACTGTTCGTAGTAGGAGTCGACCAGTTTCGGAAAGGTGATACCGCCGGTCAGCGCGATCATCTTCGTCGTCGGCCCGACCGACGCGGCCACAAACCGCGGCTTCGCAGCCGTCGAAAACTCATCGCACGCCACGCGCGCCAACCGCGCCGCCTCCCGGCTCAACTCATACGCCTTCTCGGCGATCCCATACTCCGCCAGCACCACCGACATCGAGCCAAACGTATCGGTCTCGACGATATCGCTCCCCGCCGCCAAGTACTTCCGATGAATGTCCTGAATCACATCCGGCCGAGTGACGACAAGATTTTCCGGACAGCCTTCCAGCTTCGCTCCACCGTAGTCGTGCGCGTGCAGATCGCAGCGCTGGATCATCGTCCCCATTGCCCCATCCAGCAACAGAATCCGCTCCGAAAGTGCGTTATACAGGGCTTCTCTACGAATTTTGGCGTCGTCCATGCGAATTCCTATTATTGCATGAGGCCTTTCCGAAACCGTTTACGGATGCAGATAGAACGCAAACAGCGCATCGCCCGCCGCCACCAACAAATACTGCCTTCCGTCGATCATGTACGTCTGCGGCGCGTTCGAAACACTCCCCAACCGCGAGTGCCAAAGGATCTTCCCGTTCGCCGCGTCACACGCCACGATGTTGCCGCCGATGTCGCCGGCAAACACCAGCTTCGACGCCGTCGTCAAAACCCCGTTGCCGCCGCCAAAACCGCCCGCCCCCGGATACCTATGCCGCCACGCAATCTTCCCCGTCTTGTAATCGATCGCGGTTAGATAGGACCCCATCGACGCCACAAACTGCTCGTCTTTCCCACCCAAGCCCATCGCGCCGCGTGGATCGGTCTCGGTCAAGTAGTACATCGCATACGTGTCGCTCTGCGGCACGTAGAACAGTCCCGTGTCTGGCGAATAGGCCGCCGGCGGCCAGTTCGTCGCGCCGTAGTTGTTTGGCGACACCAACGTCCCGCCCACGGTCGAATCCTTTTTCGGATCGCGAATCGTCTGCCCCTTCGCGTTGATCTCTTTCACCCAATTCACGGTGTCGGAGAACTTACTCGTCAACAGATGCTCGCCATTCGTCCGGTCGACAACGTAAAAGTACCCGTTCCGATCGGCGTGCAGCGCCATCTTCCGCATCCTGCCCTTAAATTCGCCATCGACCAGAATCGGCGTCTCGCTCGAATCCCAGTCATGCGTGTCGTGAGGGTTCAGTTGGTAGTACCATGCCATCTTGCCCGTCTCGACGTTCAACGCCACCAGCGAACAGGTGAATAGATTATCGCCATCTCGGCTCGGCGGATTCGTGTATGACGGCGACGGATTTCCCGTGCCGAAAATGTAGAGCTTCGTCTCGGGATCGTACGCACCCGGAATCCAGACATTGCCCGCTCCCAGCTTCGCGCCCTCCAGCGTCCCCCAGGTCTCCAGCCCTGGATCGCCCTTCTTCGTCGGCACCGTGTAGGTCCGCCACTGGACCTCGCCGGTCTCCGGATCGTGCGCCTGCACAAACCCGGGAGCGTCCAGATCATTCCCCGTCCCCACGATGATGTGATTGCCGACCACGATCGGCGCCATCGTCGAAAAATACTGCCGCTCGAACGGCGCGATTTCCTTATGCCAACGCTCTTTGCCCGTCGCCGCGTCAAGCGATACCAGATAATTGTCCGGCGTCTCCATGTAGAGCCACTTGCCCCACATGCCGAGGCCTCTGTTGCTAATATGCGTGCCACCGCGAGT
>VFZW01000448.1 GCA_016871055.1 Acidobacteriota bacterium
ATTTTGGCGCCTCTTGCTTGATCCGCGGAGTTTCCGCCGGAGCATTCGCCGGCTCAAGTTCAGAAGTTTCGCACAGACCTTCATCCACTGGGTGGCCTTGGGGTGAGGCTGATCGAGTTTTCGGACCATACGCGCACCGCAGGAGACTCGCGCAGCCTTTGCGAAATCGGCGTTAACCGCCGTTACCGCGCGAAATGCGCCCATGGGTTATTTGGTTCTTCAGGTGGCGGCAATTCGATTCGGCTCCGGCTGCCTGGTGTAAAGCCAAATTCCTTACACCACGCTATAAGGTGGTCCCGGTACTGGCGCGCCAACTGACAAGCAGGGTTCTTCACTTTGCCGCGTCCCCCTCCACCCTCCACCAGGACACCGCGCGCGGCTACGTCGGCTTCACATTCCCGAAGACGGATCCAGCAGGTTAGGTAGTCAATCAGCGCTGTTTCGTCCAAAGCGTCTAGGGCTGTTCGTTCCCGGAGAAGGCCCGTCACTCGCTGCCATTCCTGTTCGGCTTCCGGTGAGAGTCCCGGTGGCATCTTCGGTTCTTCCACTGTACGGCTGCGAATAGAACGTTGAGAGCCTAAACTCTTGCGTTTACCCATTTTGTTCTTCCTTTCCTCAAAAATTTGGTTTTCATGCCTCGGGCATGAATAGGTCTATCAGACGGTGCAACGAATGGGCGTGTCAGAGATTTCACCCACCCCTCCCTCCTCATGCCGCGCCGCCCGCCGTCGCGATCCCGCATTGCGTGGGATCTGTCGCCCGTGGCGCGGGGTCGCGCCATTCGCTGAAATCGGCGTCGCGGGAACTGCCGAAGCCGTGCGAGCAAAGTTCCAGGTATTGGTTCATCGTCGTTTTGATCGCCGCGCGGGCTTGGTCGTCAGTCATGGTTTCCTTTCTGTGTAGTACTTCGAGTGTCCCGGTACTGCGAAAAACGGGACAACGGGACAAGGGAGGGACACGTTTTCCCATATAACCCTTACGAGGCAGTTTTTCTATAGAACTATGCGTGAATCAATGTCCCTCCGTTGTCCCGTTGTCCCGCCGTACGGATTGCAATTCCTTCCCATGCCCGAACAGTGCCGTCTTTCTTCTTTGCCTTCCGAACACCGGGGATTCGCTGGATTCGATCATCAAACTGCGATTTCGTTAGCGGGAAACGAACTGCGTTCTTGGCTTCGTAATCCTGATAAGCCGCCCACAGGTCGGCAACGCTGACCCAGAATCCTGACCGCACAATGCACTCATCTTCGATAAACTCCTTCAGCCGATCCGAATCGGCGCGGTAGCCTTCGGTCGCTGCCGAGACTTCCGGGGGATCGCCCAGCCCGTGACGCAGGTAATCCGCCGCGCCCTGTGCCAGCCAATTCATGATTCCGGGAAGTTCGGCGCGCATCTTGTCCAGCAGGTTCGGATCGATCTCATGGTCGGGAATCGTGACATTGAACGGAACCAGCTTGATCCGGTTCCAAACGGCATCGTTGGGATTGTTGACGATGGGGCGATGATTGCAGTCTATGAAGAGTTTGTGCGATGGCCTGAATGTGAAGTGATTTTCGCGCAGGTATCGGGCTTTGATTTCACCCATGCCGGTCAAGTACTTCACGCGGGAGAGATTGAACTTCATGCCCGATTCCGGTTCGGATGCCACTACGAACCGAACGCCCTGCAAGTCCGCGATATCAGCGCCGATGGCGTTATTGCCCGCCGCCTGCCGTTGGTCGGCCATCAGTGATTCGATTTGCAGTTGGCCCGCGTACTGATTACCGCCAAGCGCGCATCGGATGATCTCTGCAAGCGTGGTTTTGCCATTGTTGCCGCCGCCGCACCAGATGAACAGCACTTTGCCGGGAATGCCGATGATCGCAAGGCCTAGGGAGCGTTGCAGGAACAGAATCAATCGGTCGGCCCTTTCCTTTTCTTCGTTTGCGCTGGCGTTCGGCCCGTCGCCCATGATGCGCCCCAAGAACTTGTAGAATGTGGGGCACGCTGCCGCCGCATCGAATTCGTACGGAATGATCTTCGTGATTAGATCGTCGCGGCTGTGTTCCCGCAACTGCCCGGTGCGTAGATCCAGGGTTCCATTTTGAAAGTTCAGAAGTTCATCGCAAGTGTCGAACTCAGAAGCGGAAACTTGCCGTAGCTTTCGTTTCGCGACTTCGATCATGTTAATGATGCCCGCGCGCGAAAGCGATTTGTTCAGAAACCCCAGGAAGGCTTTCCGTTTGTCGGCGTCGTCGATCTCGCCTGCTTCGGCGTAACACGCTTTGATGACCAACTCCGCGCGTTGGGAGACGAGAATAGAACGGTCTAATTTCCACCGCTTGCCGTCCCACACGGCGAACGACTCCCGCTGTTCGCAAAACATCAGGTCGTTGCCATGCGCGGCTGCCAGCCGGTCCGCGTTGCCGGTGTCGTTGGGCATGAATGTTCTGGCGTTGCCTGATTTGCGCGGCTTGTGTTTGCCCGCTTTGTGAGATGTTTCGTCGACTACAAGTTCGAGCGCGCGCGCGGCGTAGTCGGGCGAGAGGCCGGGTTTATAGAGCTTGCAGACTGATTCAGCTAGCCTCGCCATGTGTGAATCCGGCGGTACTTCTTCGCATCGCCGTGCCGCGATAATCAACGCCGCTTCGATCTCCTGTTGCTCCATGCCCTTCGCGCGCAACGATGAAGCGAACTTATGTAGGCTCTTGTGTTGAACGCCTTTTTTGATCGTGCTCGGTATCGTAAGCGGCGCGCCAGTCTCCGGCCGCTGCGCCAGCGCCGCGACGATCTCCGGCGGCGCGTCTGCGCATGGACCATCTGGAACGAGTCCGTCGCAGTCCAGCCAGGTATACGTAGTACCAGACGGATGTACCGACGGCGGCGCAACGATGTACCCGCCGATGCCGCGCACGTCCACGCCTTCGGCCAACAAGCCAGCGCTGTTGCCGATCACGTAGCCGGTAGGCATCCGATAGAGCACGTGCCGCCCGCCGCGCCCGGTGACGGCTTCGTGAGTCGCCGGCAGCTGCTCGGCCTCATACCACGCCATGCCAGCCGGGTCGATGTCGATGGCGAAGAACTCGTAGCCTGTAGCGAGGCCGATGTTTGCATTGGGGAACTTCGTCCACCACTCTTTTATCTGCGTGGCGTCGGTCGTGGCGTCCTTGCAGCCGTGCTTGCTGGCTGGTGTTTTATCGCGGGCGCGGAGCGGGTGAACGCGCCAGCCGCGGGCGGCGTAGGCTAGGGCCGCATCGAGCATGGTGGTTGTCGGCAGAACTGCCGCCGCCGCGCGGCGCGCGCGTTTCCTGAAAGTCTTCGAGTTTGGATCGCTCGCCGGTAAACGCCGCGCATTATTGCTCAGTTCCGGCGGGATCGAATCATGTGATGTCATTGTTCTGCGCTCCCAGTGTGTGGTCCGCGACGGAGAGGGAACTCAACGGCGCATCATCTCCGCGCGCTTGGGGTCTTCCAATGCGCTGCGAGTACTTGGGCAAGAGGTGCCGCAAGTTTCGAGCCACTTTTGGAATGCGGCGCGCGGGATCAATAGACGTTTGCCGCAACGGATCACGGGTAGCTCGCCGTCACGCGCCATCTGGTAGCGGCGTGATCGGCTCACGGGTAGCGGAACGGTTTCGGGCGTGAAAAAAAGGTCAGTTGCTTTCACTTGTAGCTCCTGTACTTTTAGTGCATGCACTGTACGTGCATGTTTCTCTCGAGAGTAATATGCACTGACGGTGCATGTCAATCGCGTTCATGTTATATTTTGATCGTGCCCCAAAAAAACAAGGTCGCTCAGGCCATGCGGGAACTGAGAAGCGCGTTAGGGTTCAACAGCCAGCAGGCGTTCGCGCAACATCTCGGCATTGCAATTCGAACCGTCGCACATTACGAGAACGACAGGCCTCCACGCGGCGCGGCCTTAATACCGTTTCAACAACTCGCAATCAAAGTTGATCGTCCTGAACTCGCTAATGTTTTTTGGGAAGCGGTGTTTCAAGAACTCGGACAGTCTGCCCGAAATACGGTAATCGCCTCTCGGCGCGTCAGGAAAGCGATTGACTCTTTGCAGAACGTAGTCAGTGCGGACCATGCGCTGATTCCGCAACTCTCACCGATCATTGCGCACTTAAACGTCGCGCTGAACCGACTGCACGAAATCAATCCACCAGAGGGACTCTCCAAATGATCTCCCGCATCGACCGCCGCCCGCGAAAGAACGGCAAGGTTAGCTGGCGCGTGCGCGTCTGGAAGGGCCGCGACGAGTCCGGGAAGGGTGTTTTTGACTCGCACACCTTCGACGCGAAGGCCAAAGCGGAAGACTTTCTCAAGACGCTGAATGCCGACGAACCGGCAGGCGGCGCGGTGAGCTTTCGGTCCTACGTCGCGCAATGGCTGAACGTCATCGAAGCCACTCGCACCTACAACACATGGCGCAGGTACACGATGTCGATGAAGCCGATCCTCGCGGAGCTCGGCGCGGTACGGTTGGACAAGTTGACCGCCGCCGCGCTTGAAGGCGTCTACGTCGATCTGTACAAGACGCTGAGCGCGCGGACGGTGTTGGAGATCCACGGCGCGGTGAGGGCGGCGCTGAATCGCGCAGTCAAACAAAAGATCCTCCGCTTCAATCCCGCGCTCGGGTGTTCGCTGCGCCCGTCCGATACCGCCGAAGCGAAGGTCATCTCGACCGACGAGATCGAAGCGCTGGAAGCCGCTAGTAACGATTCGTGGGTAGGTATTGCCGTGCGCCTTGCCGCCGATCTTGGTTGCCGCCGTGGTGAGCTTGCCGGTTTGCGATGGCAGGATCTCGACCGGGAAGGGAAGTTGCTCATCTGGCAATCGGTCTTCGAACGCGACGACGGGACGGTTGGCGTCAAACCGACGAAAACACGCTCTCAGAGGCGCGTAGCGATGTCGAAGGGGACGCTGGCATACTTGGAGGTCTACCGCGAGCGCCAAGCGCGGGACGCCGCGCTGATCGGCGATGCCTACCGCCGCGATCTCAATCTGATTTTCGCCAGGCCCGATGGCGACTACG
>VFZW01000449.1 GCA_016871055.1 Acidobacteriota bacterium
TACTACTTCTTCCCTCTAGTCCCGCCGGGCCGTTACCAACTTACCGCCGAAAAAGCCGGGTTCAAGAAAGGCACGCAGCCAACACTTGTCCGCACGGGTATTCGCTCGACGGCCGATTTTTCGCTCGAGGTTGGACAACTTACCGAACAGGTGCAGGTTTCCGCCAAAGGGGCACTCCTTGAAACTTCCACGGCGGCCGTCAGCCGGAACATCGACAAACGGGCTATCACCGACATTCCGCTCCTGGGACGCAACGTGCTCATGCTGATCAATCTGGCCCCGGGCATCACCAACAACAGCCCCACGAATAACACCACCGGCCTCATCGATGTCGATAGCGTTTCGTATACCTCCGCATCGGGCGCCAACAATCGAACCAACGAATTTCTCCTCGATGGCATTCCCAATAATATTTCCGACCGCGTCGCCTATATCCCTGGCGTCGATGCGGTGGAAGAGTTCACGGTGCAGACCAACGCGCTCGACGCCGAGTACGGCCACGGCGGCGGCATGTACGTCAACGTCTCGACACGAGGCGGCACCAACGAGTTCCATGGAAATCTCTACGAGTACTTTCGCAACGATAAACTCAATGCCAACTCGTTCTTCAATAACCGTGCGGGTAACAAGCGGCCGGTGTTTCGATTTAATCAGTACGGTCTGACGGCGGGCGGGCCGGTGGTGATCCCGAAGCTCTTTAACGGCAAGAACAAGCTTTTCTGGTTCTTTAACTTCGAAGGACTGCGGCGCCGCACGCCGCAGGTGTTCCGCATCACGGTGCCGACTGAACTCCAAAAGAGCGGCGACTTTTCCCAAACCTTCAACGTAGCGGGCGCGCCCTTCCAAATCGCCGATCCGCTCACCACTACGACCGCGGGCGGCCAAGCCAGCCGACAACTGTTCCCCGGCGGGCGCATTCCGGCCAATCGCATCAATCCGGTCGCCCGCAACGTGCTGGCCCGCTATCCCGCGCCAACGTCCCCGGGGGACGCTTTCACCAATGCCAACAACTACTACAATGAGGTCGCTGCGATTTACGACGGCGAGAATTACTCGCTGCGAATCGATCCGAACCTAGGGGCGCACCGGCTGTTCGTTCGCTGGTCGACCAATCAGGGATTCCCGGGATCGCCGACGGTCTGGGATATCGGCGGTAAAGGAGTTGGCGAATTGGTCGGCAACAACCGGGCACAGACCTCGATGGGGATCAGTGATGCGTGGGTACTGAGTCCCAGCACTGTTGTGACCGGCCAGGCCGGCTTCACGCGCTGGACCCAACAGGGGACCTATCCGCAATTCGATCAGACGCAACTCGGGTTCTCCCCGTCGCTGGTCGGCCAGATGCAACAGCGCATTTTTCCGCGTTTCGACAACTCCGATCTTTTCTTTATCGGCGCCGCCGAAGGGCAGTGGTTTGAACATACGAATACGTTTTCCTACAATCTGGGCTTCACCCGATCGGCGGGCAGTCACAACATGAAGTGGGGCTTCCAGGGCCAAGTGAAGCAGAACAACTCCCAGGGCGCGAATCGTCCCGGCGGCCAGTACACGTTCAATCGGGCGTTCACGCAGCCGAACCCGTTTCAGGCCGGCAATAACCTGGGACATGGAATCGCCAGCATGCTGCTTGGCAATGCGGCGTCGGGATTCATGAGCCTCAACGCGGCCACGGCGACGCAGTCCCCCTTTTACGGCTTCTACTTCCAGGATGATTACAAGGTCACGTCGAAACTGACGCTCAATGTGGGCTTGCGCTACGACCTGATGCTCGGCACCACCGAGCGGTTTAATAAGAACAACTTCGGGCTCGACTTCCGGGCCGCGAATCCCATTGAGCAAGCCGCCAAAACCGCCTATGCCGCCAACCCGATTCCGGAGCTTACTCCGGCCAACTTCTCGGTCCGCGGCGGCATGCTGTTTGCGACCGAAAATAATCGGCGGAACGTGGTGGCCGATCGGAAGAACTGGCAACCGCGCCTCGGTTTTGCCTACCGGGTCTTTCCGCGCACGGTGCTCCGCGGCGGTGTGGGGATCTTTTACTCGGTATGGTGGCAGCCCTTTGTCAACCTGTCAGGCTTCACCTCCCAAACCGATATGGTCGCCAGCCTGGACGGCGGGCTGACCCCGGCCGATGTTCTTTCCAATCCGTTCCCGAACGGCTTCACGCCTCCGACGGGCTCGAGCCTCGGACTGCGGACGTTTCTCGGCCAGTCGCTGAGCCTTTATGCCTACGACCGCAAGAATATCCGGAACAACCGGTGGAGCTTCGGTTTCCAGCACGCGGTGACCAATGACTTGCAGATCGAAATCAACTACGTCGGACAGAACGCGAGCAATCTGATCGTCGGTTCGGGCGCCGGCGACAGCGGCCGCAGCATCAACAACGCCTCCAACGGTACCGGCGGCGCGTTTGATCAGAGGTTCTTCGGCCTAGGCGCCCGGCTGAACGCGCGCGTGTCGAATCCCTTCCTCGGCCTGATCCCGCAGCCGAGCGCTCTGGCCGGGCCGACCATCACCGTGGCGCAACTTCTTAATCCGCTTCCGCAGTTCCAGAACATCACGCACACGCGCGAAATGGGCGGTACGAGCGTCTATCATTCGCTGCAAATGGGCGCGAACCATCGCCTCCGCAGCGGGTTGAGCGTGCAGGCGGCGTACACGTTTTCGAAGCAGCTGGAAAGCCTGCGCTACGTCGAACCGAGCGATACGTTTCTGCCGCAGATGATCGGCCAGTTCGATAACCCGCATCGCGTTTCGCTCGGGCTGATTTACGAGTTGCCCTTCGGCGAGGGGCGAGCCTGGAAGTCAAACGTCCGCGTCGTTGACAGGATTGTCGGCGGCTGGCAGTGGAGCGCGATGTACATTTACCAGACCGGCCAGGCGGTGGCGCTGCCGCAGGCGGTGGCGACGGGAAGCAGTCCGAAACGCGACAATGCCACGATTCTGAACTGGTTTAACGGGGGTTCGCTGGCGGTGATGCCGCCGTTCACCGCGCGGCGGCTGCCGTTCTATTGGGGCGACTTGCGGAACCCCGCGATTAATAACGGGGATATGGCGTTTCTGAAAGACACGGCGATTGGCCGCGAGCGGATTAAACTGCAGTTCCGCGCGGAATTCGTCAACGCCTTCAACCGGGTTTGGTTTGGCGGACTCAATACGGGGATTACCAGCCCGAGTTACACGCAGTTGCTTAGTCAGGCCAACCAGCCGCGGAATATTCAGCTTGGTTTGAAGTTGAGTTTTTGAAGAAATCGCGCACAACGGACTTGGTTCGGCTCGGGCGTCGGGTCTCAACGCCGCCGAAACGACGATGTTCGTGTCGATGACCAGACGGAGGGGGATCCTCCTCGCTTCGACTTTTTGGCGCGGGTCGACTTGATGATCTGACCGATCTGGCGCGAGGGCAACTTGTCCGTCCCGTTGCGTAGCGATTCCTCTCCGATGAGCCTAAGCACTTCCGGTTCGGGAGCGGCAAGCTTGACGTAGTCGCGGAAGCTGAGTAAGACAGCTTTGGCGGCGCCGCGTTTTTCGATGACGATTGACTGGTGCTCGTCTTCCATGCGGCGCAACAGCTTTCCGAAGCCAGTGCGGGCGGATAGCGCTGGGTGCGGAGTGCACGTTCACGGACGTCTGCCAATCCGAGGGCCACGTGAACCGAATTCGTTACGTTGCGATCAGGGCAAAGCCGCCGAGACGAGATTCAACTTGTGGCCACGACCGATCGAACCGCGCCATAATCTACAGATGTCTACTCGAGGCGGAGGACTGGTGTTGGGATTGTTGGTCGTATCGGTGACGATCAACTATCTGGACCGGGGCGCGTTGTCTGTCGCGGCGCCGCTGCTGACGCGGGAGTTGGAATTGTCAGCCGCGCAGATGGGGCTGTTGCTGTCGTCGTTCTTCTGGACCTATGCGACGTTTCAATTGGTCGCCGGATGGCTGGTTGATCGGTTTCCGGTGAAGTGGGTGTATGCGATCGGATATCTGGTGTGGTCGCTGGCGACGGCGGCGGTGGGTATCGCCAGCGGACTGCCGGAGTTGTTGCTGGCACGATTTGTCCTCGGTATGGGCGAAAGCGTGGCGTATCCGGCTTGCTCGAAAATTATCGTCACGGCGTTCAAGGAGTCGCAGCGAGGGACAGCGAATGCGCTGGTCGATGCGGGATCGAAGGTCGGGCCGGGGCTGAGCACGATGCTCGGGGGCTTGGCGATAGCGGCTTATGGATGGCGCGGGTTGTTCGTTGTGCTCGGTCTCGGGAGTCTGGTGTGGTTGGCGCCTTGGCTGTGGGCGGCGCCGTCGGCGGAATCGTCCGCCGACACGGAGATCGGACCGGGTTGGATGGCGTTGTTGGGAAAGAGCCAGGTGTGGGCCGCGTCGCTCGGTATGTTCACCTACGGTTACTCGAACTACTTTTTGCTGACATGGCTGCCGAGTTATTTGATCAAAGAGCGCGGCTTTTCGATGGCCGAGATGGCGACGATTGGCTCGGTTCCGTTCTGGATCATGGCGGTCTCTTCGTTGTTCTCCGGGATGTTGAGCGACCGGTTCATTCGCGGCGGCGCGGCGGCGGGAGTCGTGCGGCTGCGATTCGCGGTGACGGGATTGTTGGGATGCGGCGCGGCGATTCTGGCTGCGCCGGCGGTGGGAAATCCGACGCACTCGCTGATCCTGTTGGCGGTCGCGGGCGCGTTTCTTGGTGTGTACAGTTCAAACTGCTGGGCGATCACGCAGACATTGGCGGGGCCTCTGGCGGCGGGGCGTTGGACGGGCTTTCAAAATTTCATCGGGAATCTGGGCGGGGTGGCCGCGCCGCTGATCACCGGTTGGATTGTCACCGCCACGGGTTCTTTTCTGATGGCGTTTTGGGTGGCTGGGGGCTCGCTCGGGCTCGGTGTGGTGATCTATCAGTTCTGGCTGCGGCGTGTTGAGCCGGTGGAGTGGTGAAGCGATGAGAGTTCCCGACGTATTAACAATATTGGCCGAGTTGGTGGCCATCAAGAGTATCA
>VFZW01000450.1 GCA_016871055.1 Acidobacteriota bacterium
TCGAGCTATTTTCTACGACCTATCTCAGACTCCGAAGCGGATCGCGCCGGGCCGGCCCGCCGAGATCGGCGGTCTACACGCTTGCGCTGTCGCGTCGAACGGGGCGTTCGGCCTGAAGCGCTGGTCCGGCAATTCTGCATGCCGTGAATCGATCGCGGTGCGGAAGGGTGAAATCCTGCGCCGCATCACGAATGAGTAGGCGTTTGACCGCCGCGTGTCCGGCGTGATCGAATAGCGGGACGTGCCCGAAAGCCAGCTCGAACAAACCGTACTGCGCAAAGCCGCCTGGCGGCTGTTGCCGCTGATGTGCGCCTGCTACGTCGCCGCGTTTCTCGACCGGGTAAACGTCGGGTTCGCGAAGCTGTCGATGGCGTCCGATCTAGGGCTTTCGACGACGGCTTACGCTACGGGCGCGGGGATCTTCTTTATCGGCTACTTCTTCTTTGAAGTGCCGTCGAACCTGCTGATGGAGCGTGTCGGCGCGCGCATGTGGATCGCGCGCATCATGATCACCTGGGGGCTGATTTCGGCCGGCATGATGTTCGTGACGGGCGAGTGGGCCTTCTACGTACTGCGCTTTCTTCTCGGCGCGGCCGAGGCCGGGTTCTTTCCGGGCATGATCCTCTACAACACGTATTGGTTCCCGCGGGCGCACCGGGCGCGGACCGTGTCGATCTTCATGACAGCGGCGGTGTTCTCCTTTGTTGTCGGCGGGCCGCTGTCGGGCTGGCTGCTCGATCATCCGCAACTCGGCTTGCGCAACTGGCAGTGGCTGTTTCTGGTGGAGGGAGTTCCTTCGGTCGTGCTCGGGTTCGTCGTCCTGTTGCTGCTGCCGAACGGCCCGCGCGATGCGAAGTGGTTGAAGCCGGAGGAGAAGGAGTGGTTGACGGGAGTGCTCGACGCCGAGCGCGCGGCGCAGGAGAAGAAGAAACATTTCACGCTTCGGATGGCGCTGTCCGATTGGAAGGTTCTAGTTCTCGGAGCGATCTACTTTCTCAATGTGGTCGGCGGGTAGGGGATCGACTTCTTCCTGCCGACTCTGCTGCAAACGACGTTTCCGCAATTGAGCAAATCGCAACTCGGATTGTTGGCGGCGGTGCCGTATCTGGTGACGATTCCGGTGATGATTCTGCACGGGCGGCATTCGGATCGGACGAAGGAGTGCCGCTGGCACGTAGCGCTGGCGGTATGGGGTGCGGGCATTGGTCTGTTGCTGTTGTCGTTGCCGCTGCCACCGCTGGTCGTGGTGGCGGCGATGACGTTGTGCGTGTCGGGGCGGTGGAGTGTAATCGGGCCTTTCTGGCGGTTGCCGACGGCGTTTCTAACGGGCACCGCGGCGGCGGGCGGAATCGCCATGATCAACTCGATCGGCAATCTCGGGGGACAGGCGGGGCCGACGATTCTAGCGATGTTTCAATCGGCGGACGGATCGTTTTCGACGGGGCTGCGCGTATTGGCGGGATTGGCGGCGATGTGCGGAATTGTGACGATCGGGCTGATGCCGGCTACGCCTTCCGAGCGGCGATAGCGGCGGCCATTGCAATGCGGTGGTCCTTGGTCCATGGCGGGCCGGGCGGCTTCGCCGCGCGCGCGTCCGCGAAGTTCCTGGCGTCATACCAAAACACGCGCCAGCCACGCGCTTCGGCGGCGGCGGCGAGCGCTTCGCGATACATCACCCAGTCGGCATTGTTCCGCGCTTTGTAGTTGGTGATCCGCTCGGCGATGGTCGCGGGGAGCGCCGGGCAACGGCGGAGCGCAATCCCAGAAACCTCGAACTTCGCCGCGACAGCGTCCAGGCAAAGGATCGCGTTGCGTTCCGCCGAGGCACGCACGCGCTCGACAAGCGCTACCGCTTGGTCGAGGGGAAGGCGCTGCGCTTCGACGTGGTGCGGGATCTTCGGAAGGCCTTCGTCGACGAGTTCGACTCTGCGGCGGTCAAGCAGCGTGCCGCTGGCGTCGACTGTCACCAGAATCGCCCAGCCGCCGTGATCGGAGACGCCTACGATCGCCGACACGTTTACTCCTTCGGCCGGCCTTTGCGCACACGTTTCATGAGCTGATTCAAACGTGCCGGATCGACTACGGCGTCCAACTCGAAATGCAAATCCGGAATGTGACGCACCGTCAGCCGCTGAGCCAGTTGGAGGCGGAGGAACGCGCGGGCGTGTTCGAGTGCATTGATGGCCGCTGTCTGTTCCTTTGCCGTCGGGGCCGAGACCATGACGCGGGCCTTGCGGCCGTCGGGCGATACGTGCACGTCGGTGACGGTGACTTGCAGGACACGCGGGTCTTCCATTTCGTACTCAATGAGCTCGGTGAGCTCCTCTCGCATCGTTTCGGAGATGCGGTTAATGCGGATCTCGTCCATCTGATTCGATACCATTATCGCGCGTTCGGCGCGAGCGAAAAATATTTTGAAACGCTTCGCCGGTGATTGTCACTACCCCAATGCTTAGTACTCCGCGCCGGGGCGGCCCACAGGTTTATGGCATACTCCTTGCGGATCGTCCCGGCGGAGGCCTCGGAATTCGCCGAGTGCGGTTGTAACCTGGCCAGTACTGAGTGACACTGGGGCATCGTGCAGTTCGTCGCCTTCGACAAAGAGTACGTAGAGAAACTGGCCGCCGGGGAATCGGACACCGAGCGGCATTTTGTCTCTTATTTTGGGGAACTGCTCGGTATCAAGCTGCGGATCCGGGTTGCCAGTTCGCAGCTTGCCGAAGAGATCCGTCAGGAGGTTTTCCTCCGTGTTTTCAGGTTGTTGCGGAAGCCGAATGGCATCCGTCAGCCTGAGCGGCTGGGGCCGTTGGTGAACTCGATCTGCGACCATGTTGTGCTGGAATACCGCCGAACCGGGGGGCGGGAACCCGAGCGCATGGAATCCGATTTCGATGTGCAGGCCGACGCGCCCGATGTCGAAACCGAATTGCTTGGCGCCGAGTCTTCGATGGCAGTTCGTAATGTTCTTGAAACGCTTCCGCACCGCGAGCAACTATTATTGCGAGCCGTTTATTTTGATGACCAGAAGCGCGACGCCATCTGTCAGCAGCAAGGGGTTGATCGCGAATACCTCCGCGTTCTGCTGCACCGCGCCCGGCTGGAATTCAAAGACCGGTACTTGAAATACGTGAAAAGGCAGCCGTGACCAGCGGCGATCGAACACCGAGACAATGACCCGTCCCATGGACCACACCGAAGCAACTTCCGCCAATCGACTGGAGCGCTACATGCTCAACGAATTGGCGGGCGAAGAGCGAGACGCCTTCGAGGAGCATTATTTTTCCTGTGCGATCTGCGCACAGGATATTGTCGTCACCGCGCGTTTTATCGACAACGCGCGCAAACCGCTTTTGAAACTGGACACCGAAGCGCCCGCCGAGCGGCCCACCGGAGCGCAACCGCCACTGCAACCCGCCCGGCCGGAGAACAAACAAGGCGAGAGTTGGTGGGAGCGCTGGCTGGACCTCGCGCCGAAACCGGCGTTGGCGCTGGCCTGCATGGCGCTGCTGGCCGTTGTGGTTTACAGAGAGATCCCCGGAGGAGCGCGCGGGGAAGTGATGGGCAGTTATTTCGTCACTTCCGCGCGGGCCGTGGATACAGAGCCGCGGAAAATCCGCGTGCAAAAAAAACAAGAGAGAATCGCACTGTTATACAACCGGACCGACCCATCGGTGGCGCGCTATGCGTTCGTGCTGGAATCGGCTGGGGGAAGCGCGGTCCTGCAGTTTGAGGGCGACGCACCCCGGGATACCGACGACGTCATTATTTCGCTGCCCGTGAAAGGCATGGCTCCGGGCCGCTATACTTTGCGAGTAAGGGACGCGTCCGCGCGGAACGAGCTGGCCGCGATCCCGTTTGAATTGTTGTACCCATAAGAGAGAGACAATGGCAGCTCGCAATAAATACTTCGCATATTCCGCGTATGGCTCCGCTTTCGGCGGTGTCATCACAAGACCCAGTCCGCTGACGATTCCGACGCAGGCAATGGCCTCGCTTTCCCCGAGCGGCGGCTATGGCACATCGTCGGTCGAGAACTTCGGCATCAACGGCCTAGCCTCCATCCGAAAGGCTACTACGACGGTCCAGGGCGACGGTAAGCAAACCGAAGTCACGGTGACGATCGAAGACGCCGATCTGGCCGGCGTGATGCAGTTCGGCCGCATCGTCATGCACCTAACCTGCACCGCCGACCCTCAAGGGGCTGAGTCCCACATCTCCCCAATCGGCTCGACCATCGAAGGATTGCGCGTCAACGGTTCCTCCATCGATCTCGTCAACAAGGCCGATGTCTTCAACACCTGCGCCACGTACACCGCGCTGGAACAGGCGTATGTCAAGGGTGGCCTTAGCGGCCTGATCCTCGCGCCCGGTTCGCTCGGAGCTCCGTGCGACGCGAAGGATATGAACGGCTGCCTGACCCGGCAGGGCGACGTGCGCGCGACGCTCTTTCCGCTCGACCAAATCAAGAGCCCGTTCCCGATCGAAAACGGCGGCGTCCGAATCAAAGATTTCGGGACGCTGTATTTCGGCCAGATGACCGTATCGAAATACCGCCGCGACTTGACCATGCTGCGCGTTGAACTCGGTTGCGGTCAGGAGGGAAGCGGCGGCTACGGCTCGGGCGGCGGCGCCGGCCACGAAGAACCGCCCAACTAATGATCATGCTGGCATTCGGCCTTCCCCGCCTCGGTGACATTTTTCGGAATTCACCGAGGCGGTTCGCTTTGTTGGGCGTGGTCCTGAGCCTACTAGCCAGTTGCTCATCCTCCTCCCGGAAGGCCGTCGAACTGTACGAGAAAGCTCGCGCCGAGCACGACGCTGAGCGATACGCGGAGAGCCTGGCGCTGATTCCCAGCGATGCGGTCCTCGAAGAGTTGCGCGCCCCTCGGGGATTGCGGGACCGTTTCCTAGCCCGAAGTTCCCCTTGGCAAAACGGGGCAATCGACACACTCCAAACGAGTTAGACGAAGAGGAGGGTGTGCGGCGCTGGGAACAAAGTGTTAGG
>VFZW01000451.1 GCA_016871055.1 Acidobacteriota bacterium
GAGCTGAAAATCGGGCTCGATGGTTACGGGCCGCATCTGATCCGGGTTTCGTCCGTCGATTCGCATGGCTTACCTTACGTCGCCGACTTCAACATCGCCGAGAACAACATGCCGATGAGGACGATGATGCCGAGCACGAGAAGCAGGCAGGGGATCGCACCCTTCGCGTCTCGCTTCCAATCCGTTTTTTGTTCTTTAGCCTTCGAGGCCTTTAACTTCGCCATAGACAACGCAACACTCTGTTCTACCATGGAAAGCGAATGGACTTGTTACGACGAACTATTTTGACCGCGGCCGCGGCCGCGATGATGTCGTGCGGCAGCGGGCCGGCCGCGACCGAGCCGCCGAAGCTGATTCACGGCGGGTGGGTACGCTTCGCGATGGACGAGGCGGGGCCGGAGGTAGTACCGGAAAGTGTGGGCGGACTGCGTGCGGAGAAGATTTGGAAAGCCACGTACAAAGGCCCGCAAGATATCAGCGGCGTGTGGATTCAGTATCCCGGTGAAACGGTCGCGTTCGAGGCATTTCAACGTTTCGCGAAGAATCCCGCCCAACGTCCGTTCTTCCGCGGTGCGTTTTTTGTTGTGTTGAATGCCGAGGGCGTGCCGCCGCAGGCGCTCGGCGATTTCCAGGAGGGGGTCGCCAAGGCGATCTACTAACGATGCTCCGCGCCGCGCCCGCAGACCGGCTGTTTGAAGGCACGCTGCTCGGCATGCTGTTGAGCGGATATCTGGCGCTGGCGGTTACGGGCGAGTTACCGCCGGTGGCGTTGTTTCTAGTCTTGGCGGCGTTCGTGCTGCGCGGGTTGAAACTGAATCCGCTGGAGCGATTGCCGGGGCCTTACTTGAGCGCGGCTGTGATCGCCTTCTGCGGTTACACGGCGGTCGATGTGTACTGGTTGTCCGGCGATTTTCTAAGTGCGACGATCTGGCTGATCTGCTTTCTCGTCGTCGCGAAAGGCTTGACTTTCCGCACAGACCGCGATGCGTTCTGGACGGTGATGATCTCGTTCCTGGAACTGGTGGCGGCGGCACTGTTGTCGTCGAGTTTGCTGTTCTTTCTATTTCTGGTTTCCTTTGTTGTCTGTGGCGTGGGTGCGTTCGCGGCTTGGGAGATTCGCCGCGGCGCGCGCGGGGCGAGGGTTTCAACGGCGGGGCAGCGCGCCGGGTTTTTCCGGCGCACGGCGACGGTGAGCTTGCTGGCGGCGAGCGGGATCATCGTATTTACGGTGGTGCTGTTTTTTGTGTTGCCGCGAACGGCGCGCGCGGCGTTGCAAAGCTTCGTTACACCGCGTATTCATCTGCCGGGATATGGCGGCGAAGTCGATTTGCGCAAGATCGGCGAAATACAGGCGAGTTCGCGCACGATCATGTTTGTACGGATCGCGGGGCAGCCAGATCAACTGCCGCTGTATTGGCGCGGATCGGCGATGTCGAAATTCGACGGACGGCGTTGGACGACGGCGGGCGATCTGGCCGAGCAAGTGCGGCTGCGATACGGCACGGCGGGCATCCCGATTCGGAATCATCAAGGGCGGCGCGGCGTGCGCGCACGCTACGACGTGCAACTCGCCGAGACGGGTATGAACGCGCTGTTTGTCGCGGGCATTCCCGAGTTTTTGGAAGCGAATTTGGGAACGATCGCGGTGCTGTCGAACGGGACGCTGCGAAGTCTGTCCGAAATGCCTCCGGTGCTTCGCTACAGCGTGACGGCGTTTTTCGATTCCTATGGCGCCGATGGGACGGCAACGCTCGACCGCGAAGCGCGGCGGCGGTTGCTGGAGGTGCCGCTCAATTTCGACATCCGCGTGCTGCAGTTGACGCAGCAGGTGGCGGGATCGGAGAATAATCCGGCGTTGCAGGCGCGGCGCATCGTCGACTACCTGCGCACGAATTACACGTATACGCTGGAGTTACCGAGCGAGGAACGGGACGATCCGGTAGGGCATTTTTTACTCGAGCGCAAGCAAGGACATTGCGAGTATTTCGCGTCCTCGATGGCGTTGATGCTGCGGTCGATTGGCATTCCGGCGCGTGTGGCGACGGGCTTCCGAGGCGGTGTGTTTAATCCGGTGAGCGGGTGGTACACGGTGAAGGCTTCCGACGCACATTCGTGGGTGGAAGCGTTTATTCCCGGGCACGGCTGGACGACTTATGACCCAACACCAGCGGTGGCAATGCCCGCGCAATGGGCGGCGTTGTCGCGTGTCGCGCACTTGATCGAGGCGGCCGATCTATTTTGGCAGGACTGGGTGCTGCAGTACGATCTCGACCGGCAGTTTCGATTGGCGGCGCAGTTGGAGACGACGCGGATGGGCACGCGCGGATGGTCTGTCAACGCGGTGCTGCGGAATACGGACGGGTGGCGCGCGGCCTCAGCGCAGTGGGTGCGCGAGCGCGCGGCGTGGCTGATCGGCGCGGCGTTGACTCTCGCTCTGGCGTGGGTTGCCGGGCCTTATTTAGTGAGGCGGGTGCGCGAGCGCAAACAGCGGGACCGGTTGCGAGCGGGCGAGGCGGCGGCATCGGACGCGACCGTTTTGTATCGGAATTTGCTCACGCTTCTCGAAGAGCACGACATCCACAAACCGGAGTGGTTCACACCGATTGAGTTCGCGCGCAAACTGCCGCCGAGCGAACTATCCGCGCAGATTGCGACGTTCACGCATGCCTACAACCGGCTGCGCTACAGCGGCGACACGGCCGCCGCGGCGCAGATGCTGGCGATGTTCGACGCCATTCGCGCGACGCTTTACCACTCGGCGACGGAGCCGTCTTCGTGAAAGACCCGGGCCATGGGACGAGTCCCACCGAAGGGATACTTCTTGAAGGCGTCTTCGCTTAACTCGAAGCCGAGCCCTGGCTTTTGCGGGAGCGGGAAACGCCCGTCGACCATGCGCATGGCTGGGAATCCGAGCCACTCTTCCCAGGCCTTTTCCTGCGGGCCCGGCTGAACGCCGCTGCAGATTTCCTGCACGAGAAAGTTGGGCATGGCAGCGTCGACGTGGACCGTCGCGAGCCCGCCAATTGGGCCTTCGCACGCATGCGGGGCCATGGCAACGCCGGAGGCTTCGGCGAGCGCGCCGGCCTTCCACAGAGCCGTGATTCCGCCGACGTGGTTGATGTCGGTCTGGATGATATCGACAACGCCAAGTTCGATCAATTCGCGGCGCGCGTAGCTGGCGACAAGGCGTTCGCCGGTGGCAATCGGCGTGGTCGAGCGTTTGGAAATTTTCTGCATCGCCTTGACGTTCTCCGGCGGACAAGGTTCTTCGATGAAGAGCAGATTGAGCGGCTCGACTTCCTTCACGAGAACGGAGGCGACTGCGGGCGAAGTCTTCGCGTGAAAGTCGACGCCGATGTCGATGTCGGGGCCAAGGCCTTCGCGCACGTCGGCCATGCCCTGCACTGCGCGGGCGATCTTTGCGTGGCTGTCGATCCATTCGTAGTAGCAAGGAATTCCGGTCTTGAAACACGTGATGCCGGCCTTGCGCGCCTCTTCGCGGAGGCGAGGATAGTCGTCCTTTGAACGAGCCCGGAGATGATAGTAGCCGCGCACGCTGCGGGGGTCGGTGGGGCCGCCGAGCAGCTTGTAGACGGGCATGCCGAGCGCCTTGCCACGGATGTCCCAGAGGGCCTGATCGATTCCAGAAATGGCGCTGCCGATAACAGGGCCGGCTCGATAGAAGCTGTGGACGTACATCGATTGCCAGTGATGTTCGACCTGCATCGGATCGGACCCGATGAGGAATTCCTTGAAGTCATTCACGCAATGAATGACGACAGCGGCTTTGCCTTCGAGTGTGCCCTCGCCCCAGCCGTGCAGGCCGGGCTGATTGGTTTCGATTTTGACGAAGACGTAAGGGCGGTCGGAGTCCGGCGTTAACGAGACCCCGAAGACTTTGACGTTGGTGATCTTGATGTTCGAGCCAACGCGCGTGAACAGCTCGGCGCCGAGCGCGGCTTTCGGCTGGAAGAGGCAGCCGCAGCTATCGGCGGCATTCGCGAGTCCGGCGCCTCCACCGAGCCATCCGAGAAAATTTCGACGTACCATTAGAGCGCTCCTTCGTTGATCGCGATGCCCAAACCGGGGCCTATGGGAAGTTCGGCGAAGCCGTCTTTCACGGTGGCGTTGCCGAGCGGAATGTCGAGGAGTACAAAGTTTGGAATCGCCGCGGCAAGGTGAAGCGCGGCGGCGGTGCCGATGCGTCCACCGCTGTGAATGGGCGCGACGCCGACGTAGTAGGTCTCGGCGATAGCGGCGGAACGGCGGATGGCGCTGATGCTCATGCGGCCGGCGTCGGGGCGCAACACGTCGATGATTTGTTCGCGCAGCATCTCCTGAAATTCCACGGGCCGGGACGCGTGACGGCCGAAGCCGAGCGGCGCGACCGACTCATCGGCGATCTTTGCGGCGGCGCGGAGATTCGAGAGAGAGCAGGGTTCGTCGATCCAGAGCGGATGGAGTCGTTCGAGCGCGGCGGCGAGTGTGGCGGCCTGGCCCGGCGAGTAGGAGCCGGAGGCGTCGACAACGAAGTCGACACTCTCTCCACCGGCTTTCCGCAGCGCTTCGAGACGGCGGACGGTGGCGGGCGTACCGGAGGCGACAGGGAATCGGAAGGCTTTGTAACCGGCGGCGCGCATCGACTCCATCGACTTGATGAGATCGGCGTCGGAAGCACCGGAGAGCGTGCCAAGCGCGCGGGCTTTGTTGCGCGTGGGACCGCCGAGCACCTGATAAATCGGAGCTTTGGCGAGTTTACCGGTGATGTCGAGCAGAGCGGTGTTGAACGCGGCTTCTACCCCAGTGCCTGGGGGCAGAATCGTTCGGACGATTTCGAACGACGTTTGCGGTAGGGATGAGCATCGCTGATCACCCCCCGCACAGATCCGTACGAGCGGAATTACCGCATACGGCTCCTCCCTTGGATTCGAGCGTCGAAGCGAACATCAGGATATGGATGAAGAGTGCGTGGGCGAGGAATCCATCGATCGAAGATCGGCC
>VFZW01000452.1 GCA_016871055.1 Acidobacteriota bacterium
AGCAGGCTGCCAAACAGCTTTGTGAACGTTTCCATCGGTCGCCAGTCTCCTGTTCTCGTCTTGACAACAAGATCATCCGACAGACGACCGATGGTTTCAACATTTCAAATGTGTTTGGCTAGGGTTTGGTTAGCATTGACTTAGAAGCCCCTCATGCTGGCGAGAACAGGTTCCTACCTCCCCTACACAATTGCCGCGGCATCCGCGTCGTATGCGTCGCCGGCCGGCGCCGCAACCTCGAACGGATTGGTCACTCTGCTGTCGATACTCTGTTTCTTGTTTGCCGCTGGAATCATCCTGCTGCTGTTCCGCAAGAAGGCGTCCGCCGCCGCGGTGCAATACGAGATCCCTTTGGTTCCGCATGCCGAGGAGATCGTCGAAGGGGCAAAAGATGCGATCTTCGTCATTCAGGAATCGGGAGAAATCCTCTCAACGAATCCGTCGGCGGAGCGGTTGTTCGGATTTGCGTTCGGCGAAGTCCAGGGCAAAAGCATCGCCGCGCTGATCCCTCCGCCGGCGAGGGGACGCAAGCGCGCCAACTACATTCACGACTCGGAAGGCCGTGAGCTATTTGGCGTGCGAAAATCAGGCGCGCGGTTTCCGCTGGACATTTCGCTGAGCCCGCTGGCCGGGCCGGGACCGAAGCGGTTCAGCGTGATCGTGCGCGACCGTTCGGAGCGCAATCGCGCGGAGTTGGAGATGCAAGAACAGCAGCGGTTCGCGGCTTCTGTGGTCGAACACATGCCCGCGCTGCTGGTGGTCGTCGATCACGAGTGCCGCATTCTGCGATTCAACCGCGCTTGCGAAGACATGACGCAGTTCTCCGAAGGCGAAATTCGCGGCCAGTATTTATGGCAGGCGGTCGCGTCGCCCGACGCGATGGACAAGGCCGAAGCTGAAGCGCGCGAACTGCTCGCCGGAGATTTCCCATCGCGGTCGGAGTCGGTATGGTGTTTGCGGGACAACTCGCTGCGAACGATCGCATGGACGCACAATGCGCTCCGCGACGAGTACGGACGCGTGACGCATGTCATTTCGATCGGCATCGACGCAACGACGCGGTTGCAGCTCGAAGAACGTCGCCGCGAGAGCGAGGCGTTATCGGCCGCCGGACGAGTGGCGGGCGGCGTCGCGCACGACTTCAACAATCTCCTGACGGCGATCACCGGCTATTCGGGATTGGTCCTCGGAAATCTCGCCGACGAAGATCCGGTGCGCGGCGATATCGAGGAGATCAAGCGCGCCTCCGACCGCGGCGCGTCGATCACGCGACAGCTATTGACATTCAGCGGCAAGCATCCGCGCAAGCCCCAAGCCGTGGACTTGAATCAGACAGTGCGCGGCGTGGAGCGGCTGCTCCGCGTTATGGCGGGCGACAACGTGCATGTCGATTTATCGCTTGAGCCGAATCTTCCGGCCGTGATGGGCGACCCGCAGCAGTTGGAAGAAGCGATCATGCAGTTGGCGGCGAACGCGAAAGACGCGATGAAACACGGAGGCACACTGCAGGTGCAGACCGGCGTGCGATCGCTCAATCGGACGCGGACCGACGCGCGGCCGCCGCTCGGCCCGGGCGATTACGTCACTGTATCTGTCGTCGATACAGGCGCCGGCATTGAACCCGACGCGCTGCCGCATCTGTTTGAACCATTCTTCACGACGAAGGATCATCCGCGCGCCAAGGGCATGGGTCTGGCGATTGTGTACGGCATCGTGCGGCAGGCGGGCGGATCGATCGTGGTGCATTCGGCGCCGAAGTTCGGATCGACGTTCCGCTTGTTTCTGCCGCTCGCGCCGAATCAGAAGATTCATCGGGAAGAGGACAGCCCGGCCGATCAAGCGCAGCAAGGCGACGAGACGGTGTTGCTGGCGATCGAGTCCGATCACGCGCGAAAGAACTTGCGCGACGCGCTCGAGCCGGCTGGCTATTCGGTACTCGAAGCGCGGAGCGCTCTGCAGGCGCTCGAGATCGCGCACAAATCGCCGCACATGATTCATCTGCTCATTGCGGACGTTGTCCTTCCGCGGATGGGCGGATTGGATCTGGCGGCGTCAATCCGCGACAATCGCCCGGCGATTCGCGTGTTGTTCGCGAGCGCACGGAGCGAAGAAGAGATCGCCAAGCAAGGCGTGCCGCCTTCGACGGTGATCCGGCTGGACGGAACACCGGACGACCGCGCATTGCTCCGACGCGTTCGGGACACGCTGGCGGCCGAGCAGCCGCTGTAAAATAGAGGGATGCCTTATCCCGAACACCTGATTGCGCCAATGCGCCAGGACCTGACCGATCATGGAATTCAAGAAGCTCGCACGGCGAGCGAAGTCGACCGCGCGCTGCAACCCGGTTCCGGCTCGGTGCTTGTTGTCGTGAACTCGGTTTGCGGATGCGCGGCCGGCAAGGCGCGGCCAGGCGTCGTGCGTGCGCTGGCGGAGTCGGAAGTGAAACCGGACAACGCGATTACCGTATTTGCCGGCGCCGATATCGACGCGGTTGCGCGCGTGCGCGAACTGTTGCCGGGCTTTCCTCCATCGTCGCCTTCCTTCGCGCTGTTCCGCGACGGGCAACCGGTTTATATGATGCACCGGTTCCAGATCGAAGGGCGCGACGCGGGAGCGATCGCAGCCGACTTGAAGGGCGCGCTGTCGACGCACTGCGTTTCGCAAGCGCAGTAGTCTCTTGAGGACCTCGCGCACAACGGACTCGCACCGGCACGGCCAACGGGCGAGTTCCACGCCCGTTGGCCGTGCCGGTGCGGCCTGTGCGCTCTTGACCCGCCGGGATACATTCGCGATGGCATTGGGGGCGCTCGCGCAGCCGCGCGCGACGATCTCGGCGCGATCGATCCTGCTCGATTTGGTCAACACTTGGACGACGGTGATGTCGTCGTCGGACTATCGCGAAACGCTTGGCGTTTCGATCGCTTCACAGGGCGTAACGGGAATCGGCGAAGGCGCGCCGATTGTGCGCTATGGCGAATCGGCGGCGCAAGGAATCGAGATCGTCTCGTCGCTGCGAGAGCTGTTCGCTTCGGCCGATCCGGCGCAGTATGCGAAGTTGCTCGATCAGATCTTCGCGAAGATTCCTGGCGCGTGGGCGACAAAGGCGGCGATCGACATTGCGCTGCACGATTGGGCGGCGAAGTGGTTGAACGTGCCGCTGTGGAAGATGTGGGGACTCGATGGCGCGGCGACGCCAACAACGACGTTCTCGATCGGCATCGACAAAGCGGATGTCATCCGCCGCAAAGTGCGCGACGCGGCGGCGTATCCGTATTTGAAGATCAAGGTCGGGTTGACCAACGACGAAGAGGTGATGGAAGCCGTTCGCGCGGAGACGAAGAAGCCGCTGCGGGTGGATGCGAACGAGGGATGGAAGAGCGTCGATGAAGCGGTGCGGAAGATCAAGTGGCTGGAGACGCAAGGCGTCGAGTTCATCGAGCAGCCGCTGCCGGCGGCAATGTTGACCGAAGCGGGCGAAGTGCGTAAGCGGGTTAACATGCCGATCTTCGCCGATGAGGCTTGTTTGCACGCCGAGGACATTCCGCGCATCGCGCCGTATTTCGACGGCGTGAACATCAAAGTCGATAAAGCCGGCGGGTTGCGGCAAGCGATGCGGATGATCGATTTGGCGCGGACCTACAAATTGAAAGTAATGATGGGTTGCATGGTGTCGAGTTCGCTGGCAATCACGGCGGCAGCGCAGCTTTCGCCGCTGCTCGACTATTCCGATCTCGACGGCAATCTGCTGATCAAGAACGATCCGTACGATGGGGTGAAGGTCGTCAACGGGCGGCTGGTATTGCCCACGCGGCCGGGCGTGGGAGTGGTGGCGCGAAGGTGACGATTTCGATTGTGTGTTCGGCGCGGGCCGTGCCGCTGGCGGAGCGGTGGAAGCAGAGGTTCCGGCGGAACTTTGGAGCGCAGGTGGAGATCGTCCCGGGGTTGCCGGCCTGTGAAGCCGCCGAGGAAGGCGCGGGCAAAGATGCGGTTATCGTCCTGCTCGATGGCGAGAACACGCCCGAGCCGTTTGTGCTGTCCGATTGGAAGGCGCTGTTGGAGCGCGTTGCGTTCGCCTACGTGCGTCTGGAAGCGTGCGCGTATCCGGCGCTGCTGGAGCGTCGCGCGACGTTTTTCGGCGAGCCCGACGAGCGGCGACTGGAGCAGTGGTTGATCGGGCTGCTGCCGGATCGATTGCGTCCGCCGCTGGAGGCGCGCGGGGTGACGGCGCCTTCGGCGTGGTGGTTGTCGCTGGTGGACCGGCCGGGGTGGATCGATGTCGACGCGGACGAAATCGAAACCGTGCGGCAGTTCGCGGCCGATGCGGGCGCGCATTTTCAGGGAGTGGCGTGGATTGTGTGCGGGGATCGATCGATGCGGGCTGTCTAAGGCGAGATCGAACATGCGGTCGGCGGGTCGCGGATGTTGGTGGTCGTGTCACATGTGACGCCGGACGAGTTCGTGGAGTTGCCTCGCGGGTTTCATTCGCTGATTGTGATACGCGGGTACGCTCGCGCGTTTGAGATTTCGCATCCGCCCGAGGCGGTGGCGTTGCGCAAAGATCCGGCGCGGCACTTCGCGCATGTGGCGGCCGTTCCCGACATCGAGCGCTGGCTTTTCGAATTGCCGCTCGCGATGGAGCATGGGCTAGCCGATGTGGCGTATCACAGAGCGATTCGCTTTCTGACGGCGGCGGGGCGGAAGCAGGAGGCGGTGGAGTTGTTGAAGGAGCTGAAGCGCGGCGCGGAGCGTTGGGGCGATTCCGAAGTGGCAGCCGAGGCCGAGGACCGGTTGCACTGGCTGACGGACTCGGGCGGGGTGCGCAAAGTGATCGACGACAGCGCGGAGCAGCAGTCGCTGTTTTAGGCTCCTTTAGTATCTATCCAATAAGATTTTGACATTTTTTGGCAGGAAATCATGAAGTGGCGAAGCCGGAAGCCAGTTGAGGGATGATGACGAGCTCC
>VFZW01000453.1 GCA_016871055.1 Acidobacteriota bacterium
TCCCAAAGGAGGTTGGCGGCCGGAAGAGCGATTCACACGGGAAGAGGCGTTGCGCAGTTGGACGTGGGCGGGCGCGTACGCGGCGTTCGAGGAGGATTGGAAGGGCACGCTCGAAGTGGGGAAGGTTGCGGACTTCCTTGTATTGAGCGGCGACATCATGACGCTGCCTCTCGACGAGTTGCCGCGTGTGAAAGTGCGTGCGACTTACGTCGCCGGGAAGCCGGTGTACAGCGATCAATGATACGGTTGTTGCTGGCCGCGCTGGCGTTAACGGCCGAGCCGAAACGGGTGGTGCTGATCCACGAAACCGTCCGCCTGGAAGCGATGCAGCAGCGCGTGGTCGCCGAGTTCCCGTTGGAGCAACAGGCGGCGACATTGGAGCTGAACTATCAAGGCGTCCGGGGCGCGGGCGAGGGACTGCGCGTCATCGTGATGGCCGATGGCGTACCGATTAGTGAGAGCAGTTACGCCGCCGCGTCATCGTTGCGCATTCCGTTGAAGACCGCCGCCAGATACGAAATCCGTATCGAGAACAAGCGTCAGCGGCTGGGCTTCGCGTTGGCCGACGTCGAAGCGGCGCTGGTATTCGCACCGCCGCGCGAGGCGGCGCGCACTCTCGATCCGGCGCGCCGCTATTTCACGATCGCCGTTTCGTTGGCGCTGTTCGCGATGGTGGTGGCGTTCGCCGGCGTGCGACTCGGACCGGCGCTTTGGGAGCGTTGGCGGGGTTGAGACCCGGGGCTATGGCGTGGCCACGGCCGGGGGTTCCGTGGTTTCGCGGCGCGGGCGGAAGCCGTTGGTGCCGACGAAGAGTTCGCGGTCGGCGCGGTTGAATTTCAAGCCGTCGAGCATTTCGTAAGTGAACGATTTTGGGCTGGCGCCGATGGGGACTTCCGCATGCTCCTCCTTCATGAGGTGGATTTCGCGGGCGAGGCGCGTGGTTTGGAGTTCTTCCAGCGTCCGAAGGGCCCGGTAGAAGGACATCTCGGCGGCGGCGCGGGCGCGATTGGCTTGGTTTTGCAATTTCTCGAAGTCTTCCGATTCGAGGGGGTCGGATTGGTGTCTTGGCTCAGCGCAAAACGGAGTGCAAGTGTCGGGGAGAGGGGAAGGCTCCGCCCCACGGGTGGGGATTTTCAAGGCACGGGATGGTTTTTCAAGCGCCCATTACCCAGTCCAGAGTCAACCGGACGAAAGTGATTCGCTCGTAGGGTGATCGCTCTCCCCGTTCGTACAACACCCCAATGGAACCATCCCGCAGGGGGATCACGGTGGAATAGGCTGCTGGACCGGCATGGATGGTCCGGCCCGAGGTCCACGTCCTGCCGCCGTCGGCGCTGGCCTTGATGGTCAGGTTCTCGCGCTGCGTGCTGGCGGCGTTCGTGAAAAGGAGCAAGTCTCGTCCCCGGCGCCGGTAGCGGGCGAGCCCCGCGTTGCACTGCGCGTCGGGGAGCGACTCATGGTGTTGCGCGCCGCTGAATGTGATCCCGCCGTCGATGGATCGGGCGACAAGCCTGCGCGGGCCGTTACGCGCGTTCTGTAGCACCACGCCGCCGGCTATCTCAACCGCCTTGCTTTCATCGGTTGCCGGAGCCACTGCTGGACCCACGCGCCAGGTACGGCCGGAATCGTCGCTGTATGCGTTGCGGGTCGTTATCTTCTTCTCGCCATCCAGGACTACCAGAGGCAACAGCAGGCGGCCGCGGGAAGTCGCGAAATGTGTCCCGGAAGTTGGGAATACCGCATGCCAGGATGTGTCGCGAACCTGCGGAGTCAGGTCGGTGGGCGCGCTCCACGTCGTCCCACCGTCCTTGCTGACGATGGCATGGACCTGCAGCACCTCGGAACCTGTCACCGGGCCCGGCTTGGCGGTTCGGAAGCCGATGCCCGGTGGGCCATAGGCGTAGAAGCACCAGACAGCGCCGCTGGGATCCACCATCAGCGAAGCATCACCGGCTCCTCCTTGTTTCACTTCCACGAGTGTGGTTTGGGCTGTCCAGGTGAGGCCGCCGTCCTTGCTTCTCCGTATTACAAGGGAGATGCGCGCGGGCAAGTCCGAACCGCTTTCATGTCGTGCATCCGCTACGGCAAGGAGCGTGCCTTCCTTTGTCTCGACCATCGCAGGGATCCGATAGGTGTGAACGCCGGCGAAACCGCCTTGAAACAAATCGACCTGCACGGGCGGCTTGGCTTTGGCGGACAGCAGCGCAGATAGGGGTGAGAGGAGCGTGGCTCGGCGTGAGAACATGGTTTTTATCTTCTGTCGATAGCCCACGCATGTTATCTTCTTGCATCCCAGAGAGCAAGCTATGTTTGCGTCGATAGTACAGCCCCGGCTCGTCCCCGCCCCCGCATGATATGCTCACTCGAATGCGGCTCCTTTTCGCGTTATTGGCCACCGGCGTCTACGCGCAGACGCGCGAGTCGAACCCCTACTCGCTGAAAGACGCCGCGGCTCTAGCGCATGGGAAACAGCTCTACAGCTACTACTGCGTCTTTTGCCACGGCATGGACGGCGTGTCGGGGCGCGGAGCGCAGCTGGCTTCCACGTACCGGAAACATGGGTCGTCGGATCGTGAGATGTACCGCACCATCGCAGACGGAGTTCCTGGGACCGAGATGTCCGGCCACTGGATCGACGAGGACGAGATCTGGAAGATCGTACTTTTCGTTCGCCAGTTCGAAGCCGGCGCCGCCGCGAAACGATGTGCCGCGCCGGGCGATGCCGCGCGCGGGGAATCGATATTCAACGGAAAAGGCGGCTGCCGCAACTGTCATAGCAAGACATCGCGGCTTGGCCCGGATCTAGCGGGCATCGGCGCGTCGAGATCGATCGAACATCTGCGCGAATCGATCGTCGAGCCGGACAAGGCGATCTCGCGCGCCTACCGCGTCGCGCGGTTGAAGACCGTGAACGGCGAATCGGTACGTGGCATCTTGCTGAACCAGGACGAATACACGGTGCACGTGTTGGACGCAGCGGAACGAATCCGTTCGTTCCGGCGGACGCAACTGGCGGAGTTGGCGTTGCCGAAAGAGTCGCCGATGCCCTCGTATGCGAAGACGCTGCAGGCGAGCGAAATCGACGACGTGCTGGCGTTTCTGTGCGCGGGAGGCTCGCGATGAAGTGGTTCCTGTTGCTACCGATCGTCGCTTCCGCGCAAGTGACCAACCAGCAGTTGCTGAACGCATCGAAGGCGCCTGAAAACTGGCTGATGTACTCGGGCGACTACCGTTCGATGCGGCACAGCGGCCTGACCGAAATCACGCCCGCCAATGCCGGAAAGCTGACGCTGCAATGGGCCTATCAAGCCAAGATTGTCGAGAAGTTTGAAACGACGCCCGTGGTGGTCGATGGCGTGATGTACATCACACTTCCGCCGAGCGACGTCGTCGCGCTCGATGCGGCAACCGGCGTGCGGCTCTGGGAGTACAAGCGACGCATGCCGCCGAAAGCGCAGGTCTGTTGCGGCCAGGTCAACCGGGGCGTCGCCGTTCATGGCGAGCGCGTGTTTATCGCGACGGTTGATGCGCACATGGTGGCGCTCGACCGCAAGACCGGCCGAGTACTTTGGGATACCGAGATGACCGACTACAAGCCGGGCTATTCGGGCACGCACGCGCCGCTGATGGTGAAGGACAAAGTGATCGCGGGCGTGGCGGGCGGCGAGTACGGAATTCGCGGATTCATCGACGCCTATGACGTTGCTACGGGCGTGCGCAAATGGCGGTTCTACACGGTGCCCGGCCCGGGCGAGTTCGGCCATGACACCTGGGCCGGCGACTCATGGAAGACCGGCGGCGCACCTCTGTGGATCACCGGCAGCTACGACCCCGAACTCAACCTGACGTACTGGGGAACGGGCAACCCGGGGCCGGATTGGAACGGGGACGTGCGAAAGGGCGACAACTTGTTTTCCTGCTCCGTCGTCGCGTTGGACGCCGACACCGGCGAACGCAAGTGGCACTTCCAATTCACGCCGCACGATGAACACGATTGGGACGCGACGCAGATCATGACGCTGCTTGACCGCCCCATTCGCGGCCGCGATCGCAAGGTGTTGGTGACGGCTAACCGCAACGGTTTCTATTACGTCCTCGATCGCGCGACGGGCGAGTTCCTGCACGGAAAGGCGTACGTGAAGCAGACCTGGGCGGAAGGCCTCGACGACCGCGGCCGGCCGATTCGACGGCCCGGGAAACTGCCGACCGCGGAAGGGAATCACGTCTATCCACAAGTCGCCGGCGGAACGAATTGGAATTCGCCGTCGTATAGTCCCGTCACCGATTTGTTCTACGTCCCGGTGCGCGAAGGAGGCAGCCTTTATTACAAAGGCGCGGCGGACTACAAACCGGGCCGGCGGTTTCAAGGCGGCTTCTTCAACAACGAGCAGGTGGCGCACGATTGGTACGGCGCGGTGCGCGCGCTCGATCCATCGACTGGTGAGATGAAGTGGGAACACAGGCTGCAAGTTCCGCCGTGGGCGGGCGTGTTATCGACCGCGGGAGGAGTCGTCTTCGCGGGAACCGATGACGGCTATTTCAAAGCGCTCGATGCATCGACGGGCCGCGATTTATGGAACGTCAATCTTGGAGGCCGCGTCATCGCGTCACCGATGTCGTTCGCCGCCGGAGGCGCGCAGCGCGTTGCTATCGCCGCAGGCAGCGGATTGTTCGTGTTCGGATTGCGATGAAGTACGCGGTCTTTTGCGTTGCACTCGCCGCGGCCGCGGTGAACGCGCCCCGGTTTGTCGATGCCGGTTGGACCGATGGCGTGCAGGTTTCCGGCGATCCCCTGCGCAAGCAGTTTCTCTATGAAACGACAGGCGGCGGCATCGCGATCTTCGACTACGATCTCGACGGCCGCAACGATGTCCTGGTGGTTAACGGCGCGGGCGCGCGGTCGATGCTCTTTCGCAACGAA
>VFZW01000454.1 GCA_016871055.1 Acidobacteriota bacterium
TCCCGTTGGCTCGCTTCTACCGCCAAGGGAGCTGCTGGGGTGAACATGACCCAGTATGAGGCAACTCTGCCTATATGTACATATTTATATGAGACAGGACACTAGTGCCCGCTGGAGCACAGTTCGTTTGAACGCCGTGCATAGCAGGAGACCGGTACGGCGCTCGGGTTCTTAGGGTAGCAATTTCGCGCCGGGCCTCGATGGCGATACGCCCGGCGGCGCAGTCCTGGTTGGCCGGACCCTTCGCGACATATCGCGATCATAGCGCTCGCATCGAGTACAAAGATCACGACCGGGATTCCAGGGCGACATCTTCCCTTTTCCGGCTCATGAACGACTCACTGGAGGTGGGGACATTGCGGTATTTCCCCTTGATCGCTTGGACGAGTTCCTGTCGGCTGGCGGTGACCTGCGTCCGAGATGTCTCGACGGTGGCCAATGCCTCCATCAGTTCCCTGCGCTGCTCGGCGGTCAAGCTGCGAACGGCTTGTACAATCGATTGAACTTGCTCCGACATGGCGACATCCTCAGGATTATTATAGCTGCGGTTGAGAACGCAAACAGCCAATGCTCGCAGTGAATTCGACACTCCGCAGCCGGAAAGTCCACGCGCAAAGGCTCTTCTGCGGGCCGCTTCTGTTACGCTGAAAAATATCTATGTTGAATCCGACGATCTTCCGTGAGAATGATATCCGCGGAATCGCCGAACGGGATCTGACGAGTGAAGGTGTGGAACACCTTGGACTTGCCCTCGGCACTTATTTTCAGCGCAACGCGGGACCGAATGTGAATATCGGGCGCGATTGCCGGCTTTCCGGAGACCGCCTGAATCTGGCGCTGCGCACGGGGCTGATCGCCTCCGGTTGCCACGTCACCGATCTGGGCGTGGCGCCGACGCCGGTCACCTATTTTTCGGCGATGAAGTTGAAGGCCGACGGCGCGGTGATGATCACGGGCAGCCATAATCCGAAGGACTATAACGGCTTCAAGTCCGTGTGCGGTGAGGGCTCGCTGCACGGGCACGCCATTCAGGAGCTGCTGCACCTGATTCAGAATCGCGATTACGCAACGGGCCAGGGAACGTATCGCGAGATCGATATTGTCGACGACTATGTCGATGCGGTTGTGAGCGGGTTCTCGTTTCCCCGGCGGATCAAGGTTGTCGTCGATGCGGGCAATGGCACGGCTGGGCCGGTTATGGAGAAGATTCTGGCGAAGTTGAATGTCGAATCGACGAACCTGTATTTCGACATGGACGGGACGTTTCCGAATCATCATCCCGATCCGACGGTGATGTCGAACTTGACCGATCTTGTCGCGAAGATTCGCGAGACCGGCGCGGAGTTGGGGATTGGTTTTGATGGCGATTCGGATCGGATCGGAACGGTGGATGAAAACGGCGAGCCGGTGTACGGCGATATGCTGATGCTCGCGTTTGCGCGGGAGATTCTGACACGCAAGCCGGGCGCGACCTTTATCGGAGAAGTGAAGTGCAGCCAGGTGATGTACGACGAGTTGGCGCGGCTGGGCGGACGGCCGATTATGTGGAAGACGGGGCACTCGCTGATCAAGACGAAGATGAAGGAAAAGAAGGCGGATCTTGCCGGAGAAATGTCGGGCCACATGTTCTTCGCCGACCGCTATTTCGGCTACGACGACGCGTTGTACGCAGCCTGCCGAATCATGGAGATCGTCTCGAAGAGCGGCCAGCCGTTGAGCCATCAGTTCGATGGACTGCCGAAACTGGTGTCGACGCCGGAGATTCGATTGGAAGCGCACGATGAGACGAAGTTCGACGTCGTCGCGCGGGTGGCGGCGCACTTCACGAAGACGCGGAAGATCGTCGATGTCGACGGCGCGCGCGTGATCTTTCCGAAGGGTTGGGGGCTGGTGCGGGCTTCGAATACGCAGCCGGTGCTGGTGATGCGATTCGAGGCCGAGAGCCAGGCGCTGCTCGATGAATATCGGGCCGAGGTGGAAGAGGTTCTGATCCGCGAGACGGGCGCGCCGCTGCACGAAACACTCTGATACTTTTCGCTAGATAATCCGAGATACATGGTATGCACAGACTCGTCCTCGCGGTTGTAGCGGCCGCTGCGCTATCGGCGCAGGTAGCGCTTTCCGAACTTAATTTTTGTCCGACGCCGACTGGGCGGCCGGCGAGGGTGTCGGCGCCGGACTTTTACCCGTCGCATGTGCCGCGCGGGACGGATCTGGTGAAGGTGACGCTGAACGCGCCCGAAGCGGTCTGCAACGACGGTTCGCCGGCGATCATGTATGTCCGGCGGGCGGTGGCCGGAGCGCGCGATTCGATGGGTCCGGTCGATAACGAGTGGGTCATTCACAATCAGGAAGGCGGCGCGTGTAACGACTATGCGCAGTGCCTGGAGCGTTGGTGCGGGACCGGCTTTTACGACGCTTCGAAGATGTCGTCAAAATACGCGCCGGCGACGATGGGAGGCTCGGGGATTTTCAATCGCACGGCGTCGAACGAATTCGGCAATTACAACCAGGTCTATGTCTACTACTGCTCGTCGGACCTGTGGATCGGCCGGAAGACCGACTCGGTGCTGAGCGATGGGAACCGGTCGTTTAAGGCGCAATTCAAGGGGGCGCGGATTATCGATGCCGTGTTCGACGCGCTGCGCACGGGACTGAACGACGCGCAGGGGCGGCCGTTGCTGCCGCCGCTCGATAACGCGACGCATGTCTATTACACCGGCAGTTCAGCGGGGTCGGCGGGAACGCGGATGAATGCCGACCGCGTTGGCGCACTTGTCAGAGCCCGCATGCCGAACGCGGTTTATGCCGCGCTGACCGATGCGGGCATCAATGGCAACTCAGACGGGGTTTCCGGGCTGGCGATCGGCGATCCGAACGACCCCTACACCGTGCAGCAGACGGCGATGCACACGAGGATGACGCAGGCATGGGATGCGCAATACGACGCTTCCTGTTTGCAACTGAACGCGACGCGGCCGTGGATCTGTTCGGACAGTGTTTTCGTTACTCAAAATCACGTGACGACGCCGATCTTCAACCGCACCGATCTGCTCGATTCCAACAAGATCAAGGACTTTGAGACGACGACACTTTACAAGACGCGGGCCGAATTCGCGCGCGCGTCGCACGACGAGATGACGCAGTTCACACGGATGCGCGAACTATCGCCCGAGCGGGCGCAGATGACGAAATCGCCGGGCGCGTATGCGCCGAACTGCGGGGTCCACATCACTCTTGATGGCAACACGTTTTTCTCGAAGCACGTTACGTTGAACGGGACGCGGTTGAGTTTTTACGACGTGTTGTGGAACTGGGTTTCGGCCAACGGAGGGCCGACGATCGCGCTGACGGCGAAGCCGCCCGCAACGCCGGCCGATCCGCCATACGACGCGGCGTGTTCCTCGGGAGCACCCGCCACACCCGCGCTTGTTACGGTGAATTCGGCGAGCTTTGACCGCACGCAACCGATCGCGCCGGATTCGATTGCGTCGGTATTCGGGACGAATCTGGCGCCGGAGTTGCGCGCGGCGGCGACCGTGCCGCTGCCGTTGGATCTTCTGGGTACGACGGTTGGCGTGCGCGATCGAAATGGCGTGCGGCGCGGCGCGCGGCTGATCGCGGTGTCGCCGGGGCAGATCAACTTCATCGTGCCGGCGGGACTGGCGGCGGGGACGGCGACGATCGGCGCGCAAAACGGCGGCGATGAGACTTTTTTGGCGACGGTTGAATTGGCGGCTGTCGCGCCGGGTTTGTACTCGGCGAACGCGCAGGGCCGGGGCGTGGCGGCCGCGGTGTGGCTCGCGGTGGCGGCGAGTGGAGCGCGCACGTCCGGGCTGTTGTTCGATCCGGCGACGCTGGCGCCGGCGCCGGTCGATCTTTCCGGCGGCTATGTCTATCTAACGCTTTTCGGCACGGGGTTGCGCGGCGCTTCGTCGGTGCAAGCTACGATCGGCGGCACCGGTGTGCCGGTGCTCGGCTTCGCCGCACAGCCGGAATTCGCGGGGTTGGATCAAGTGAACCTCGGGCCGATTCCGCGTTCGCTGGACGGACGGGCGAACGCGGAGATTTCGTTGACCGCGAACGAGGTTCGCGCTAACGCCGTAACCGTTTCGTTCCGGTAGCACGCCGAAAAAAAGCCGGCTTCAGGGAGGTGAAGCCGGCCGCCGAATTGGCAAAAAGAGAGCCGAAGAGTAATCCTCCGACAACACATGCTCTTCGGACACCCCCAATTTTGCACGCGGGTGTGCGAGCGGAGAATGGACCGCGAGCGCTATCGGTAAGGAATACTCCGGCTGAACTAGCGGGCTTTAGTGCGCGTGAGGGGCAGGAATATCGGACCGCCACAAACGGCGACGCCGACTTGCTGCAGGGCTTGCAGGAAATTGAACAAGAGGCCGTAGATGACCTGTTCGCTGAGGGGCTGTTTGCCGGGCAGGCGGAAGTTTGTCGGCACTTCCTTGGCGAGACGGAGGCGGAGGCCGTCGGGTTGGAGATGGCCTGAGCGGTCGCGTTTGTTGGCGAGCGAGATGGGCGTCTGGAGGACGTTGCCGGTGGCGCCGTCGACGTAGAACTGGCAGCGGGAAAACCAGCCGAGATTGGACGGTTCGGCAGCGTCGAAGAGCAACAAGGGCGTTTCGCGATTTTGCGCCCAGAGGTCGAAGATCAAGGCGCGCGGAGTGTCCTGAATTTCGACTTGGAACTCGGCTTGATTGGCCAGTGTTGTGACGGCGTCCAGATCGTATTCCATCAATACGAGCTGGTGATTGCCCGCCTGGAGAAGTTGCATCTCCCACTATTCTAGCGGTTCAGCGTTTGACGGATGGCGGCGACGAGGATGCAAAAAACGATGTGGCCGAAGAGGCCGAATTGAATCCAGCGGCGCGTGAGGCGCGCGACCATTTGCATTTCGCGGT
>VFZW01000455.1 GCA_016871055.1 Acidobacteriota bacterium
TGTGTAGTACCCAACGTGGGTAATACACCCTTGCCGCTCTAACCCTCGGAAAATCTTTGGCTTAGAGGTCTGCTTGGCCGCTTCGCAGTAAACTCCCGCTAGCCGTTCGCCCCATTCTCACGGAGAAATTTACCAGCCATGATTTTTCATCGCATCCTACCGGTTATGCTCGCCGTCAGCGCGGCAGTTCCAGCCGTAGCAGTACCCATTTCGCTGCAAAACGCAACCGCAACTCTAAGCCAGACGGTGGGCGCAAATTTTTTCGCGTCGTCGATGATCAACGGCAACTTCGGTGGCGGACTGGGCGAAGGCTGGGCCATCTACGATGGCATTAACGCGGTCGCGCACACGGCGGTGTTCGAAACCGTTTTAGATTTCGGCTCGCCGGGCGGATCCGAACTGACCTTCACACTCTCCCATCTCTACACGACCGCCGCCAACCATACGCTTGGCCGTTTCCGGCTTTCGGTAACAACTGACCCACGCTCGAATTTTGCCGACGGCCTCCAATCGAGCGGCGATGTCACGGCGAATTGGGTCGTCGTCACACCGACGCTGGCCTCCGGCACTGGCGGTCCGACGATGACGATTCTGGGCGACGGCTCTGTGCTCGTCAGTGGCACGAATCCCAGCACCTCGGTGTACACGATTACCGCAACCACTCTACTTTCAGCGATCACAGGAGTTCGCCTCGAAGCCATGGAAGACGCCAGCCTGCCCGCGAGTGGTCCGGGGCGGGTTGGGTCGAACGGCAACTTCGTCCTGACTGAATTCGAGTTGTCCGCGTCGGATCTCACGATTCCAGAGCCAACATCCTGGGTGTTAATCGCGATCGGCGGATTGGCGCTATCGAGGCGCCGGGTTTGATACAGTGAGCCAATGGCCCGCATAACGATTTGGATCGTGGCACTCGTCACCGTTGTGTTCTCGCAAGATTTAGTGGAGCGGTTCCGCAGCATGAGCCGCGATGCCGAAAAGAAAGGGCTCGCCGAACCGTTCAAAGGCGTGACCGCCAACGGAACCGTGGAGCCAGGGCTGTTCGCCGTGAAGTCGACTGGCGTGTCGACGGAACCCGTGCGTAAAGCGGCGGCGGCATTTCTCTCCGCGCTGACCGATGAACAACGCACGAAAACGAAATTCGCCGTCGACGACGACGAGTGGCGCAAGTGGATGAATCAGCACTTCTACCTGCGCCAGGGCATCGGCTTCGAGGACATGAACGACAAACAGAAGGACCTTGCCTTCGCAATGATGAAGGCCGCGTTGAGCGCGAAAGGCCTGAAACTGTCGCGCGACATCATGCGCCTCAACGAGACCCTCGGCGAGTTGAACAAGAACGACTTCGTTCAATATGGCGAGTGGAAATATTGGATCTCGATCATGGGCGAACCGTCGAAGGACAAGCCCTGGGGCTGGCAGATCGACGGCCATCACTTGATCGTTAACTACTTCGTGCTTGGCGATCAGGTCGTGATGACGCCGACCTTTGTCGGTTCCGAACCGGTCATCGCCACGTCGGGCAAGTATAAGGGCACATCGATCCTGCAGGAAGAGCAGAAGGCGGGCCTCGATCTCGCTCGCACGTTGACGGAGGCCCAGAAATCGAAAGCGGTGCTGGCAACGGCGAAGGACAAGAACAACAACGTCGGCGAAGCGTTCAAAGACAACATCGTCCTCGACTACGCCGGCATCGCCGTGAAAGAGATGACCGCCGCGCAAAAGAAGCAGGTACTCGCGCTGGCGAAGCTCTACATTTCCAATACCGACGATGGCCACGCCAAAGTGAAGATGAGCGAAATCGAAAAGCACCTCGACAAAACTTTCTTCGCATGGATAGGCGAAATGAAGGACGACAGCGTCTATTACTATCGGATTCACAGCCCCGTCGTGCTGATCGAGTTCGATCACCAACTGCCCGTTGGCATCCGCCACCTGGTCGCGAATCCGAAAGTTCCGTTCCACGAGCACATTCACGCCGTGATTCGCACGCCGAACGGCAACGACTACGGAAAGGACCTTCTGCGCCAGCACTACGCGATGCACAAGCACTAATCGATGCTCACACGCCGGACGCTTCTTCTCATCGCGCTCCAACCGCCGCCGTCACGCCCCAACATCCTCTTGATCCTCTGCGACGACCTCGGCTTTGGCGACGTCAACGTCTACAATCCGAAATCGCCGATCCGCACGCCCGCGATGGATAAACTCGCTCGCGAAGGAATGCGATTCATAGACGCCCATTCTCCTTCGGCCGTATGCACTCCCACCCGCTACGGACTGCTGACGGGCCGCTACTCGTGGCGAACGCGATTGAAGAACGGAGTGTTGAACGGCTACTCGCCAGCGCTGCTGGAACCGGGTCGCGAGACGATTGCGTCGCTTCTCAAGAAGCAGCACTATACGACCGGAGGATTCGGCAAGTGGCACCTTGGCCTCGGCCGCGCGCCGAAGGTCGATTACTCGCAAGATTTCAAGCCGACGCCGCTCGAGTGGGGCTTCGACGAATATTACGGCATCCCGGCATCGCTCGACATGCCGCCGTACGTTTTCATCGATGGCCGCAAGGCTGTGGAGCAGCCGACGGGCTCGCTGCCCGACAACGGCGAAGTGAGACGCGGCCCATTCTGGCGCGGAGGCCCCGCGGGACCGTCGTTCCAAATGGAAGAGGTGATGCCGAACATCGCGCGGCGCGCCTGCGCCTTCATCGAAAAGACCAAGACGCCGTGGTTCGCGTACGTCCCGCTGCCCGCGCCGCACACGCCTTGGGTGCCGTCGAAGGCGTTTCAAAAGAAATCGAAGGCAGGCCTGTACGGCGATTTCCTCGAGGAGGTCGACGCTTGGATCGGCCGCATGGTCGACGCCGTCGAAAAGTCCGGGCAGACGCGCAACACCATAGTAATCGTGACCTCCGACAACGGCACGCCCTGGGATCCGCGCGATGCCGCCGAAGCCGCCGGCCATCAAGCCAACGCGAACTGGCGCGGACAGAAGGCCGACATTCAAGAGGCCGGGCACCGCATTCCGTTCATTGTCCGTTGGCCAAGCCGCGTGCGGGCTGGCTCTGTAAACGAAAAAACAGTCTGCCTCACCGATGTTTTCGCCACGGTCGCCGACCTACAAGGCATTCGCATGCCTCAAACGATGGGCGAAGACAGTTTCAGCCTGCTGCCTACGCTGCTGAACAAGAATGCGAGCGCACGGCCAAGCATCGTTCATCACTCGATGAACGGTATGTTCTCTTACCGCGAGGGCGACTGGAAACTCATCGTTGGCCGAGGCTCGGGCGGATTCACCGAACCGGTTACGATCACGCCGAGGGCCGGCGAACCGGCCGGCGAGTTGTACAACCTGCGCAACGATCCGCGCGAGCAGCGAAATTTGTACGCCTCACAACCCCAAGTCGTTGCTCGCCTGACCGCGGCGCTCGACAAGATCCGCAACGACGGCCGCAGTCATCCCTAATGCGCCGGAACAAACATGCTCCATCGTTCGCCGGTGAAACGATACCCCATGGGTTCGTAAATCGGCGCGCCCATCGCACTGGCGTCCAATGCGGTGCGCGTGATGCCAAGTTCGATCGACGCAGCCGTTAGCGCATGGCGCATCACCGCGTCGGCGTAACCCTTCTGCCGGTGCGCGGGATCGGTAGCCACCAGTGCGACATACAACCAGCCGTCGATTGCGATGACCGTCGCCGTGCTCACCGCAACATCGCCATCGCAGGCGACATAGCCGAATTCGCGTTCGGGCCGGCTAAAGTACGCGTCGGTCTCCATCACGCTTTCAGTCACCATCTCCGGCATTCCGTACGCGCGCATGTTGATATCCAGTGCATTCCGCGCCTCCGTGGGGCTATCGACGCGCCGGAATGAAACCGAGGGCGCCGACCGAGTTGGCGGGTTCAAGCCCGCGGCGTCACCGGTCATCACCTCTACGTCGAGATAATGCGCCAGCCCAAACTCCGCAGCAACGCCCTCCACATTGCAGCCGTTGACGAAGCCGGAGTGAAGAAAAAGCGCCCAGGGCAGCCCGTACGGCGCGGCGTCGGCGCAGGCCGCGCTCAAACGCGTGCGCAGTTCTTCGTCGGACTCGGCGGGCGTCCGGAGGTATGTCGCATTGTTGATGATGAGCGCCGAGTTAACCCACGCGGCTTCAATGCCATCGATCGAACGGATGGATCCGCGATTCGACCGCTCCGCGCAGTAACGCAAAAACTGTGTCCAAAACGGATTCCCCATGACCTGTCAATCATACCGCGGCGATTCCGGTATCGCCGCGCCGTCGCTGCGTGCGTCGGATGCGCCGTAATTCACGCCCGCCGCTTGATCCCGCATCACCGCCTGCCCAACGCCGACGCCACTGGTGGCGAACGCGCCCCGGTCATTCAGCTTGTGACCCATCTTCGTCAGCGCGCCTCGCACCGCCGCGGGCACGCGCGACTCAATCGCAATCGTGCACGTCGATCCCGTCGGCGCGAATCGCGGCGCGTCCATCGCGGCCTGAATATTCATGCCGAAGTCCGCGATGTTCGAAACGAACTGTGCGTGCGAATACGGCTGCGTCGGACCGCCCATGATGCCGAAGCCAACGTGCAAATCGCCCTTCTCCAGAAACGCCGGAATGATCGTATGCTGCGGCCTCTTGCGCGGCGCAAGCGCATTGGCATGCTTCGCGTCGAGCTTGAAATACGAGCCGCGGTTTTGCAAGTGAAAGCCCATGCCGTCGACCGCTACCGCCGAGCCCCAACCGGCGGAAATGCTCTGAATCCACGACGCGATGTTTCCCTCTTTGTCCACAACCGCCAGATACGTTGTATTGCCGCTGGTGATTAAATCGACACCCGGCGCGACATCGCATTTGGCCTTCGCCATGTCAATCGCGCTCGCCCTCTTCGCCGCGTATGTGT
>VFZW01000456.1 GCA_016871055.1 Acidobacteriota bacterium
CAGACGGCCGGGGTTGTTCGGATCGGGCTGGCCAAAAGTGCCGGGTTCGCGCGCGATGCCGGGGTAGAACTTGCTGTCGGTTGACTCCATCGTGAACTCGATGATTTCGCCCTTTGGCACGTCGTCCTTAGCGATGGATTCCGGTGCGGGGTTGTGCGTCGGGCCGAGCAGGAAGTTGCCGTTTTTGTTGATGGGGGCGACGGCGCCGTCAGGCAGTTCGGTCTTCTTGACGTAGCCGGGCGTAAAGGGGTCGCGCGTCGGCGGAGGCGTGCGCATCGGCCGTTTGGCAGGATCGGGCGTGGGGGGCGTCTGCGCTGTTATGCAAGCAGCGACCGCGAGCGCGAAGAAGATCAGACGAATCATGCGGACTCCTTATTTGGCCAGTTGAGCGAGGCTTTCGGTGAACGGCGCGCGAGCGACGCCCCGCTCCGTGATAATGGCGGTGACATAACGGTTCGGGGTTACGTCGAAGGCGGGGTTCTTGACGGCGATTCCGTCGGGCGCGATCGGCACGCCATGGACGCCGGTGACCTCCGAGGCGGCGCGTTCTTCGATCGGGATCTGCTCGCCGCCGGCGAGGGTGAGATCGAGCGTCGAGATTGGCGCGGCGACGTAGAACGGCACGCCGTTTTCCCTGGCCAGCACGGCGACCGAGTACGTTCCGATTTTGTTGGCGACATCGCCGTTGGCGGCGATGCGGTCGGCGCCGACGACGACGCAGCCGATGCGGCCCGAGCGCAGGAAGTGCCCGGCCATGTTGTCGGTGATGAGCGTCGTCGGAATGTTGTCCTGCTGCAGTTCCCACGCAGTCAGGCGCGCGCCTTGCAGCCACGGGCGGGTTTCGTCGGCGAAGACGTCGATCGACTTGCCGCTTTCCACCGCCGCACGGATGACGCCGAGCGCGGTGCCGTAGCCCGCCGTCGCCAGCGCGCCGGCGTTGCAGTGCGTGAGCACGGTCTTTCCATCCGGCACCAACGGGGCGCCGTGTGCGCCGATCTGTTTACAGATGGCGACATCTTCGTCCTTCACGACGATCGCTTCGGCGATCATGGCCGCGATCTTCTCGGCGGCCGGTTTGCCGGCGAGCGACGCCCACAGGCGTTTCATCCGTTCGATGCCCCAGAACAGGTTCACCGCTGTCGGCCGCGTTGTGGCGAGCGTGGCGCAGATCGTTTCGAAATCGGCGTCGGGATTGGGTGACTTCTGCACCCCGATCGCAACGCCCATCGCCGCGGCCACGCCGATGGCGGGGGCGCCGCGGATGATCATCCCCTTGATGGCATCGGCAACCTGCAAATAATCGGTGCATGTCACGAATTTGGTTTCGCGCGGCAGGCGCGTCTGGTCGATCATAACGACTCCTTGCGGAGTCCACTCGATGGTTTCCACCATGGTTAGAGTTGCGTGTCCTTTGTCGTAATGAAGTAGGCGGCGAACATCATGAGGTTGTACGCGGCGTGAGTGAGTGTCGAGGCCATCGTCGAACCGGAACGCAGCCGGATCATGCCGAACGCCACGCTGACGAATACCAATAGAAGAATGTGCTGCCAGCTCCAGGAGTATTGGGGTCCGTGGATCAACGCGAACGGCACAGAGGTCAATGCCAGCGCGCCCGCGACGCCGAGGCTGCGCATCGCGACAGGCAGCAGGATTCCTCGGAACAACATCTCTTCGACCAGCGGGCCGATCGTAACGCCGAAGGCGATGAGCATGGGTCGCGCGACGGGATCCGAGAGCATTTGCCGCAGGAGGTTGACGTCGATGTCCTTGGCGCGCAGCAGCGGCGCCAGCAGGCCGACCGCGAGCATAATCGCCGGGCCAAGCGCGAGATAGCCAAGCGTTCCCGACGACGGCCACTGCATTTGCATTTCGCGCCACGCCGACATGCCCTTCGTTCGGAACAACAGCCACACGCCGATTAACCAGGAGGCGTAGGAGATGATCTGGCTCGGCACCACGAAGTGCTTTGGATCCGGCTTCCCGCCGGTAATCACATAACCAGCCACGATCGCGCCCATTGTGCCGACAAACAGACTCGGGCCCATGATGCCGACCGAAATGACCGCTTCTCGCCAGCCCCAGTTGGTGTTCACTGGCCGTCCTTGGCGACAAGCATTGCGGCGAGCAGCGGAATCATAATCTCATGATGCCCCGTCAGCGCGTAGCCTTGCCCGCCCGCGTTGGCGTGCGGGCGCTTGACGACGTTAACGCTGGGCCGGTAGTGCTGAATGAAATCGAAGTTGACCGTCGTGAAACTACGCAGCGAGTGGCCGAGGTTGCGAACTACCGACACCGCTTTCAAGAACACTTCGGGCATCACAACCGCCGAGCCGACGTTGACGTAAACGCCGCCGTCGTCGAGGCCGCGCACCATTTCACAGAGCAGTCGAAAATCGCGATGCGAAGCCGCGCCGATCGATGCGCCGTCGACGGCGGGGTGCGTGTGCAGTGTGTCGGTGCCGATGGCCACATGTACCGTGACCGGGATCTTTCGCGCATACGCGCCGCAGAGCAGACTCGCGGGTGCGAAGCGCGGATCGGCCTTTTCGGTGATGCGCGCGCAGATGGCTTCGCCCATGCCGGTGCCTGCGGCGATCGAGCCGCGGATGGCCTCGTTCAAGTCGCGGCCCGTTTCTTCGGCCGAGCCGAAACTGCCGTTGGGCAGCACGGCTTCGACGTCTTCGCTCGAGTGCCCGGCCACCGCGATTTCGTAGTCGTGAATCGACGCCGAGCCGTTCATCGAAAGGCCGGTGAGATAGCCGCGGTCGGCGAGATCGAGCAGCACCGGTGCGAGGCCGACCTTGATGACGTGCCCGCCGATGCCCCAGAGAATCGCTCGCCGCTTTGTTTTCGCGGCGTGGAGTTTTTCGGCCACGGCGCGCAGCGTATCGGCCGCGAGGATTTTCGGCAGGCTGTCGACGAAGGCGTTCATCGACGTGTCGTTCGAAATAGGCTTGGCGAAAAGATCGGGTGTGACCTTGCCGCCACGGCCATGCAGCGAGACAGTTCGCAGGTTGGCGAAGTCCATCGGCTTGATGTTGTAGATGCTCATAGGTATTTTGCCAGCGCTTGCCCGGTGTGGCTCTTGCGCACTTTCGTAACTTGTTCGGGCGTTCCGGCGGCCACTATCGCTCCGCCTTTTTCGCCGCCCTCCGGCCCAAGATCAATGATCCAATCGGCCGATTTGATTATGTCGAGATGATGTTCGATCACGATCACGGTGTTGCCCAGGTCGACCAGTTTGTTGATCACGTCGAGCAGGCGCTTCACGTCTTCGAAATGCAGCCCCGTCGTCGGTTCGTCGAGAATGTACAGCGTCTTCCCGGTCTGCCGCCGCGAGAGCTCCTTGGCCAGCTTAATACGCTGGGCCTCGCCGCCGGAGAGCGTGGTCGAGGATTGCCCGAGATGGATGTAGCCGAGGCCCACGTCGACCAGCGTTTGCAGCTTCTGCTGCAACTGCGGCACGTTCTCGAGAATTGCAAGCGCCTGCTCGACGGTCGCTTCGAGCACGTCGGCGATCGAATGGCCCTTGTATTTCACGGCGAGCGTTTCGACGTTGTAGCGGCGGCCGCGACAGACGTCGCAGGTCACATAGACATCGGGCAGAAAATTCATTTCGATGCGCTTGAGACCGTCGCCTTGGCACGCTTCGCAACGGCCGCCCTTGACGTTAAAGCTGAAGCGGCCGGCTTTGTAGCCGCGCTCGCGCGCTTCGGGCAGTATCGCGAATAAATCACGCACAGGTGAAAACGTTCCTGTGTAAGTAGCGGGGTTCGAGCGCGGCGTGCGCCCGATCGGCGATTGATCGATCTCGATGACTTTGTCGATGAGGTCGATGCCCTTGATGCGGCGGTGCGCGCCGGCTTCGGCGCGTGCGCCGTAGAGCGATCCGGCCAGCGACCGGTAGAGGATATCGTTGATCAGCGTCGATTTACCGCTGCCGCTGACGCCCGTGACGACGGTTAACGTGCCCAGCGGAAACGCGACGTCGATGTCGCGCAAATTGTGTTCCGTCGCGCCTTCGACGACCAGATGCTTGCCCGAACCGGGCCGCCGCGCGGCGGGCACTTCGATGCGGCGTTTGCCCGATAGATACTGGCCGGTGAGCGAGTCTTTCGCCTTCGTGATTTGCTTGGGCAGACCAGCGGCGACGAGGTGTCCGCCGAGACGCCCGGCGCCGGGGCCGAGGTCGATGACGTAGTCGGCGCGTCGAATCGTGTCTTCGTCGTGTTCGACGACGAGCACGGTGTTGCCGAGGTCGCGCAGTTTGCAGAGCGTGTCGAGCAGGCGATCGTTGTCGCGCGGGTGCAGGCCGATCGACGGCTCATCGAGTACGTACAAAACACCGCGCAGCTTCGAACCAATTTGCGTGGCGAGGCGGATGCGCTGCGCTTCGCCGCCGGAGAGTGTGGCGGCCGAGCGATGAAGGCTCAAGTAGTCGAGTCCGACGGCAAGCAGGAACTCGAGGCGGTGTTCGATCTCCTCGCGGATGCGCCCGGCGATGATTTCTTCGCGTTCGGTGAATGTCCAAGACTTTGCCGATTCTAGCGCGCGCGTGAGAGAGAGTTTGGTGAACTCTGCGATCGAAACATTCTTCACACGCACAGCGAGCGAAGTGTTTTTCAAGCGAAGGCCATCGCAGCTTGGGCATGTCGTCGGCGACATGTAGCCCATGAGGTAATCGGCCGCGCCGGTGGGGCCGTCGCGATACATCGTGTCGAGGATTTTGACGATGCCCGGAAACGTCCCTTCGCCTTCGAGCAGGATCTTCTGCTGCGCCTTCGGCAAAGATTCGAACGGCTTGTCGATTTTGATTTTGAAACGCTTGGCTGCTTCTTCGACGCGCGCCGACATGACGCTCGACGATCCGCCCGGGCCAAGGCCGCCGTCGAAGAGCGGGT
>VFZW01000457.1 GCA_016871055.1 Acidobacteriota bacterium
GAATCGCGGGAGGCGAGGAGCGGTTCGGCACGGTTTCCACGTACATGGTAACAGTATGCAACAATAGGCGCTACGTGTAAATACATATACGAGTATTTACATGGGTATACAGAACAAGGCAAAAAAACGCGCAACCCACGCTGTCTGAGAACCTTGCGGTGAAAACTACTGCTTATCGGCGGGGGAACTTCGGTTTGAAGCGCGCAGTCCAACTGTTGGCTCGCGATTTCCTGCTGCTGTTTCAGCCGTCGGCGTTCCTCTTCGCGTTGCTGTTCGGTCAGCTATTACGTGGCGGCTGTGGCAAGGAAGGCGAAGAGTATCGTTCGCTTCGTACCGCATGATTGTCACGGATCAACGATTGCGCGAACTGTTCCGTCAATTCCTCTATATATGGGACCAAGTATCGGCGGCTGTCTTCTCGGCACCGCGCTAGGCGATGCGATCGGCCTGCCTGCCGAAGGACTCTCGCGCCGCCGCCAGCACCGCGTCTTGGGCGAACTTAAGGGCCACCGTTTCTTTTTTGGCCGAGGTATGGTCTCCGACGATACGGAGCACACCTGCCTCGTCGCGGAAGCACTCATCCGATCCGCCGGTGAGCCCGATGCCTTCGAGCGCTATCTCTCCGCGGGGCTGCGTTGGTGGCTCGCGGGATTGCCGGCCGGAGTCGGGTTCGCCACGCTGCGGGCGGTGATCCGGCTCTGGTTCGGCATTTCTTCGAAAAGCTCTGGCGTATTCTCGGCCGGCAATGGACCGGCGATGCGCAGCGCTTTGATCGGCGCTTTCTGTGGTGAGGACAGATCCCGCATGCGCGCTCTGGTTCAGTCATCGACACGGCTGACACATACCGATCCCAAGGCCGAGTGGGCGGCGTTCGCCGTTGCGCTTGCGGCAACGATGCCCGCCGATGGTCAGGCGTTCCAGTCAGCCCTCGCCGAAGCCCTAGGCGACGGGGCCGCGGAGTTCCTTGCGCTCACCGACGCCGCTCTGCGCAGCGCCGGACGTGGCGAAACAACCGAGCATTTCGCCGATTTGTTGGGCCTACATCACGGCGTCTCTGGCTACTGTTTCCACACGGTTCCAGTGGCACTGCACGCGTGGCTGCGCCATCCTAACGATTTCCGTGCCGCCGTACCAGCGGCAGTTCGATGCGGAGGCGACACCGATACAACCGGGGCCATAACGGGGGCTATTGTCGGCTCTACAGTCGGAGAGGCCGGACTTCCCAGCGATTGGCTCGGTGGGCTTGTTGAGTGGCCACGAACAGTGGCGCGAATGCGATTACTGGCGAGTCAGCTCGCCGAGCGCGGCCGCGTTGAACACTTCACTTCGATCCCGTTCGCGCACACGCTTCTCCGCAACGCGTTTTTCACGTTGGTCGTGATCGTCCACATCCTGCGCCGAATGCTCCCGCCCTATTGAGCGCTACCAATCGCCGATAATTATAGGAATGGCCGCCGACTACAAAACACTCTATCGGCAAGCATTCGAGCGCTTCGGAACAATCGCGCTTTGGAGCAGCCGTCCCGTCGCCGATCCAACGCCCGAAGACGCGCTTGCGATCACGTGGAGCCTTCGCGTCGAAGGGGACCTGGCGGCGCGGCAATTGGCCGAAGATATCGAGGCTGCTTGCCGTGTCGCTCACTAGTCTTCAGTCCGACATCCTGCGCCTTCTGGCATCGCATCGAGACGCCGAGAGTTATGTTGCCGGAAGCACACCCCTCAACCGGAGCGAGCCTCGCCTTTCAACCGACATCGACATTTTTCAGGATCGCGAAGCGCGCGTCGCGGAAGCCGCCGAGTCCGATGTCGCCGAGCTCATCGCCCACGGTTTCGAAGTGAAGTGGCTTCGCCGCGAGGCCACGTTCTATGCGGCCGCAGTAGATCGCGGCGGGCAGGCAACTCGTCTCGAGTGGGCCGTCGATAGCGATTTCCGCTTCTTCCCCGCCGTTCCCGACTCGACTTTTGGGTATGTCCTTCATCCCGTCGACCTCGCGACGAACAAAGTCAGTGCCGCCTGCGGCCGCCGAGAGCCGCGCGATGTCGTCGACCTCCTGACGATTCACGCCAAGATATTGCCGCTCGGAGCAGCTATCTGGGCGACGGTTGGAAAGATCGTCGGCTTCACCCCCGAAGGAATCATCAACGAGATCCGTCGCGTTGCCCGCTACACGGCCGCGGATTTCGAACGCATCGCTTCAGAGCCGCCGCTTGATCCGGTCAATGTAATGTTTCGCTTCCGCGAAGCGCTCGCTGAAGCGGAAGAGTTCGTCGTGAGGATGCCTACCAGCAAAGCTGGGCTTGTCTTCATCGAGAATGGCCGCGCCGTACAACCCGACCCCGAACGCCTCCATCACTACACAACGCACGCGGGCCAGCGGCGAGGGCACTGGCCAACCAGCGTCGAGATCACCCGCGCCATGCTCGAGCGCCTGTCTTAAATGCGGCGCGCGGCGAAGCGCTTCAGTACGGATGCATCGCCCGAAACTCGCAGAGTAGTTGCCAGCGCATCCGCGGTAAGACCGTTGCGCGCGACGACGGAGACTTCCAGCTCCGTCGTCATTGCCGCGCCCGCGCGCGGATCGATGATATGCGAGTACCGCTTGCCGTCGCGCTCGAAGAACTGCCGCGAGTCGCCGCTGGTCGATACCGCCGCATGCCGCAACGTCAACACTCTGCCCGCGGCCTCGACGCGCCAGCCCTTCTCCCCGGGCGGCGCTTCGCGGCAGACGATGTCGCCGCTCGCCGCGATCAATACGCTTGCAACGCCCGCCGCGCGCGCGGCTTCATCGGCCGCGAAGCCTTTGCCGATCGCCCCCAAATCCACGCGCATGCCCGGTTTGGCGAACCAGGCTTTACCGTTTTCAAGGTGCAAATCGCGCCAGTTCACCAGCGCCTTGGCGTCATCGGTGAAGGCGCGCTTGTCGCGCCAAAGCCGCGTTAGCGGGCCCACGGTGACGTCGAACGCGCCTTGCGAGGCCTCACTCACGCGGCGAGCGAACCGCAGCACCGTTTCGAGTTCGGCGCTGATTGTCATCGGCGTTGTCGACAACCGCGAGACTTCACTTTCGGCGCGATAGTCCGAGAGCAGTGCATCGAGAAAAGCGATGCGCGCGAACGTGCGCTCAAATGCCGCGCGGGCCTCGGCGGGGTTGCGTGCGTAGAGCGTCACGCCCACGAGCGTGCCCATGTGCGGCTCCACCGCTTCGAATCTATTCGCGCTCCACACCGTTGTTCCAGTAGCGGAACATCTCGGCCGCCGAGGGCGTCTTCAGCGGACGCACCAGCCGGAAGCCGAGAAACTGCGCATCGGTCAGATACCAGATCGATTTCGGCAGTTGCGGGTCCTGCATTTTCCACGACGGATCGGACGCCACGCGCACACCGCAGCGCACGCGCGACGCATCGTCGCTCCAACCGCCACCGCGCGCGACGTGCGGATAGGGCTCCGTCGACGGCACGAAAACGCCCGCCGGCAGCGGCTTCGCATACGCCTTCGGATCGTATTGATCGAGCGTCCACTCGGCGACGTTACCCAGCAGATCGTACATACCAAACTTGTTCGGCTGCTTCTTGCCGACGAGTTGATACTTCTCATCGCCGAACCACGCGACGTCCTTCAGATTCGCCGTCTCGGTCTCGCCCGCCCGGCAAGCGTACTCCCATTCGGCCTCGGTTGGCAGCCGGTAGAAATGTCCGGTCTTCGCCGACAGCCACTGGGCGTACTTATTCGCGGCGTGCTGCGTCATCGAGATCGCGGGAAACCCGGTGATGCCCATACCGAAGCTCATCTCGACATACGGCTTGGTTGGCCGCGAGATCGCATCGACGTTCGAGTCGGCGCCCAGCGTCTCGTTGGCGAGGTTCTGAAACATGAATAGCCGGTACTCGTCCCACGTGACTTCGAACTTGCCCATCCAGAAGGGCTCGACCTTCAGCCTGCGCTGCGGGCCTTCGTCCGGCGTGCGGCCCTTCACTCCCTCGGGCGTTCCCATCGTGAATTCGCCGCCCGGAACCGGAACCATCTCGTAGGAGATCACCGTATTCGGAATCGTATGTTTGTACGCGTTGAACGCGCCGGGCGCCGGCGATATCTTCGCGGCGATGCGGACGGCAAGCGCCTGGTCGTCTTTCGGCTTCGCCGCCGGCTTGCCGATCTCGACGCCTTCGGGCCACTTCGCGCCTTCGCTCAGCCATTGCTTGACGACGGCGCGCTCGGCTTCGGAAATTTGCGGCCCGCCCGGCGGCATCGCCAGCGGTTGCCCCGGCGCGCGATCCATCGTCAACAGCATCGGACTCTTCATCGGTTCGGCCATGTTGATCGCCCTCGCGGCCAGGGCCCGCGTCGACAAACGCAGCCCGCCCAACGCGCGATCCGGCCCGTGGCATGTCGTGCAGTGTTTCTCCAGTACCGGCCGGATTTGTTTGTTGAAATCGACCTGGGCAAACAGGGCCGGCGCGAGGAGGAGCAGGATTCGCATGGTTTACAGGAACCGCGTCCTGCCCGGCAGCGCCAGCGGCGGCACGTCGAGCTTGCCGTTCCAATCGAGGTTCTCCGGGAAGATGCGCTCCTGCGAATTCAGCGCCTGTTCCCAGGTGATCTGCTGGCCGGTGTAGGCCGCCATGCGGCCCATGATGCCGAGCATCGTCGACGAACACATGCGGTCGCCGTCGTTCAGCACTTCGCCTTTGCGAATGGCCTGGAACAGGATGTCGTGTTCGCGCTGGTACATGTCGTACTTCTGCCCGCTGTAGGTCCACTCATTGGCGCCGACGATGCGCGGATTCGGCCCGCGCCCGATAATCGCTTGGCCCTTGGTGCCAAGGATGTAAT
>VFZW01000458.1 GCA_016871055.1 Acidobacteriota bacterium
AGTTTGTCCACAAACAGGCCGAAGCGGCTTGGCCCGGCCTGTCGGTCGAGCAACTTCTCGACGAACTGCGTACCGTCCAGCAATTTGTTCTCCTCTACCCGCCCCAAGGAGAAAAAGGGCCTAACCGCGTCGCCACCGTCTTGTCCAAACAATCCCTATCGCAGCACGCTCTCGCCGACGCTCTCGGCTTGGAGGCGCTGTGTAGTACCCAACGTGGGTAATACACCCTTGCCGCTCTAACCCTCGGAAAATCTTTGGCTTAGAGGTCTGCTTGGCCGCTTCGCAGTAAACTCCCGCTAGCCGAGAAGCCGAGATACGGGACCGCTCCTACATCACTTGCCGCCGGACTCGCCGATCGACAGGCTCCGGTCCATTGGGCATCGAGCATAGATCGTGTTCTCAGGCGTAATCAACGGAAGCGTGAGTTCGACAAAGTGGTTCCACACCGTTTTGAGCCGCTAACCGCGGGGCAGGCCGCGGTCAATAGCGCCAGAAACTTGGGCGGTACCGCGCGTCCCTCGGAGGTGCGAGTTTCCGGAGCTCCGCAGTACCGTAGCGCTTCCAGTTGAAGATTCAAAATCCGCGCCCGGGCTTGCGCGCCAGCGCAAGACACCGGATGCCGGCCGGGAAGGGCAGCGAGTACCGCAGCGCCTCTTCAACGGCCATAATGCCGTTCATCAGCGGTGAAAAACTCATCGTCTGAATATTGCCCTTGACGATCTTGCGCTGTTCTTCATCGGGCAGGCTCAGGTACTTCCGGTTGCGCTTCTTGACGAACGCAAAGGCCGGGTAGAGAAAGAAGCCGAGATGCGACGCGCCGGCGATTTCAAACCCCACGCCTTCGAGCATCGCCTTCAACTCCGGCAGCTTGTAGCGGCGGTAGTGCCGCAACTGCTTGTCGTACACGTCGTACAACTCCGGACCCGCGGGAAGTTCGATCACCGCGAGGCCGCCGGGCTTCAGAATACGGAAAACATGCCGCGCGGCCAGTTCGTGTTTTTCGATGTGCTCGAGCACGTTCAACAGAATGGTCGCGTCCAGCGAATTGGCCGGCACCGGGCAATCGGTCAGATCGAACTGCAGCAGCGGCAGGTCGGGATACTTCTTCGCCAGCGCCCGCAGCGGACCGAGCACAACGTCGCTGCCAAGCACGCGGGCGCTCGGTAGTTCGCGGCGAAGATCGGCGATCATGAAGCCCGAACTGCAACCGATGTCCATGATCACCGGGTCCTTCGCGGTCACGTGCCGCTTAATCGCATTCAGTGCATGCCGCCGCGAGGCTCTATCGATATAGTGATGTTCGCCGGTTTCGTTTTCGTGAAACGCCGTAAGCTCATCGGTCCAGCCGAGCGCCTCGGCCCAGTAGCAGGCGATGGAATGCCGTTCGCCGCCGATATCGAAACCGTCGCCGGTCCACACGGGCGGCGTGCCGTTCGAGACGGTCGGCGGCAATGCGAATGGAAGTTCGCGCACCCGCTACTCCTCGAGTTGCGGAACGATGGTGCCGGCCGGGCCGAGCAGCCCGCCCTTGGCGTAGACGATGAGTTTTTCGCGCGAGTCGGTGATGTCCAGATTGCGCATGGTGAGCTGGCCGATGCGGTCTAGCGGCGTAAATGCGCCCTCGACCTTTTCCATTGAGAGGCGCTCGGGGTGGTAGGTCAGGTTCGGGCTCTTGGTGTCGAGGATGGAGTAATCGTTGCCACGGCGGAGTTCGATCGAGACTTCGCCGGTTACAGCGCGCGCGACCCAGCGTTGGAGCGTTTCGCGGAGCATCATCGACTGCGGATCGAACCAGCGTCCTTCATACAGCAGGCGGCCCAGCCGGCGTCCCATGTCGCGGTACTGTTCGATGGTTCCCTCGTTGTGAATGCCGGTGACCAGGCGCTCGTAGGCGAGGAAAAGCAGGGCCATGCCGGGGGCTTCGTAGATGCCGCGGCTCTTGGCTTCGATGATGCGGTTTTCGATCTGATCGGACATGCCGAGGCCGTGACGCCCGCCGATGCGGTTGGCTTCGAGAATGAGGTCGACGGGATTCTCGAACGACCGGCCGTTGATGGCGACGGGCACGCCTTCTTCGAAGGTCACGGTGACTTCTTCGGCTTTGACGTCGACATCGGATTTCCAGAACGCCGTCCCCATGATGGGCTCGACGATGCGGATGCCTTTGTTCAGGAATTCGAGGTCCTTGGCTTCGTGGGTCGCGCCCCAGATATTGGAGTCGGTCGAGTAGGCCTTCTCCTTGGGCATTTTGTAGGCGAGGCCCGCCTTGTCGAGGAGTTCGGACATTTCCTTGCGGCCGCCGAGTTCGTCGATGAAGGTCTGATCGAGCCAAGGCTTGTAGATCTTGAGCGACGGGTTGACCATCAATCCGTAGCGGTAAAAACGCTCGATGTCGTTGCCCTTATAGGTGGATCCGTCGCCCCAGATGTTGACACCGTCGTCCTTCATGGCCTGGACGAGGAGCGTGCCGGTGACGGCGCGGCCGATGGGTGTGGTGTTGAAGTAAGGCAGTCCGCCGGTGGTGATGTGAAAGGCGCCGCATTGCAGAACGGCGAAGCCCTCGCGGACGAGCTGTTTGCGGCAATCGATGAGGCGCGCGACTTCGGCGCCGCACTCGAGGGCGCGGCGCGGAATGGCGTCGTAATCGGGTTCATCGGGCTGGCCGAGATTGGCGGTGTAGCAGTAGGGGATGGAGCCTTTCTGGCGCATCCAATAAATGGCGGCGGAGGTGTCGAGGCCGCCGGAAAATGCAATACCGACGTTTTGTCCGATAGGGAGGGACTGAAGGATGTTACCCATGCGTAAACATACAGGATAGCGTTTCCCTATGGATAGGCGTAAACAGTGAAGTCGAAGCTGCCTCGCAGCGGAATCAAATTGCGCACCGGTACGACCTTGATCTCGCCGTTCGGTTGAATCGTAATACTTCCGCTCGTCTTTATCGACGGCGCGCCGGGCCGGTAGCCGCGAATTTCAATGTTGGCCGGCTTATCCAAGGGAACCGTGACGAGGGGCCAATCGAGTACGGGAGAGGACTCGTTCTTGTTGTCGTACTTCCTCGGCGCGATGCTTGCGGCCTTGGCATTGTCGACGAAGATATCGAAAGCCCATTCGGTTGGGCCGTTGTCGCCATCCTGTAAGACAAGGAGTTTCTTAAGCCGAAGAGACTTGCCGGTACGAACGAACTGCGCAGTGTCGAGGAGAGTGATATCGGCGCTGGCTCTCAGCAATACGTGGAAGTTGTACGTGCGGGTCTGGGCATCGCGCACGTAATAGGTATCAGCGACCGTAGCGTAGTGCTGAAGATATTCGGCGATTCCAGGAGCGAGTGCTTTCGAGGAATTGACCTGTACCGCGCCGAGCCGCGTGGCTTGGGCGATAGCCGCCTCCCTCGCCTGTGTGTAGGTGGGGCCGGAAGCAGACCCGACAAAGTAGAGCGTGTCCTTGGAACTGGCGGGCGGCGCCGCGACCCAGGCGGGGCCGGAGGCAGTCTGTGCGTGTACCACGGGAATTAGATTCACAGATTGGCCGCTAAGGAGCTTGGACTCGATTCCGTTGAAGATCGCGAATTGTTTGTGGAAGGCGCTGGTCTCGGAGTTTCGAATGTGTGGGTCGGCAGTCTGTAGAATGCTCTCGCGAAGGTCGCGGAGCGTGTAATGAGCTTGTTTCATTTCGACGACGGCTCTGCGAATGGAGCGGTAGTCCGCGGGGAAAAAGGTGTTCGCTCCCACCGTGACGACCGTTACGGCGGCGCCGAGAATGATCGTCAGCCTCTTGCTCCACTGGCTCGCGCTGCCTGAATTGCCGTGACCGTTGCACCTAACGCGGCAATCAGGATCGTGGCGGCAAGCTGCCAATACGCGACCGCTTCCCAGTGGGAGATCGTCGTGGCTGTTTGGGTGACACGCAATTCGAATCCATCACTTCCCGGTAACGAAAACGCCGTTGCCCATGTGAGACACAGGACCGCGATTCGGAATGACATAGTCCCTCCCGAGCGCGGGCGATTCGAAATGACCGCGCCCAGAACAAGAAGCGCAATCGTGCTATGTATAGGGACAAAAAAACGCCCCAACGCGAGCGTTGGGGCGAGTCGATGAGGGAATGGATCGAGAAAAACTACAGTTGCCTAGTTGCGCCGTAGAAAATGTTGCAGACCGTCGGAGGTGAGGCGCGCGTCGAGCGTTGCCTGTTCCTGCGGATTGGTCACCGGTCCGACCAACACGCGAAAATTGCGGGTGTCTTCAAAAGGCGCAAGCTTAAAGGCGTAGCCGCGGGCCTGGAGCAGATCTTGAATATGCGATTCCTCGGGCTTGACGATGCCGACCTGCCAGAAAAGCTGGGTGGGAGCGGCCTGGAACGGCGCGATTGCGACCACGGGCGCGGGCTTGGTCTTCGGTTCGATGACCAGCGGCGGCGGGTTGATCACGGTCTGCGTGGGCGTGACCGTTTCCATCTTCATTTGCGTAACCGTGCGGCCGGCGAGGTAGCTCATGCAGGCGATCAGGCCAGTGAGGAGGACCATGCCGAGGATGGCGGTCTTCAGGCGGCGATTGGTCTGGGCCAACTCTTGCGCTTCGGCTCGGGGGGAGGGGAGGGTCATGTCGCTCATAAGGGTGGATCTCCTTTACAAATGGTCTATCGGCTGCCTAGGTGGATTCCTTTAGTATCTATCCAATAAGATTTTGACATTTTTTGGCAGGAAATCATGAAGTGGCGAAGCCGGAAGCCAGTTGAGGGATGATGACGAGCTCCCGGAGTTTGAGGGCGGTGGCGACAACGTCTTTGCCGAAGGCGGTGACATAGTACTTGTAGGTGCGCC
>VFZW01000459.1 GCA_016871055.1 Acidobacteriota bacterium
GAAAGATTGGCGAGCGTGCGCTTGACGATCTTTTTGCCTTGGCGGAAAGCGGTGCGGAGCAGAATCGCGGGAGGCGAGGAGCGGTTCGGCACGGTTTCCACGTACATGGTAACAGTATGCAACAATAGGCGCTACGTGTAAATACATATACGAGTATTTACATGGGTATACAGAACAAGGCAAAAAACGCGCAACCCACGCTGTCTGAGAACCTTGCGGTGAAAACTACTGCTTATCGGCGGGGGAACTTCGGATTAGGCAAGTCGCTGCGCACGGGGCCGTGACGTCCCCGCTATTGCGGTCGCGGCCGTGTAGCGACCTCGCTTTATCAGTTCCGCTTCGTGGCAAGTTCGATTGTCATTGAGCCGTCAGGCTCTTTTCCAATTCCCGGGACCATCCCACAACGACCACCGCTTGCCGCGACACGACATCCTGCATCGCATCCTTCACCATGAGGAAGCGCTGTCCGTCGTGGGAGACATCATAGTTGGAGGAACTGAGGCCTGGGGGACCGCAGGATGAGCTCATCCCGTGGGAGTAGTGGCCCGACCACAAGACTCGCGGCCGCCCGTTCCGGAGGGCTGGTGCTGTGGTTACGTCGACGACCATCATCTTGTCACCATTTCGATAGAAGATCTCGCGGCCATTGCGGCTCCAGATAGGGTCAGTGCCGCCATCCGAGGAGATCTGGATCTTGGGTCCGGGCCCTGGAAAGGGCTGCAGGTAAACTTCGGGGCGTTTGGACTCATTGGTGCAGAAGATAACCCAGCGACCGTCCGGAGAGAACTTGGCCGAGCCGCTCCGAAAAACGCCAACGGATATCGGGATGGGGGCGGAGCGAGCGCCGAGCGGCAACGCATATACGCCAACCCCCTTGGAAGGGTCGCCTTGTTCAAAGCTGAGATACTTGCCATCTCCCGACCAACTGACCGGGCTTTGGAAAACGTCCGGTGGTTTTTCCTGGCTGAGAGGAGTAACTGCTCCGCTCCGGTCACTGGGCATGGTGTACATGGCAAAGCGACCCATCGTACCGCCGCGGAAGCTGATGGTTTTCCCATCTGGCGACCAGGACGGCCAATGACTGGTCCCGTCAGTGGACATCTTGGTGAGAATCGCCGTATCGAAATCGTAGATGTGCCAATCGTGGTTTGCGCCCTCCACTTCGATGGCCATCTTGCGCCCGTCCGGAGAGATTCTTGGATGAAGGTAGGATCGCTGCGGCAAGTCAATCGGGGTCTCCCGACCTGCCCTGTCAACCCAGGCGAGCGACCGTTTGCCGCCCTCCACCGGCCCATCCGCATAGAGGAGATCTCCCTGCGCCGAGACATTGTAGTAAGCCTGCCCCGTGGAGGTGCTCATAAAAACGCGATCGATTACCGGGACCGGCATGGCGCGCAAGGACATACTGTCTTCGTCAAATGGCGCGGCGAAGATACTCCCATTCTTTGCGAATATAAGGTAGCCCGGCGGGGCGTAGCGAGCATACATGCCACCTTCGACAAGGACCTTCCTCTGCTTCGTTTTGAGGTTGAAGGCGACAATGCGGGCATCGTTGAACGATTCGGCGTCCTTCGTTGTAGCAGTATAGAGAATTGTTCTGCCGCTGGCAGTTACGACCGGGTGCTTGATCAGGCGCTCTCCATTCTCGATATCGACTTTAACAACCTCTTGCGGGTCTTTTCCGTCAGCGTTCGTGCTGACGATGCCCCCGGGCAGACTTGGCACGTAATAAATGCGGTTGTCCGGCCCCCAAGCGCCTCCGCCGAACGATTCCCACGAGAGGAGCTTCTGGAAGGCGCCGCCCGCCATCGGTAACTTGTATAAACCACCAGTGGTGTCATTGATAAAGCCCATCCAGGCGCCATCGGGGGAGAAGAAGGGGGTGCCCATGACTAGGTTGTCGTTGATGATGCGCGATGGCAATTTGCTCAGAGGGCGTAAGCGGAACTTGATCTCACCAGCGCGTACACAACGAATGGCGAGTTGGGATTCATCCGGGCTCAGGGCGAGAGCGTTATTGAGGGATGGGGGGATGAACTCGCCCTCTTCGAAGGGGAGCACGAACCGGACCACGGGACGGGGCAATTCCTTGGCCGCGCGCTGGCTCGCGACGAAGGCGGTCACGCCACCACCCAGCAATAGGCACGCCGAGGCTACTGCCACAGTTTGGCCAAGGCCGACTCGGGCTGGGGTTTGGGGGCGCGGCGCCGGGCGTGAGCCAGGCAGGTCCGCGGCAAGGCGGCGCAAATCGGCCATGAGATCGTCGGCGTGCTGGTATCGTTGCGACTGGTCTTTGGAAAGCAGCTTGGTCACGATCCGATCCAGTTCGAGGGGAATCCCAGAGCGAAGGGCGCTAAGCGGTTCCGGTTGGTCGTTGACAACGGCGTAGCTGATCGCGTGATCCAATTCCCCCTTGAAGGGTCTCTGACCGGTGACCATCTCGTAGATCACGACACCGAGCGACCAGAGGTCGGACCGGGCATCGACAGGTTCGCCGCGAACCTGCTCGGGAGACATGTAGCCCGGAGTGCCCAAGATGGTGGAGGTCTTAGTCAGGCGGCTCTGCTCGATGAGTCGCGCGAGTCCGAAGTCCATTATCTTGACAACGCCCCGCTGTGTGACGATCAGATTGCCCGGTTTGATATCGCGGTGGACGATGCCGCGCTCCTGCGCCGCCTGCATGCCGAGCGCGGTTTGAATGGCGATGTCGAGCGCTTCCGGGAGCGGAAGCGGGCGGCGGGCAATTTTGGCGGCGACCGTTTCGCCGTCCAGCAGTTCCATCGCGATGAAACCGTGTTGTTCGTCAATCTCGTAAACAACGCAAACGTTGGGGTGTGACAAAGCGGCTGCGGCCTGGGCTTCCTGAAGGAAACGCCGCCGCTGCTCAGAGTCGTCGAGCACATCCGCGGGCAGGAACTTGAGGGCCACGAAACGTTTGAGTTTGGAGTCTTCAGCCTTGTAGACGACCCCCATTCCGCCTTGACCGAGTTTCTCCAAGATGTGGTAGCGCGAAATTACCTGACCCGTCATGGCGTTCTCCCTTCCATATAGCAGGCATTGCCGAGGTCTGAGCCGAGTTCTTCCGAAACTATACTCGCTTGCGTAGCTGAGTGCTGCGTCGCGCGCCGGGAGAGCCAACTCCCAGTCGATCAGGCGTTCTCTCAGCAAGGTAAGGGAGAGAACGCCCGAGGAAGCAATCGAGGGAGTACACGCCGGAAGAGAAGCTCGCCATCAGAAGGCGCTAACCGCGGGAGAACGAGCCGATTTTGAATCATCCGACCGGAATCGGCTCGCATACTTCAAGAAGAACGTCCAGGCCAGGAAAGATGGGGCCTTGAGAGACGCCCCGCTTAGAACGTCAGCCGCGCGTTGATCTGCATGAGGCGCGCGCCGCCGGTGCCTTGCAACTCGCCGAAGAAGCGATTGTTGACGTTGGTGACCAGGCCGCTTAGGTTCGTGTGGTTGAAGAAGTTGAAGCCGTCCAAACCGAGGCGGAATTTCATGCGCTCGTTGATGGAGAACTCCTTGCTGATGGCGACGTTGAAGGTGATGGCGCCGGGTTCGCGGATGGCGTTGTTGCCGACGTTGCCGGGACGAATACCGGCGCGGGACACGGGGTGGAGCGGCACTAGCGCAAAGGAAGGCGCGTTCAGGTAGCGGAGGGTGGAGCGGTAGTCGTCCAAGTAGACCGGGCCGCCGATGTAATCGGGGCGGGCGACTTGGCGGGCGGTACCGGTCTGCGAAAGTTGTGCCGGGGTTCGATGCGCGTGAGTTGGCGTCGTTTGTGATCAGTCCGGGAACGGCCGGCTACGATCCGGCGCGCGCAGCGCCGGTGCTGCGCGATCTGCGCGCGAGACTGCTGGCGATGCCAGGAGTCACTTCGGTGTCGCTGGCCGATGCTGGGCCGCTATCGCATTCTTCGTCAGGCACTAACGTCGAAGTCGAGGGCTATCGACACGGACCGGAAGAGAACATGGATGTGCTCATCATCGCCGCCGGACCCGCCTATATGAGGACCATGGGAACAAAGATCATCGCCGGCCGCGATTTGGAAGATCGCGACACGATGGATGCGCCGAAGGCGGCCGTTGTCAATCAGGCGTTCGTGCGCCGATTCATGAAGAACGGCGAGAACATCGTCGGCCGGCACATGTCGCGAGGCAGCGGCGGGCCGCTGGATATTGAGATCGGCGGCGTCGCCGAAGACGTGAAGCACCTGGACCTGCGCGAGAAGACCGACCCGGCGTTTTTCCTTTCGTACGAGCAGGCGATGAAGGGGGCGCCACGTGCGTCGCGCGCGAGTTTTTATGTGCGTTCGACCAGGAGCGTGAGCGAATCCTTCCGGCCGCTGGTCGCGCAGATCGACCCGGGCCTGCCGGTGACGGGCATTCAACCCATGGAGAAGACCGTTGCAGATTCGATCACGACGGATCGCCTGGTTTCGCGGCTATCGGCGGCATTTGGGTTGCTGGCTCTGGTTCTCACCGCCATCGGACTTTACGGCGTTTTGAGTTACCTCACCGAGAGGCGCACGGGCGAATTCGGGATCCGCATGGCGCTGGGCGCGACGCGCGCGAACATCGTCGGGCTGGTGAGTCGCGAGGTCGTGATTTTGCTGGCGGCAGGAGGCGTGACGGGGCTTGCCGGCGCATACGCGGCGGCCAAGGCGATCGAGGCACAGTTGTTCGGCTACAGCGGCATCGACACGGCAGTGCTCGCGGCGGCGCTTGGGGTATTGGCTGCTGTTGCGTTAACTGCGGCGGCGCTGCCGTCGGCGCGCGCGGCTAGAGCGAA
>VFZW01000460.1 GCA_016871055.1 Acidobacteriota bacterium
GTGCGTCATGCTTACCAGATTTGTCCGGATCGCTGCTCTGCTCGCCGTTGCTCTTTGTGCTAGTTCGCTTATCCACGCGCAGTCGGTCAGTGGAACCATAACGGGTTACGTCTATGACATCTCGAAGGCCGCGGTAGCGAACGCAACCGTCAGCGCGACTCATCTGGGAACGAGTGTCCAAACTGTTCGCTCGACCGATGAAACGGGGCGATTCGTCATTACCAACCTGCAGCCAGGAGACTACCGGCTCTCGATCGAAGCTACCGGCTTCCGGCGCTTTGTCCAAGAGGGGATTGTCCTCCGCATTGACTCGACCGTGCGAAGCGATGCTCATCTGGAGCTCGGCGCCGTGACGGAATCCGTCACGGTCAGCAGCGCCCCGCCGATCCTGAAAAGCGAAAAAACGGATGTGGGGCAGTACATCTCCGAGCAGCAACTGCGTGAGCTGCCCACTTTGGGCCGGAACCTCAGCAAGCTGTACAACACGATCCCGGGCGTCATTCAGAATTCATTCCAAATCGGCGCCGGGGAGAATCCATCCGAATTTAACGGGACAATCGTACACGGACAGTTCTTTGGCAACAACGAGTATGAAATCGATGGCATAACGAACACGGCCTGCTGCTTCAGCGGATTTCAGGTAATCGTACCGAATCAGGACTCCGTGCAGGAGATGAAGGTGACAACAGCCTCTTACGACCCGGAGTTTGGCGCGTCCGCGGGCATGGTGGCGCAATATGTAACGCGTTCCGGGACCAACAACCTACATGGTTCGCTCTTCGAGTTCAACCGGAACAAAGCTAGCTTCGCAGCCGATCCCTTTACGGAAAAGCTGCCGGGCACGGGGAAGGATGGCAAGGGCTTTGGCGCCGCGCCGTTCAACTGGAACCAATTCGGGGGGAGCATCGGCGGCCCCATTCGCCGCAGTAAGATGTTCTTTTTCGGAGATTATCAGGGTACGCGCGCCCGGCAGGGTGGACGCCGGACGGCCACCGTCCCCAACGACGCGTTCCGCGTAGGTGATTTCAGCGGGGTGAGTACGCGTGTTTTCGATCCGCTGTCCGGGGATGGCACGGGTTCCGGCCGGACGCAATTTCCGAACAATGCGATTCCCAGCAGCAGGATCAGTCCGGTAGCCCGGAATCTGATCAACATTTTGCCCAAGGCAAATCTCGGCCAAGTCACGGATGTGAACTTCGCGGGATTCGGCACGGTCATCCAAGATACCAATCAGGCAGATGTCCGCTACGACTACAATATCTCGGACTCGAATAAGCTTTTTGCCCGCTACACCTATTTTGGCTCGCACCTGGACAATCCTCCCATCTTCGGAAAGGAAGCTGGCGGATTGGCCGCTGGAAGCCTCAGCCCTCAGTTGGGAGATTACCGGAGCCAACAGGCAGCGGTGAACTACACGCGTGTGTTCAATCCTAACTTACTCACGGAAGTGCGGGCGGGCTTCTTGCGTTTCCGGTTGAACGGGTATCAAGCCGATGCCGGTCTGAAGACCAACGACAAGGTTGGGATTCCGGGCATCAATTCAAACGACGTGCTGACACAGGGGCTGGCCGGAATGAATGTCCAGGGACCGGTCGGCAGCTGGTTCATGGGCATTCTGAGCGGCGTGGGAATTCCGCGCCTGGATCGGACGACGGGGTACCAGCTAGTGAACAATTGGACCAATATTCGTGGCAACCACCAGCTTCGTTGGGGCTTCGACATGCGCCGCAATCGCTTCGATTTCATTGCGGTAAATGCCAGCACTCGCGGCAACTTTGTTTTCGCGCCGGGCGTGACCGGAACGAATGAAGTGGCGGGATCCGGGTTGGGAACCGCGACGTTTCTCCTGGGCATGCCAACATCGTTCGACCGCGCGGTACTGACCGGCTACACGTCGGAGCTGATGAACCGGAATGCGGTCTATTTCCAAGACACGTGGCGCGCGACGAGCAAACTCACTTTCAACTATGGCGCGCGTTACGACTACATAGGGCCCGACACGGCCCGCAATCCGGGGGGCATCGTAAACTTCGATCTGAATTCCGGGAATTTGCTTTTGGCCGGACTTGGCGATATCAGCCGGAGCGCGAACGTCAAACCCGATTACAACAACTTCGCTCCTCGACTTGGTCTCGCCTACAAGGTCGCCTCAAAAACCGTGATCCGGGCGGGGTTTGGCCGTAGCTTCTTCATTTCCAATTACGGCGGCGGCTTCTACTTCTTGGCCTCGACTTACCCTATCGCGACACAACAAACGATATCGCAAGCGAACATTCGCTCGGCGATATTCCCGATCGAGCAGGGCCCGCCGACCGCGGCGCCGCCGGCGTTTCCGTCCAATGGCGTGCTGAAAGCGCCCCGCGGACAGCTGCTGAAAAGCCGCCCCTACGACAACAAGAGCGAGTATGTAGATTCCTGGAACCTGAGCATAGAACACCAACTCGGCCCGGATCTTCGAGTTTCGGTGGCGTACGTCGGCAATGTGGGACGGCAGCTTTTCCGCACTCTGAATGTGAATGCCGCGCAGCCCGGCATCGGAGCGTTGCTGCCGCGCCGCCCTTACTTCGCAACATTCGGCCTCGACACAACTATCCAGAATGGCTGTAACTGCGAGAATTCTTCTTATCATGGGCTCGAATGGGTAACCGAGAAGCGCTTTAGCAAGAGTTACTCCATTAACTCCGCGTTCACATGGTCAAAGGCGATTGACGCGCGTGATGCCCCCAATCCGGCCTTCCGCCAAAGTGGACGCGGCTTGTCTCAATATGATCGGGCAGTGTCGTACGTGCTGTCGCACTCATGGGAGCTTCCCTATGGCCAAGGCATGCGTTGGGGATCTTCCGCTACTGGAGCGCGCCAAGCGGTCTTGGGAGGATGGAAGTTCCATGGAGTGACCACAGCGCAATCCGGATTTGCGTTTACACCTGTTGTGAGCAATAACACGACGTTGAACGGCGACTTCGGGCAACGGCCCGATATTACGGGCGGTTTCGCCGTCGACCGCCCGGACCGGCGCCGCTGGTATAACCCGGCAGGCTTTACCGTGCCGCAATGCTGCCGTTTGGGGAATGCGGGAACAAACATCATCCGCGGGCCCAAGATGGTCACCGCGGACTGGGCCTTCGGGAAGGATATCCAATTCCTGGAGAGCAAGGTGCTCGAACTTCGGTGGGAGAATTTCAACCTCTTTAACCACGCCAATCTTGCCTTGCCGAATAACCAGGTGGATAGCCCGGTAGCGGGGCGGATTTTCGGTCTCGCGGGTTCGGAGAGATTCGGCGGTGCGGGAACTACCCCGATGCGCCGTATGCAATTCGGGGTCCGTTTGCGGTGGTAGTCCGGCCAGGGGTGCTCCTTCTTGGCGCCGCCATATGTATGGCGGCCCAGCCAGGTGGGCGCACGAGCCAAGCAACGCCACAATCCGCCATCCAAGCGCATTACCGATTGGCGCAGGAGGCGCTTGCGGCCAAACGTTACCCGGAAGCCGCCCGCGAGTTCCAGAACATCTTGCGTGTGGACCCAAAGTCGGCGGAGGCGCTGGCCAATCTGGGCACGGTGCAGTATGCCCAGGGGCAGTATCGAGATGCCATCGCATCATTCGAAAAGGCGCTTCAGTTCAAACCAGGATTGAAGGGGGCGGCCGCATTCTTGGGTATGAGCCTGGCACGGAGCGGAAGGATCGAACAAGCTCTTCCACTCTTGCAGAAGGGTTTCCAGAATCCGATCAACACAGAATGGAAGCTGGAAGCGGGTCTTTTGCTCGGGGATGCCTGCCAGCGTACGAATAACCTAAGCTGCCTGCAAAGCGCAGTAGGAGAGCTGGAGCGGCTCTATCCGGACAACGTCGAGGTTCTCTACTTCTCATATCGCATGCACGCGTCGCTGGGTGCGCGCGCAGTCGCGGGCTTGGTGAAGGTGGCGCCCAATTCAGCCCGCCTCCATCAGTTGAGTGGGGAGTTTCTCGAAAGCGATAGTGATTTTGCGGGGGCTGTTACGCAATACAGGAAAGCACTCGAGATCGAGCCTCGCCTGCCAGGGCTACACCGCACGTTAGGAGTGGCGCTCATGAATCTCTCGATGGATGACGGCACACGACGCGAAGCGGAGGAGCACTTCCGGCTGGAACTTAGCATCAACCCAAACGATGCTGCCGCGGAGTACCAACTGGGTGAACTCCATTGGTTAAGAAATCTGCCGCAGGAGGCGCTCAGTCACTTCACGCGGGCGCTGACGCTCCAGCCATCGTTTCCCGATGCTTTGATTGCGTCCGGAAAGACCCATCTCGCTTTGGGGGAGCCTGTTCAGGCGATTCGCTTGCTGGAGAAAGCAGTAGAGTTAGAGCCGAATAGCGATGTGGCACGCTATCGTCTGGCGCGAGCTTACCAAGGCGCCGGCAATCGGGAGGGCGCGGAGCGGGAGTTTGCGGAAATTCGCCGGCTCCGGGCGTCCCTTGAGGCATTGCGCAAGATCTACAACCAAATCCAGGAAGCGCGAATTACCGCCCAGAAGATCGATTAAGGCGCCGAACTTACTCCGCAGGCGTTTGCACTCGCAAAATCAGCAACTTACGCCGGGCATAGCTGATTTGCTACCATGTGCTACAGGCGCTACCGTTTCAATGGGTTGCGTCGACTCCGGCATCCAGTATGGTCCGAAAACTCGATCCGCCGCACCCCAAGGCCACCCAGGGCACGGATCTCTGTGCGAAACTTCGGAACTTGAGCGGGCGAATGCTCCGGAAACTCCGCGGATCAAGCAAGAGGCGCCAAAATCGT
>VFZW01000461.1 GCA_016871055.1 Acidobacteriota bacterium
AATCGGACCAGAACGTTGAGCCGGCGGCCATTTTTGCCGGACATTTGTGTTGAAGCCCTGACCCCGTACGGCTACGCTCCCTTCAATCCGCGAAAAAGCAAATTCCTATCATTAAGTCGAGTTCTCCAAGTTCTTCGTCCATGAATTGGTGACAGCCGCCGAGGGCGGGAGCCGGATTCTTCTGCACCCGCGTCATGTGGAAGCGCTCGGGCCGGAGCTGTTCGCAAAATTGGATAAGACCACCATGATCGAAGTGCTGGAGCCATGGATTAATCCCGACACCCAGCGATCCGCCGCGATTTCCCGCGAACGCTTGCGCCAGATCGAAACCGACACGCTGCCCATCGGCCTGACCGGGGATCCGGTGCAATACCAGATCAACCGCAACCAGAATGGCTGGGTGATCGAAGTGATCAACAACGACGGCGTCGTGAAGGAAGGCAGTAAGCCCGCGGTCGTTCATCAGCAAGTCATCGCCCGCGTGAAACTCACTCCGCGCTTCGCCTGGAAACAGGCCACGGAATGGGAAACCGTAGGTGCTCTGGCGCAGGGTGAAAGCGTTAACCTGGCAATTCCGCCCGGCGAAAGTCGATTCGTGGAGTTTGCTCCCAAGCGCGAACCCTGAAATTCCGCGCTCGCCATCAACCGCCCACAACCTGGAGCGGCGTGGGCAGTTCACTCCTTCTTCAGGTGATAATCCGCGAACTCCAAAAACTTCTACCAGTCGAACATCTCGATGGAATGACCGCCATGACGGCTATGGTAGCCGACGTCGGATTTTCAAATCGCCTTGCGCAGTTCATCGAACGAATCGATAGCCCTCGCCTCGAACGGTAAGGATATGCTTGGGCGCTTGGGGATCCGCTTCCAGTTTCTGCCGCAGCCAGGCGATGTGCACGTCCACCGTTCGAGCGGTGATGTGCGGTTGTTCCTTCCAGACCTGCGAAAGAATTCGTTCGCGCGACACCACCTGACCACGGTGGTTGATGAGAAAGCGGAGAAGCTCGGCTTCTTTCGCCGCGAGATCGAGGCGCCGACCCTTTCTCGAAAACTCCATCCGAACAAAGTCCGCCGTGTTGTCGCCGAACTCGACGCGCATCACCGGAGTGAGCTGTTCCTTGTGGACACGGCGCAGGAGCGCGGCGACGCGGGCCACGAGTTCGTCGGGGTCGAAGGGCTTGACGAGATAATCATCAGCGCCGGTGCGAAGTCCCTGCACGCGATCACGGACCTGGCCTCTGGCGGTGAGCATGAGGATTGCGCCGTCGAAGCCGCGCTCGCGGGCGGCGTGGCAGATGTCGAATCCGCCGGGTCCGGGCAGCATGACATCGAGAATGAGCAGATCGAAGGGTTCCTCGGTCGCGCGGCGCAAGCCGGTCGTGCCGTCTCTCGCGGATTCAACGACATGCCCTTCGGCGCGAAGCAGGTCGCTGACGACGAGCACGACACCAGGTTCGTCTTCGACGAGGAGAATGCGCGCGCTCATGATTCCACCGGCAGACGAACCGTGAATGCTGTCCCGCGCCCGGCTCCACTTTCCACCGACACGCTGCCACCATGCGCCTCGACGATTTGCCGAACGACGCTCAAGCCAAGTCCGCTGCCGCGAATCTGTTTCGCCTGCGCTGCCGCTCCGCGAAAAAATGGTTTGAACACCTCGGACTGTTCCGTCGCAGGAATGCCTGGCCCGCGATCCGTCACGCGCACTTCCACCATCGGCGGACGGCTGCCGTTGACGTGCGCGGTGGTGATGCCGATCCAGCGACCGTCGCCGCCATGCTTCGCGGCATTGGCGATGAGATTTTGGAAAACACGGCGCAGGGCAGCCGGGTCGCCGGAGACGGGCGGGAGATCAGGCGACGGCTCAAGATGGACTTCGCACTGGGCTGCTTGCGTGTCCTCGGCGACGGCGGCGATGGCTTCGGACAGCAGCGGCGCAATCTCCACAGGTTCGCGGGCCAGGACCGCGCGCCCCGGGTCCGCGCCTGCCAGCGCCAAGGTTTGTTCGACGAGTTCCTTGAGCTGTTCTGCATGGTCGACGATCAGTTTCGAGTAATCCTCGATCTGCGCGCGTTCCTTCACGACGCCGCGCAGGAGATTATGGCCGGCGCCGCGGATGACCGTCAGCGGTGTGCGCAATTCATGCGAAACGGTGGCGACAAAACTCATCCGCGCTTCGGCCAGTTGGCGCGAGCGGCGCGTGTGGAAGACGAGCGCCACACCAGCGGCAAGAATCAATCCGTTCACCAGCAGGGCCACGCCAAGATTGCGCCGCCGTGACGCCGCCACGAGCGACTCCAACGCACCGGGCCGCTGGCGAATCCAGAGAGTCCACAGCCCACCGTCCTTGCTCACGCGTCGGCCGGGCAGTTCTCCGCCGGGGCCACCGCGATGACCGAAGCCGTTGTCGCTCGCGGAGAGTCCGTCGCGATGAAACCGCGCGGTGAACACCACGTCCCCACCGGGATGATTGTCGGCGGCAGTGGCAAACAGAATTCGTTTCGCTGCGGCGTCGCTCACGGTCACATCATAGGGGAGTGTCTCACCGAGGCTGAGCTGCGAGCGGACCAATTCCGGCAGCCAGGTCGTGCGGAGATAATCCAGATCAAGCTGCACCAGCAACCAACCGCGCTCGCCACCCCCCGGCCCGCCGCCCGATCGCCCGCCAAAAATGGGAAACTCCAGAAACTCACCAGTGCGATCGAGCAGCCCGGGCCGGTCACCATTGACCATGCGAGTCACGAACTCTCGGAACGGCGACCAGTCCGCGGGCCACTCGAGCAGCGCTGCCTTGCCGGTCTTCTCATCAGGCGCGAACAATTCGACCGTGTTGCGTGACGGCACCGCCACCGCGACACGACGAAAGATGGGCTTTGGATTTGTTTCTCGCCACTCGCGGTAACGGGCGGCGAAGGCGTCGGCACAGCTCAGTTCGCGAAGCTCAGTTCGTGAGGGAATCAGCGCGGCGCAGGACTTGGCGAGTTCCGCGTCGAACGCATCCACCAGTGCCTGCCCCTGCTCGGCCAGACCGGCGCGCAATCGCGTGGCCTCGGCCCGGCTCACTTCACCCGTCCAGCGGTATTGCAACACGGTCAGGATGACGCAGAGGGCGAGGAGGAACGCCACGAAACTCCATTCGATCCAGTTTTGTCCCGAGCGGTGATGGACTGATTTCAATCACTGGACTTTAGCCGCTGCGCCGGGTACCGGTCAATTTTTCAGGGCCCCTCTTAACACTCCTTAACATGACTTCACGATTGGTCGAGTGGTTAATGAACGCAGTCATGAACAATATTGTGCCATTTCCTGCCACTCATCACGAATCGCTCTCGCTATGAAAACCAATCGTCTCATTCGCTCAGTAACGTTGCGGTTCATTCCACTCCTTGTCGCCGGCTCGACGATGGCCGGGAATTTCGCCGGCTTTGAAACCGTCGGGCCGAATCTGGCCACCGATTCGCTGGTGCTCGCCGAGCAGTTCCGCCCGACGATGGGCATCCGCTTCAGCCGCGCGGATGGAGGCACGGTCACGCTGGCAAAGTCAGGCGTTCCTTACACCGCATTCGCCGCAGGCCCGGATACCGCGAGTTGGGGAGCGGGAGATTCACTGCTGGCCACGGACGCGTGGGCTTCAAGAGTCGGCGACTTCTTCGTGAAGCTTTCGGGAACGCCGGCCACGGCCCTCGTGATTGATTACGATTATCCCACAGCCGCTGCAGCCGGGCTGATTCTCGATGTGGATGCTGACGAAACCTGGGTCATCCGCGCCTACGGTGACAACGGCACCACGCTCCTAGCCGAAACGGTGCTGGCGGGCGGTTCACCGGGCACGGGCGACCAGACCGCCACGCCTTGGGCCATCACGCGACCGTCGGCAGACATTGTGCAATTGCGCATCGTGCAGACAGGAACCAACGCGAACGCCGGTGCGGCGCTCGATCTCTTCTCTCCCTACGGCGTGTACGCTTTTACAGCAAGCGCGCTGGCGCTGAAGTTCGAAAGCGGGCCGTCGCCCGCGGTGGGACTGCAATTAAGCGCCACTCCGGGACATCGCGTCCGGGTCGAATCCACCGACGCACTCGAAGGTGCCAGTTGGACTTTGGATCAGTCGTTGACTCCTTCCACACCTTTCACCGCGCTTACGAGTGCAGGCGGGTCGGCTACTGGCCAGCGCTTCTATCGTGCCTACGGACCCGTTCCTGAAGTGGATCGCGCTGCGGCCATTTTCAGCGCCGTCAGCGCCTTCGTGAACACACTTACGTTAGCCCAGAGCAACTCCGTAGTTTACCCGGCGAACGACACGACGCAGAGAGCCAAGTGGTCGAACCTCCCGACCGGCATCTACCAGCGCAACGGCCTGAAGATCGGCAGCATGACCACCGTGCAAACCAACGCGCTCTATGCCATGCTGCGCGCATTGCTCAGCCCCGAGGGTTACCAGAAAGTGATCGGTATCGTGGAAGCGGACGAAGTTCTGCGAACCCAGAGCAGCGGCGGAAATCTCGTCTTCGGACGCGCCGAGTATTTCGTTTCCTTCGTCGGAACGCCGTCGCTGACCAACAAATACCTGCTCCAGTTCGGCGGCCACCACCTCGCGGTCAACGTTACCATCAAAGGCGCGCTCGCCACCATCGCTCCCGCGCTGCCCGGTGCGCAGCCGTCCTCCTACACTCTTAACGGCCGCACTCTCCGTCCCATCGGGGACGAGTATGACCTTTCCTTCGCCTTGCTCAATTCCATGACGACCGCGCAACG
>VFZW01000462.1 GCA_016871055.1 Acidobacteriota bacterium
GACGGGCAAAATCTGTGGCGGCTTGCTGTCTGGCTTGCGAACGGATAGCCCTCTCTCCAGCGATTTGATCGCCGCGCTGAACTCGGAAAGGTTTGCCGCTTTCAACTGTGCGGCTAACTCGCGACGTTGGTCCCCGCTCAGGCTCTTCATGTACTCCCGCCCGGCGGCCCGAATTTGCTCTTTCGTCGGTTTGTTCATTGTGGCTAGCGTATCGCATTCTGATGCGCGGATCAATAAATTTGGGATGCGTGAAGCGGCTTTCGAGTGCGACGGTGATCGCGTCGTTCAGGGATTTCACGCGGACATCCGCGATGGGGATCGGATCGGTGTGGTCATACCAATAAGTCACCTGGTGCATCTCGCCTCTGGGCGTGATCGATACCCAGTAGGAGCCTTCATCGGGGTTCCGGGATAATAGCCGCGAGGGCAAAGCGCCGGATTCGGTGGTTAACTTCTCCAATTCTCGAATCTCCCATGCTTCGGCCGGCCCGCGCACTTCGAGAAACATATTTAATTGTGGGAGGACATTTGGGGTTACTATTGCGTCGGTCGGTAAAAAATTCGCCTTTAGCAGTCCGTAGTTGACTGGAAATCTATCGCCAGCCCCGGGCGTGATGCGGTTGATGCGGTCGAAGCGCCGGGCGCGAATCATATTGTCGCGATTCCCCGTGCGGTTGAGAGACCGCACGGGATTGATATCGTCACCTTGGGGCACGTTGAAAAAAGCGTTAATCAGATTGCGCTTTACGACCGCGCGGGCCGGATCCGCATCCAGATCGGTTGCGCCTGGACGGCCTTGCGCATGATTGTCCAGGTAGGTGAACACATCCCGAAGGAACGCTTCGCTGTCGCCGGACCATGCCTCAAATGTTTTTGGCCGCGTTTTCCTCCAATCCCCCAGCTTGCGAAAGAAATGCGACGTGTCGAGTGTGGTCACATAAAAGTTGCCCGCTTTTGAAATGTGGGTCGAGAGCGGAACGGCGGTCCGGATCACACTGCTGATTCCACTGGAATATTTTCGCCCGCGTAGAGCGGCGTTGTAATCGATGACGATCTGATTGCCATCCCCTTTGGCCCATTCGTTAAGTTGGCCCAGCTTCTGTTTCATGGATGGGGACAAGATGTCATCTGGTAACGCGTTGAGCGCTTGCATTTGTCGATCAGAAAAGTGCCTGCCCTCCCAGGCGCCGTTCTCTTTCTTGCGCATCGCGCTCACGTCCCCCGCGTCCGGCGCGCGCTCCAACGCTTCGAGCATGTTTTCCACGCGCTTGGTTTGGAGGAGTTTTATTTCGCTCTCGCTGAGCAATACCGGAGCGCCGCCGAGAAATTTGACTGAACCATCCGGATGTTTTGCGAACAGATCATTGTCCTTGAACACCTCGATGATTGTCGGGCCGTCTTTGCCGAGTAAATCTTGCGGGCGAACCACAAAGGATGGCGTTTCGTCCTCCGAGGCGATCAGGCGCCGAGTGATCGCAGATTTCGCGCGCAGATAATCACTGAGAGCGGCATTGACCTCCGGCGAATTGGTGATCGGCCGGCCGTGGCGCTGGAACAAAGCACTCGGAACCCCTTGAGAATCGAACTTGACGCCGGCTCGTTCCAGACCGCGGCGGAGGCGATGCAAGAAACTGGGTGACTCCCCCAACAGCAAGGCGTCCCGCAGGCGGCCGCGCAAACTGAAAAGATCGCGCGTGAGAAATCGCGGGCTGGATTGGTCGATCAGATTCGCGAAGTGTTCGGCTCTGATCTCGCCCATCACGCGCGCCTGGCGTTGCTCTGGTGAGAGCAAGTCCCATTCGGCTCGGGCGGCTTCGCCCAGGCGGGCCCGGTACTGCCCTTCAAACGACGCAAGATCAGCCTGGGAATATAATCCGCGATTGATCAACGTGCCGTCGGAGGCGGTCGCATCGAACAGCAGGCGGTTGATCCTGGATCGAGCGCCACCCAGGTCGTCGAACTGATCCAGGGCATGCATCACTTCATGCGCCAGAGAGCGCCCAGGACGTCGGTAGCCAAGATTCACGAAGACATACGGTTTATCACCCTCCACCAATTGCGCCCCTCTGGCCAGGGCGCCAAATTGCGCGCGAAAATCGGCGTCGGAGAGATACCGGAAGGCCACATCGCCCTGGTCTGCGCCGATGACGCCCTGGGCGATGCGTTCGAGATCCGCCATGCGGAGCGCATCGTCTTCCGAGAGTTTTGCATCGCGCAGGAGTTTGATTTCCTCGCTCTGTTTCGAGTTGAGCCATCGCGCGATATCGCCGCGGCGAGCCTGGGCGAGATTTTCTCGGCGTGAGAAAAGACGCCCTACGGACCCAAATCCCGCTCCCAGAACTCCCCCAGCTCCAAAGCCGCCCGCTGCCCCCTCCGCACCCTCAGACAAAGCGCCCAGCGCAGTGCCGACCAAAGCGCCATGGGCCGCCGACTCGGCCGCGGAGCCAACCAACGCCAAAGCCGTATCGAACCGCCGGACCGCATTGGCCGATGTACGTAGCCAGAGGGGTGCGGCACCATCAGAAACGATGCGCGACAGCACGCCCAGGCGGCTTGGGCCGATTGACATGGACCTCCCCACAGCGCTCATAACATCAGCGACGCCCGATGCGAGTTGGCCTGTTCTGCGGAACCCTTGGATTGCCATAGCCACGGGCGTTAAACCTGGCACAGCCAGGGCCGGTGAGACCAGAGTCGCCCCAATACTGCCTGCATCGACGATTTTCTCAGCCCGGGCTGCAGCCTCAGCCGAGTCCGTCAAGGCTTCGACTGACTTCCCGACGAGCCGTCCTGGAAGTTCGGCGGAGGATTCCAGCGCCCGTGCGGCCGCTTTGGTCGCCCGCCCACCCTCTCGCAACAAAGCCGCCGTAACGCGCTGGGATGCTGAAAGGCCCGAGCGGGGAATTGCGCCTGCGCCCCCCGTAACCAGAGCGGTAGGGTCGAGCACATACGATCCCGCTTCGGCCACGGCCTGATCGACAGGGACGTCACCGATCAGGTTTTGCTGGCCCTGGCGGGCCAGCTCGCGCGTCGCCATCAATGCGCGCGTGACGAGAAAGCGATCGTAATCTCTCTCTTTCCGTTCCTGCGCATATTTCTCTTTCGCCCGGCGCAACGTTTGCTCCGGAAGCCACTGACGCAATTCCGGATCGTCAAACTTACCTTCACCCAAGAGATCTTCCGAGAGCGCGGCGATATTCCCGAGGATCGAATGGCCCAACATACCGAGGTCGTAGGATCCCCGCGCGACACCTTCAGCAAGGGTTGCTGCCAGTTTCTTGGGTGAAAGCAGCAAGGCGGGAGCGGCTTTGGCGCCTCGAACTAAATCGCCGAACGCTTGAGATGCGGCAGATGCGGCCACCGCCGCCCATTTAGATGGCGCAATCACCGGTTCCCCGGCCTTGAGGGTTCGGTAAAGTTCGAATTCCGCAAGAGTCGGCGCGTAAAAAGGATCAGAGAATCGTCCTTCCAGATCAGCCAGACCCGCCGAGACCGGCGTTCCATCCAAACGCTCGACGCCGGCCATTTCGTCTCGATCAAGGAATTCGCTGCCGCTTGCCGAGGCAGCGGCGGGTTCATCAAGAAATTCAATCGGCATTTATTTGAGGCGCGCCCGCCGATAACTCGCGGTTTGAGGATCGTACATGAGGAAGACGTCGCCGGTTTTCAACCCGGCGGCGCGCGCGAGCGCTTCCGAGTCATACAACGGCACCGCAGCATCGCCCAGCTTTTGCACGCGGGGCGGGCCGGGAGCTTCAAAACCGGTCACATCTCGACCGGCTTTGCGCAATTGTTCCATAGTTTCCCTCTTACCCTCGCTGATTCGCTTGCGCAATTGCTCGATCTTGACCTTGCGGGCCGCGGCAGAATCTGTTGCATGAGGCAACAATTGCTTGTAACGCTTGATGTCTTCATCCGTGAGCACTCCCACTTCGCGGAACACGCCTCGGGCTAAATTCGGGGTCGCGGCCGTGACCGCGTTTTCCAAAGCGACAATCCCCTCATTCATCCCCGTCACACTTCCCGCCGCAGACCGCAAGCGACCGGACAACGGCCCGCCGTAATCTTGGCCGAGTGTCGCGTAAAGTTGCTCCAGAGTGTTCAAATCATTTTCCGCCTGATTCAAGGCCGCGATGCGGTCCACCTCGCTTTGGCTTAAATCTTTGAGCCCGCCCCTTTCTCCGGTTTGAACTGGGGATCCGGATGCACTCAGGGCCATTCCCGGAATGGGTTTTCCAGTCAATGGATCGACAGCGGTATACAGTTGCGGTCTCGGCTCGGTCTTGTCATCGCGATAAATCGGTTGCCCACCTGTGCCGATCAGTTTACCGCCGCCGGCCAGAGTGAACACTTCGCCCAGAGGTAATTTCTCCTCTTTGGGCGAAAATGCCTCAATGAGTTGTTCGAATGGCACTTTCTGCGAAATCCCCGCGTCCGCGGCGATCTTAACGATCATTTCCCTCGTGGCCGGACGGCGGATCAATTCCGGCGTGTTCAGGTAGCCGGCCAGGAATTCATTGAACTTTTTGCTGCCAGCGCGCTCCGACGCGTCCGCCTCGATGCTCGCTGCCAGTTGTTTCTTCTTCAGCGAATGGATCTCGCGCTGCATCCCGAGCAGCGCGGCTTGGTCGAGCGCTTCGATTTCTTTCCACGTATCAGCCGTGAGCTGGCCGACCAGGCCGCGCTTGGCACCGAGGCTGCCTTTGCTGAATTTCTCGAGGACCGCGGCATCCACCGGCAG
>VFZW01000463.1 GCA_016871055.1 Acidobacteriota bacterium
AAAGCCGGAATCTGGAGCGGCTTCAGCCGCGTCCTGCGACTTTCAGTCGCCCATCGACCCCACCGCCTTCAGGCGGTGGTTGTTCAGAATCTTCGATTCTAGAATCTAAAGTGTATCCTAACTTCTATGCGACGGCGCGCGTTTGTACTCGGCGGGACGGCTGCCGTGCTCGCGGCCGAGCGCGGATACACGATTCCAGTCGTCGATCTCGCCGGCGACGCCAAGCGCCGCGTGATTGTCGATCTCGAGCCTGGGCAATATCTCGGCCATCCGACGACCGTGTTGCTCGAAGACCGGCGCACGATGATCTGCGTCTATCCGAAGGGTCACGGCAAAGGCCCGATTCAGATGAAGCGCTCGCGCGACGGCGGCCGTACATGGAGTGAACGCCTTCCGACGCCCGAGAATTGGGCGACATCGCAAGAAACGCCGACGATCCATCGTGTCGTCGACAAGCACGGCGTAAAGCGGCTGATCCTCTTTTCCGGCCTCCATCCAATCCGTCTCTCCGTTTCAAACGACGACGGCGCCACGTGGTCGCCGCTTACACCGATCGGAAATTTCGGCGGGATCGTGGCGATGTCCTCGGTTGTGCGTCTGCGCAACGGCGACTACCTGGCCGTGTTCCACGACGACGGCCGCTTTTTCGATACCAAGCCAACCGGCGTGCGCGCGTTTGTCGTCTATAAGACGAACTCGCGGGATGGCGGCCTGACCTGGAACGCGCCATCGATCGTCGCCCGCCACAGCGAAGCGCATCTGTGTGAACCCGGTGTCGTGCGCTCGCCCGATGGCAAACAACTCGCCATGCTGCTGCGCGAAAACAGCCGCAAATTCAATTCGTTCGTGACGTTCTCAAACGACGAAGGCGCAACCTGGACGGCGCCCCGCGAACTACCCGCGGCGCTAACGGGTGACCGCCACGTCGGCGTCTACGCTCCCGACGGCCGCCTGTTTATCACGTTCCGCGACACCACGCGTGAGAGTGCGACGAAAGGCGATTGGGTGGCGTGGGTCGGCAAGTACGACGATATCGTGCACGGCCGCGAAGGGCAGTACCGCGTGCGTTTGATGAAGAATCACAAGGGCGCCGACTGCGCGTATCCCGGCGTTGAGTTGTTACCCGATGGCACGATCGTCACCACGACCTATGGCCATTGGACCGAAGGCGAGCAACCCTACATTGTATCGGTGCGGCTGAAGTTGCAAGAGATCAATCCGTGAACGCCGGTTGGGTAATGGTCGGCCTCTTGTGGGTGGTGGCGTTGCTGAACTACCTCGACAGGCAAGTTATTTTTTCGCTGCTGCCGCTACTGCGTGGAGAATTGGGATTGACCGACTCGCAGATTGGTCTCATTGGTGCAGTCTTCCTTTGGGTCTACGCGACTTTCAGTCTGTTCGCAGGCTGGGTCGCCCAACGCTTCGGACATCGCCGCGTAATCCTGATCAGTCTCGGCGCATGGTCGATGGTCACCTCGTTCACCGGCTTGAGCCAGAATTTTCTATCGCTCGGCCTCACGCGCGTGGCGCTGGGAATCACCGAGGCATTCTACATTCCCGCGGCGCTGGCGTTGGTAACGGCGGCGCTGCCTGAGGCCGTGCGATCGCGCGCGGTGTCTGTGCACCAGAGCGGAATCTACGCCGGCATCTTACTCGGCGGCGGCCCCGGCGCGGCGCTCGGTTTGCAGTTTGGCTGGCGTAATGTGTTCTTCCTGCTCGGCGTCATCGGAGTTGTCTATAGCGTCGTGCTGATGACGACACTCCGCGCGCCCATTGCAGCCGCGCGGACGCCCGACTACCTTCGCGTGTTCCGTTCCGTCTCGCACGCGAAAGGTTTCTGGCCGGTGTTCCTCGTCTTCGCGGCGATCTCGTTCGCGAATTGGATGGTCGCCACGTGGATGCCGCTCTACCTGTTCGACCGTTTCCAGTTCAACTTGCAGAACGCCGGATTCTCAGCGACGTTCTTCACACAGGTGCCAGGGCTGCTCGGCATGGCCGCCGGCGGTTTCGCGGCCGATCGATTGTCGCGCACCAACGCGCGCGGTCGCGTGTCGACGCAGATGGCGGGCCTCGTCATCGGCGGCGTGTTCTTGCTGGCCGTCGGAGCTGTCGACGTAGCCTGGATGCTGCTCGGCGCGCTGATGTTGTATAGTGTCGGCCGGGGCATCTACGACTGCAACGTGATGCCGGTGTTGTGCGATGTCGTCGAGGAACACGAACGCTCGACCGCCTACGGCCTATTGAATTTTGCGGGAACCTTTGTCGGCGGTATCGCCGCGTATGGCGCGGGCGCGCTGCGGTCCGTTATCGGCTTGGAGGGCGCGCTGCTCGGCGCGGGTGTGATCGTACTGCTCAGCGCCGCGCTGCTGACTCGCGTGCCAACTACACAACCAGCTGGCCTCGTCTCCGTGCGAGTTGAATCGTAACAACCGCGCCGGCGTTGAATTGCAGGAAGTCGGTCTCAATGCCGTCGCTGAAGATGACGCCGCGCTCGGCCATCAGCGAGTGAAGCACAAGCGGGGCGTCGTTGGAGACTGCGCCGGTCAGCATTGACACTCCGGTCGTGCGAGATGGAAACGGCTCGCGAACGGTGTACATCAGAAAGTCGGAGTCCCACGGAAACGAGCGAAACTCGGCCTCGCGGCCGGCAACCAAACTTCTATACCAACCCGTCGAGCCAAGGCCAGTCGACACAATGATGCCGCTCGAAGAGTGCGTCTCGGATTGCTCATTCTGGCGAATTACATATCGAGCTGAAATGTGGGAACTGGGTCCGATGAACAGGTCGTTGACGGCGCACAAAAGCTGGCCGTCGTTGAGGCGCGCTTCCGCCATCGACACTTCGCGCGTAGGCCGGGATTGGCGGGCGACGGCGTCGACGATCTCGGCGACATCGGAAGTCTTGAATGGCAGCAACTGGCCGTCCCAGCGGGCGGGGTCGGGATTGACGCCGATCAACGGTTGCCCGTCGAGATACTTCATTGTGTTGGCGACGAGACCGTCCTGGCCAAGCGCGACGACGAGATCCTCCGGACCGAAGACGAAGTTTGGCAGGTAACGGCGGTCGAGACGATGCACGCGAGCGAGTGATTCGATCGCCTGTGTCGTCTCGCGAATCGCGAGTTGATATTGACGATCTTCCGCTAGGTAGTCTCCGAAATCCGCGCCAAGCCGTTCGACGTAAAAGCGCGCCTGTTCCTGCGTGTTGAATCGCTCGACGAGTTCGTTGAGGCGTGTGCGCCGAGTTACAAGAATTACTTTGCAGTCGTTGGGCCGAGGCCGGCTCATCGCTTTTTCGTCAGCTCGCGGAGCAGGTCCGGCGAGATGTTCAACTCACCGATCTTGTCGGCGCGGGAGGCCATTTCCTGGAACGCCGATGAGATCAGTTGTTCCGGATTCATTCCGGTTTGCGCCAGAACTTGAAGGACCTTCGCATCGATCTGGCTCATCGACTCGAACAGCGTCCGCATGCCATAGGCGCGGGCTTCGGATTCGGTGCGTGAGTTTTCCGCCGCCGCGGCGACGAACGATTTGCGAAGTGTCTCCTGATCGATCTGCGCTTCCAGACGCGCGCGCTCCAGATCCTGCTGCTTTTCTTGGATGGCGCGATCGGCGTCCATCTTCGCTTCGCGGATTTGGCGCTGCTTGTTCTCAACCGCGATTTCCGTGTTGAGCTCATTCTCCTTAATGGCGCGTTCTTGCTCGACGGCGGCATTGCGCCGCGCGTACGTCGACTCGTCGGCCTTCTTTAGCAACGCTTCGCGTGTTTCGGCTTCGAGCGCTCGCGCGGTCTCCGGCGTAGGCTTGATGGCGACGATCGCCAGCCCGAGAATCTCAACTCCAAGCGCCGCGACTTCCGGCGCGGCGCGCAGTCCGTTGCGCACCGTGTCGGCGAGCGCCGTCGTCGAGCCGAGAGCATCGCGCAACGGCAGCTTCTGGATCATCGCGTGCACTTGAACTTGCATCGTGTTGAGCATGCGAAATCCGAGGCGCTGCGGGTCTTCCGAAAGATGGCGTTTGGTGCCGGGGTCGATCGCGAAGTTCATCAACCCGGCGATCTTGCGAGGATCGGAGATCCGGTAGGTGAGTTGGCCTTGAATCGTGACCGTCTGAAAATCCGCCGTTCGCTCTTCGAACATGAAAGGCGCTTCGGTGCTCTCAAGCGGCACGGCGACCAGCGACGTTGTGGGCGCGTAGTAAAAGAACGAAAGCCCCGGGCCTTCCCGCACGGCTCCGCCGGACTTGTACTGGATCAGAAAAGTCGTCGGTTGGGTCTTGATGAATCGAATGCCGAACATTGGAGATTAGTGTAGCGCCTTGGCCGGCTCGCCCCGAGCACGGATCGACCGCCCCAGTGTCATAAAATTGCAGATGACGATCATGACACGATTGCCGCTGGTTCCCGTGCTGTCGATGGCGCTCTTCGCGCAGCCAGATCCCCGCGCCGAGCACTTCGAAAAAAAGATCCGGCCCATGCTCGCAGGCAAGTGTTACGCGTGCCACTCCTCGAAGATGAAATCGCCTATGGGCGGGTTGGCGCTCGACACGCGCGATGGCACCAAGCGAGTTGTCGACTCCGGAAAGCTGCTCGATGCCCTGCGTTACAGTAAGCCCGCGTTGCAAATGCCGCCCTCGGGCCGTTTGCCGGAATCGACGGTCGCCGAGTTCGACGCCTGGGTCAAGGCCGGTGCGTATGATCCGCGTGAGTCGGGCCCGGTGCTGAAGAGTACCTCGGG
>VFZW01000464.1 GCA_016871055.1 Acidobacteriota bacterium
TCAGTATCCGGTCATAGCAACCCAACACCCCCGCGATCTGCGATCCGTACCGCTCGGTCAGTGATTCAACGCCCATCCCGGCATCGTATCCGATTTCCCTCTTTGGTTCCGGCTATGCCGGGTTAGGGTTTCAGTGGCTCCAGCCAGTATTTCTTCGCTTTCTCGTACGTCTGCCGGAAGCGCTCTTTCATATCCGGCGTCGTTGCGACCGACAACATGTTCGCCGCATCGAGCACATACGGCGCAATCTTCGATTCGACGATCGGTTTCGGTGGATCGCCCGGCAAAAACGCGCCGATAATCAACACGACGACAAGACTGATCAACCCGCCGCGCAACAGGCCAAGCGCGCCGCCGAGCAGCCGGTCCATCCACGACAACCCGATCCACTTGAAAAACTTCGTCGCAATCCGCGCCACGATCGCCCCCGTCACCATCACCGCCGCGAATACCGTGACGTAGCCCATGAAGTTCGCCACGCCCTTTGAACTCACATACTCCAGCGACCACACGCCCGCCGGTTCGTAATACCACGACGCCAATAGAAACGCGAGCACCGTTGCCGCCAGTCCGATCGAGATCCGCGCGAAGCCCTTCATTAACCCGCTGACGGTGGATCCCGAAATCGTCGCGCCCAACAAGATGTCCAACCAGCTCATAACGAGCGGCCGGTCAACACACGATACGCCTCTAGATATTTTTCCCGCGTTTTGATCACTACCTCTTCCGGCAATACGGGCCCGGGATACTGCTTGTTCCACGTGATCGATTCCAGATAGTCCCGAACAAACTGCTTATCGTAGGAAGGCTGCGCCCCGCCCGGCGCATAACTCGCGCGCGGCCAGAAACGCGACGAATCCGGCGTCAACACCTCATCGCCCAGCACCAGTTGCGAGCCCACGAATCCAAACTCAAACTTCGTATCGGCCAGGATAATGCCCCGCGTCTCGGCGAACGCCGAGGCGCGATCGTAAATGCCCAAGGTCAAATCGCGCAGCCGCGTCGCAAGCTCCACGCCAATCGACTCCGCCGCTGTTTCAAACGAAATATTTTCATCGTGACCCGACTGCGCCTTCGTCGCCGGTGTGAAAATCGGCGCGGGCAGCCGGTCGCTTTCGCGCAACCCCGAGGGCAGGGAAATGCCACAAATCGCGCCCGTCTGTTTGTAGTCCTTCCAACCCGATCCCGAAATGTAGCCGCGCGCCACGCACTCCACATCCACCATCTTCGCCCTGTGCACGAACATCGACCGCCCTTCGATTTGCTCGCGGTACTGCTGCAACTCCGCCGGATACTCATCGACATTGGCCGAAATCAGATGATTCGGCACGAACCCTTTGAGGTATTCGAACCAGAACAGACTGATCTGCGTCAGAATGCGGCCCTTGTCCGGAATCCCGCTGCCAAGGATCACATCAAAAGCCGAAATGCGGTCGCTGGCGACAATAAGCAGTTTGTCCGCGCCGACCGCGTAGACATCGCGCACCTTTCCGCGGCGGATGAGTTCTAGACCTGGGAGATTGGATTCGAGAATGAGTGGCATTGCAGAGGAGGGAACTCCTATTTTAGGGAACTTTTGGGCGTCGCGTGCGTATTCGAGATGATGATCGGCTCCAACATACGTTACGCCAGCCGCGGCCTGATCAAAAGCCAGGCTTCACCGCCGTCGCCATGCTGACGCTCGCCCTCGGCATCGGCGCCAACACCGCCATCTTCAGCATCGTCAACGGCGTGCTGCTCAAGCCGCTGCCGTTCCCCGAGCCCTCGCGCCTCATGGTGCTGAACAACTCCTACACCTCCATCAACCTGCCACGCGCATCGACCTCCCCCGCCGATCACGCCGACTACCGCAAACACACCGATCTCTTTCAAGAAGTCGCCTCGATTAACGGCGCCAGTTTCAACTTCTCCGGCGCCGATCGCGTCGAACGTCTCTCCGGCGCCGCTGCCACACACACCGTATTCCCATTGCTCGGCATCCGCCCCGTCGCCGGCCGCTTCTTCACCGAAGACGAAGACGCCCCCGGCAAGGACAACGTCGTCGTTCTCGACGAAGGGGTTTGGAAACGCCTGTTCGGCGGCAGCCCCAATGCCATCGGTCAAACGATTCGGTTGAACGACAAGCCATATCAAGTCATCGGCGTCATCCCCGCCGCGTTGAGTTTCCTCGCACAAATCGACGTCTGGGTCCCCGCCGCATTCACCCCGCAACAACTCGATCCCGCCAATCGCGGCAATCAATCGATGACGACTCTCGCCCGCCTGGCCAACGGTCTCTCGATGCCGCAGGCGCGCGACCGTCTCAACGCGATGACCGAAGAACTGCGCCGCGCCAATCCGCAAGCCGATCCGCCCGACGCCGGCTGGAGCGTCACCATGACCCCCATGCCCGAACTGCTCACCGGCCAACTCTCCGCGCCGCTGTTCACCCTACTCGGCGCGGTCGGCTTCGTGCTGCTGATCGCCTGCGCCAACGTTGCCAATCTTTTGCTCGCGCGCGGCGCCGCGCGCGGCCGCGAGTTGAGCATCCGTATCGCGCTCGGTGCGACGAAAACGGATCTCTATATGCAAATGCTCGCCGAAAGCCTCGTGCTTGGCCTGCTCAGCGGCGCGGCCGGACTCGCCGCTGGATATGCGAGCCTGCAAGGGCTGATTCGCCTCGCGCCCGCCAACTTCCCGCGCATCAAGGACGTCACCATCGACGGTAGTGTGCTCCTGTTCACGCTCGGCGTTTCGCTGGTGACCGCCCTGCTATTCGGCCTTCTGCCCGCCTTGCAGGCCGGCCGCCGCAACGTCAGTTCGGCTTTGAAAGAAGGCGCGCGCGGTTCGAGCGGCCGCGGCCGTGTGCGCGCCGGTTTGGTTGTCGCCGAGATCGCACTGTCGACGCTGCTGCTGGTCGGCGCTGGCTTGCTCGTCCGCAGCTTCCTCGAATTGCAAAAGGTCGACGCGGGCTTCAACTCCGGCGGCCTCATCAGCTATCGCGTCGCGCTGGCGGGCGAACGATTCGATACACCCGAGAAAACCGCGCTGCTGTTTGAGCGCCTCGCCGAACGCACCCGCGCCATCCCCGGCGTCACGGCCGTCGGCGTCGTCTCGTCGCTGCCGTTCAGCGGCAACAACTTGTCGAGTTCGTTTCAAATTGAAGGCCGCGTCACGCCGCCGAACCAAACTTCGCCGCACGGCGATGTCCGCGTTGTGAACCCCGGCTACTTTCAGACGACGCAGATCCCGCTGAAACAGGGCCGCGTTTTCGGCGCGGAAGATCGCGCCGGTTCGGAGCCAGTCGCCGTCATCGACGAAAAACTCGCCAAACAATACTGGCCCGATGGCAACGCGATCGGCAGCCGGCTGTTGCGTTCCAACACCGCATACCGGATCGTCGGAATCGTCGGCAACATCAAACACTCCAAGCTCGACGCCGAGTCGAAAGGCGCCTACTACTTTGTCATCGGCCAGGCGCGAATCCCGACGTTGAACATGATGGTGCGCACCGGCGGCGACGCCGCCCCTCTGCGCGCCGCGCTCGCCGACGTCGATCGCGACCTACCCATGTACGACCTTAAGACGATGCGTGACCGCGTCCTCGATACGCTGCTTCCGCAGCGCGTCGCCGCATGGCTGCTCGGCGCGCTGGCCATGGTTGCGCTGCTGCTCGCCTCGGTGGGTATCTACGGCGTGCTCTCGCAAACCGTCTTGCAGCGGACCAACGAAATTGGTATTCGCATGGCTCTCGGCGCGCAGCGCGCGCAGGTGTTGAACCTCGTCCTGAAAGAAGGCCTCGCGCTCACCGCGATCGGCCTGGTCATCGGCGCGGCCGGCGCGGCGGCGTTAGCCGGAGCCGTGAAGAAACTGCTCTTCGGCGTGCCCCCAGGCGACGCGCTGACCTACTCCGGCGTCGCGCTGGTCCTCGCCATCAGCGCCGTGGCGGCGTGTTTGGCCCCGGCGCTCCGAGCATCGCGTGTCGACCCGCTGGTAGCCTTGAGGTATGAGTAGCGAACGGCCGCTGATCACGGATCTCGTCCAAATCAAGCGCCAAGGCGATTTACGCATCGAAGAGAACAAGCGGTTGCGGCAGCACATGAAGCGGCATACCTACGTGGAGCGCCGCCTAAAGGCCATCGCGCAGGATGTCGAGGCCGAGATCGATTGCCTCCAATGCGCCAACTGCTGCCGCGTCGCGACAGCGCGGCTCATCGACCGCGACATCGAACGCGTTGCCAAGGCCGCCGGCATGAAGGTCGCGCACTTCTTGCGGGACTGCACCGAAGAGTCCGAGGAAGAAGGACTCATCCTGAAACGCACCAAAGACGGCTGCGTGTTCCTAAACGGCAACGAGTGCCTGGTCTACGAAGGCCGCCCGGCGTCCTGCCAGGACTTCCCGCATCTAGTCAAAGGCCCCGGCAGTCTCGAACACCGCATGTGGGCGATGCCCGACCGCGCCACCTACTGCCCCATCACCTATAACACGCTTGAGCGCTGGAAAGACGAACTCGACTTTCAGCGGACGGTCTAATTCGGAGACCAAAGGCCACTCTGTTTTCACACTGCGGCGCGACCGCGAGGGAGCCCCAATGGCCCGCCGCAGGCCGCTCAAAACGATGAAAGTCGCCTCCTCCTCCCCAACCCGAACCATCCCATTTACGCCGACAACCCTACAGAGATGGGATGAGAAGGCCGGCACCACGGAAAGCGATAAGCTTTCAAAGCGCACTCGAAGTGCAGAAAGGAACC
>VFZW01000465.1 GCA_016871055.1 Acidobacteriota bacterium
CATCGCCGTGCGAGGCCGATCGCCAGTTCCAACTCTTCGGGCGTCGATACTTCGACGACCCGCACGCCGACGGCTCTCACAGCGGCATCGTACACATTGCGCGAATGCGTCGGAATGATCACTTCGTCTTTCGCGAAGCCCGTAAGATCCGGAATTCGAACATGCAGATCGGGATTGCCGCCCGCGACACATGCCGCGGTTGCGTGTGTGATCGCGGCCGCACAGCCGCACGAAACCAGGCCCCATTCGGCGCCCGTAAGCTGCGCCAGTTTCGCGCCCGCCGCGTCCATCAACTCATCGATATGAACGTAGCGCTGCGCGGCGGCTTCGGCGGCGGCGCGAGCCTCGGGCAGCATCGTCGATCCGCTGATAATCGTAAACGTGCCGCGCGCATTGACAATCGGTTTCACACCGATGGCGGTGTAGACATCGGATGGATTCACAGCAGCGAGAGCGGCAGGCGCGGAAGCGGGAACGGCGGCCAGCGGGGCGGCCTGTAGGAGTTTACGTCTCGACGGTTTCATTTGCGACCAGTATACGGGAGACGGCCCGTGGCGCGCGGCGCGGGTTGCGGATGATCGAGAACACCGTCAGTCGGGCGGACGACTTCATCACGCGTGGGAATCGAATTGCTCGGCCAGCGCAATGCCATTGGCGCGCAGCCAGTCTCGCGCGGCGTGGACGTGTTCGAAGCGCTCTTGCAGGGCGCGTAACAATTCGCTATTGTCGGCGACTTCGAGCGCGGTGCGAGCCTGCGCTGCGTCGGCGGTCCAAATCCAGGCGACGTCGCCGCCGAGCGATTGCGCGGCTTGCTCGCTGTGATCGTAGAGCTCACGTTCCAGCGCTCCACCAGCGGTGATCTGGGCCCACGCCGCCGAACTCGGCCAAGGGCTCTTCAGCTTGATCGACTCCACGCAGCAATAATAGCGAATTTGAGCGCAAGAACCGGAGTGTTTCCCAATTGCTACGTTGGTAGTTTCATAGTTGTGAGCCCAGTTACCGATCCTCGATGGCAGTCGATTGTCGCGCGCGACGCGGCGGCGTCCTTTTTGTATTCCGTCAAATCGACCGGTGTGTACTGTCTTCCCTCCTGCGCGGCACGGCTTCCCCGCCCCGAGAACGTCGCTTTCCACGCAAGCTGCGATGATGCCGAACGCGCGGGCTTCCGGCCCTGCAAACGCTACCAGCCGCGCGAAGCGCCGCGCAACGCGACGTTGATTGCGGAAGCATGCCGAGCGATCGAAGCGGCCGAGACCGAACCGGCGCTGAACGACCTCGCGGCGCGAGCGGGGCTGAGCACGTTTCATTTTCAACGCGTGTTCAAGAAGGCGATGGGAATGACGCCGAAGCAGTACGCGAAGGCGCGGCGGGCGGCGCGGGTACGAAATGCGCTGACGGCCGGGGCCGCGGTAACGGATGCGGTTTACGAGGCGGGCTTTCAATCGAATTCGCGATTTTATGAAGACGCCGGGGCGATGCTCGGGATGAAGCCGCGCGCGTTCCGTTTGGGCGGCGCGAGCGAAACGATTCGGTACGCCAGCGCGGCGTGTTCGTTAGGGCGAGTGCTGGCGGCACAGAGCGATCGTGGTATTTGCGCGATTCTGATCGGTGACGACGAGGAGGCGCTTGTGAATGAACTCCGCGAGCAGTTTCCCAAAGCGGCGATTGGGCGCGCGAGCGACGACTTCGAGGCCAGTGTGCGCGCGGTCGCGGCGATGATCGAAGAGCCTCGCGGTGTCAGGGATCTTCCGCTGGATATTCGCGGCACAGCCTTTCAACAGCGAGTGTGGACGGCGTTGCGACGGATACCGGTTGGGAGCACGGCGAGTTACGCCGAAGTCGCGAAGTCGATCGGCGCACCGAGATCGGTGCGTGCGGTGGCGCGTGCGTGCGCGTCGAACGCGCTGGCGGTAGCGATTCCGTGTCATCGCGTAGTGCGCGGCGATGGAGCGCTATCCGGGTATCGCTGGGGCGTCGAACGCAAGCGCGCGCTGCTGGAGCGAGAGAAGTGAACGGCAGGTTGTTCGACGACAGCGAACTGGCGCCCGGTGCGCGCGTGCTGCGCGGCTTCGCGCTCGACTACGCAATTGATATTGACGCCGTCGCGGCCGAATCACCGTTCCGCCACATGGTGGCCAAGAACGGTTTCCCGATGTCGGTGGCGATGACCAATTGCGGACCGCTGGGATGGGTAAGCGACCGCACGGGCTACCGCTACGAATCGTGGGATCCGTTGAGCGGCAAGCCGTGGCCCACCATGCCCGACGAATTCGCACGCCTCGCCCGCGATGCAGCGGCGAGTGCCGGATACCCTTCATTCGCGCCCGATGCATGTTTGATCAACCGCTATGAACCGGGCGCGAAAATGGGGCTGCATCAGGACCGTGACGAACACGACTTCGCGCAGCCGATTGTTTCCGTGTCGCTGGGCCTGCCGGCTGCTTTTGTGTTTGGCGGCGCGAAGCGATCGGACAAGACCGTACGCGTCGAACTTGTGCACGGCGATGTCGTGGTCTTCGGCGGACCTTCGCGACTTTGTTATCACGGCGTGTTGACGCTGGCCGATGGAGTGCATCCCCTGCTCGGACGAAGACGGGTGAACCTTACCTTCCGGCGGGCGGGTGCGGCGCTCCCTTAGAATAAAGGACCGATGTCGAAAAAAGTTCGCTGGGGGATTCTCAGCACATCCAAGTTCGCGCGCACGAAGGTCATCCCGGCGCTGCAGCGCGCGGAAACACTTGAAATAGCCGCCATTTGTTCCCGCGACGCGGAGAAGGCCAAGGCGCATGCGGCGGAGTTCGGAATCCACGCTGCGTACGGAAGCTATGAAGAGTTGATCGCCGATCCGTTGCTCGATGTCATCTACAATCCGCTGCCGAACCACATGCACGTCGAGTGGTCGGTGCGCGCGGCGGCGGCGGGGAAACACGTGCTGTGCGAGAAGCCGCTTGGGATGTCGGCGGCCGAAGTGACGCAACTCATCGAAGCCCGCGACAAGCACGGAATAGTAATCGGCGAGGCGTTTATGGTGGCGACGCATCCGCAATGGGAGTTCGTGCGCACCGCGGTCGCCGAAGGCCGGATCGGCGAGTTGCGGGCCGTGCAAGGTTTTTTCAGCTACAACAATCTGGACCCCACCAACATTCGTAACATCGCCGATTTCGGCGGCGGCGCGATGATGGACATCGGCTGCTATCCGATCTTCACCTCGCGTTATGTGATTGGGCGGGAACCGCGTGGCGTTGCGGGGTTGGTCGAGCGCGACCCACAATTTGGAACCGACCGGCTGGCCTCGGCTATGCTCGACTACGGAGAGGTCCAGTGCCAGTTCGTTTGTTCAACTCAGGCGACGCCATATCAACGCATGCACTTCTCGGGCACGAAGGGACGCATCGAGGTCGAGATTCCGTTCAATGCGCCGCCGGACCGGCCTACTCGCGTGTTCGTCGACGACGGCCGCGACGTGTTTGGCACGGGCGTTGAGACAGTCACGTTCGATACGTGCGATCAATACACAATCGAGGGCGAGGCCTTTTCGGCCGCGGTGCGCGGCGAGCGGCCCGTGCCGGTTTCACTCGAAAGCGCGCTCGGCAACATGCGCGTGATTGAATCGGTTTTCGAATCGGCACGTGACCGGCGGTGGGTGGAACTGATACGATAGCGCCCATGCAACGTCTACTCGTACTCAGCATCGCTCTGGCCGCAACGCTCGCGGCGCAGAACAATTCTCCACGCATCTTCAATACCGTCAAGACGAAACTGGCGCAAGGCAAACAGGTAATCGGCGGCACGGTTTCGTCGTCGGACCCCGACATCTATTGCGCCATGGCGAATGCCGGATTCGACTTCACTTGGATCGAAATGCAGCACAGCCCGCTTTCCTACTCGGAAGTGGCAAAGATGGTCTACGCCTGCCGGGGCGCATCGGCAATGCCGTTCATACGCGTGCCCGATGACAGCGAAGGCGACATTCAAAAGGCCACCGATCTTGGCGCGGCTGGAATCATTGTTCCGATGGTCGACTCAATGGAGAAGATTCGCAACGCGATCAAGTTCGCGAAGTATCCTCCTCTCGGCAAACGCAGCCAGGGCGGCGGCAACTACGGCGCGATCTGGGGTTCGGACTATCGCGGCATCGCCAACGACAACATCATGGTGATTGCGATGATCGAATCGCCGGCGGGCGTCGATCTCGCCGAGCAGTTGGCGATGGAACCGGGCGTCGATGTCATTTTCGTCGCTTCGACCGACCTGGGCAGTTTCACCGGCTTGCGGCAAGGCGATCCGAAGTACGAAGCGCTCGTGACTCGTGTGCACGACGCGGTGTTGAAGCACGGAAAGATTCTCGCGGGTCCGCTGGCGTGGCGCGAACGTCATGGCTACAAGTTCTTCCAGGCGCCGGGCGAGTCGGCGGTCATCCGCACGGGCGCGGCCTCGATCCTGAAAGGCGCTCCGGAAGACGGCGCGAAGAAGGGCGTGGCCGTGATCGAGGGATCGGAGAAGAAGTAATTCGTCTCGCGGCGTTATTCATCGCGGCGCCGTTGTTGGCGGCCGACTTCGACATCGCTGTCTACGGGTCAACGCCTGCGGGCATCGCGAGCGCCGTTGTCGCCGCGCGGCAAGGGCGCCGCGTTGCGTTGATTGAGCCGTCGAATCATTTCGGCGGACTGTTGACGGGAGGCTTGTCGAACACCGATT
>VFZW01000466.1 GCA_016871055.1 Acidobacteriota bacterium
GCGTCACACCCTAACACTTTGTTCCCAGCGCCGCACACCCCCCTCTTCGTCTAACTCGTTTGGAGTGTGTCGATTGCCCCGTTTTGCCAAGGGGAACTTCGGTTTAGTGCGACCGATACTGTTCTCATTTCCGTCCTGAACTTCGCTTCGGAGAGATCAAAGGCGAGGAACTCCGACAAGTGCGATCCGCCGCCACCTAAATCGGACTCAATATGCAGTCGCGAGTCGACCAGGCGGACTGCGTTCACGACGGTGTGATGGGTTGTTTCAAGCGTAGTTTCGTCGAAGACCCGATCCAAACCGGTGCGGTAAAGGCGCACTATCGATTCGCACGCGAAGGCCGGTAACGCGCCAAGGTAGCGATACTGCGCGATCACCAAGAACTGATCCGAAAATCCGGGCCATTGAAAAACCAGAACGCGAACCTCGCGAGTGTTCGACCTTGCTAGAGTTCCGAGATGTTCCGCCGCGCATCGGTCAATTTCCGAATGCGGCGGGCCAGTAACCCGGTAGACGGGTTCGCGCTTCAACGCGTCATCGAAGAAAATATATGAACTCTGGCGTGGCCGGAACGAATCGTCGATCGAACGCGTCGGCGTCGCCGTCACATGCATCTTCGGAAAAATCGCCTCCAGCACGCGCAGCCGCACCGATTCGTCCGTGATGAGTGCCGCCAAGGCGAAGACAATATGCACGTCCCCATTCTCACGCTCGACCGTCTGGGCTTCAACCCCTGGTCGCCGTAGATCGGACGATCTGCCGCTCTTCGACAATCACCCGCCGCCCGAAATATTCGTGAACAATCCCAGCGCAACTTTCCGCACTATACCTCTGCGCGGCGGTCTTCCTCCAATTGGGCAGGGATCCGCACTCTCGATGCCAATTTTGATCGCCGCGCTTAATACTGAATCACGGACTTACCAACGCCATCTTCGTACGCTTCCAGTTGCGTAAACGCCTTCTGGATGGAATCGAACGGCGTCTGGTGCGTCACCACGGGGCCAAGCAGTTTCGTGTGGTCACGAAGCAGTTCGATCGCCAGGTGTGTCTCGTGATTACTGCGGCGCACATTGAATAGCGGCGCTTCCTTCCGGCGCAGTTCGTGGAAGTGAATGATCGGTTTCGCCTCGCTCGGAATCCCGGTCGCAACGACCCGGCCGCCTCGTGCAACCGCGATGCAGGCGTGGTCGAGCGAGCCATCCCGCGTGACGCAGTCGAGCACCGTGTCGACGCCCCGCCCTCCCGTTGCGTTCAAGATTTCACGCGAAGGATCGATGGCCGACGAATCGAGCACGGCGTCCGCGCCCATCGCTCGCGCGAGCTCACGTCGATGCTTCACCGGATCGACGGCGAAGACGCGGCGCACGCCATGCAGTTTTAACACCGCGACGGTCAGCGCGCCGATTGGTCCCGTACCGAAGACCGCGGCTGTCGCGCCCGGCCGCAGATCGGCGAATTGGAGCGAGTGCAACGCCACCGCGAGCGGTTCGAACAGCGTGCCCTCAGCCATACTCACACCAAGAGGAATCCGGACCAGACAGCCCACCGGAATCGACACGATGTCCCGGAAGTAGCCGGGTTCGCTGCCGGCGCTCAGAAAGCGAATGTTGTCGCAAAGGTTGTGTCGGCCCGTTAGGCACATCGGGCAGTGATAGCAGTAGATGGCCGGTTCGAGAAACGCCTTATCGCCAACCGCCCAACCGCTGACGCCCTCGCCGAGCGCGGTGACAATGCCGGTCGGTTCATGGCCAAGCACCATCGGAAAAACGCTCGGCGTATCGCCGACCGAACCTTCCGAAAAATTGTGCAGGTCCGATCCGCAAATGCCGCAGTATGAAACGCGGACTTGCACTTCCCCGGCGCGCGGCGCCGCTGGCGCGCCTTCTATGATCTGGAACTGATGAGCGGCTACGAGTTGAGCGATGCGCATTATTTCTTAAACAGGTTCTCAAATGCCGCGCGGGCGTCGCTGACCGAGCGAGGCGTGTTGTCGGGCTTGGGTGCCGCGGGCGGCGGTCCGGCGATGTGCGCGGGCGGGGGCGCCGAGTCGCGCGCGACGGTCACCAGCGGCGAAAACAGTGTGCACTCGTTTCGCTTGTCCTTGCCGGCAACACGCTCTTCGATCGGCTTGGTGCATTGGAAGTGAGCGGACGGCTCGAAGTTCTGGCACTGCTTGCAACAGTGCAGTTCGGCGCGGCACTTCGGGCACGGGTCGAGAAAGTTGAAGCCCGGGGGGAGAGAGGTCGAACACTCGTAGCAGCGGGATGCGGTCACGTGCTGCACCATGCGCGGCGTGCGCGGCGCGGTGATATCGAGTGGATGCCGCGGCGTCGTGAAACGCTCGCGCGGATCGGCGGAATGGGAAGAGGACCCGGAGCCGGAGTCCTGATAGCCCGGCTGGCGGTATTTGCGATCGCTATCCATGAGTTGTGAGGGAAGGAAAAAGAACTACGGAAGGAGAGCCGGCGAGACAAAGGCCGCGCCCAATCACTTTGTACCACGAAACGCCCGGCCGCTCGAACTTGATACAGTGAATCCATGCGCTACGTGCTATTTGCATCCCTGTTGAGCGGCGCCGTGTTTGCCGCCGACTCCAAGCCCGAGAAGGGTTTTACCGCTCTGTTTAATGGAAAGGATCTCACCGGCTGGACCAAAGCCAAAGAGAACGAAGACGCCTTCCAGGTCAAGGACGGCGCCATCGTCGCCAATGGCAAACGCTGCCACCTGTTTTACACCGGCCCGTTCAAGGGAAAAGCGCCGGCGTTCAAGAACTTCGAATTGAAGGTCGATGTGATGACGCGCGAGAAATCGAACGGCGGCATCTACTTCCACACCGTGTTGCAAGAAACCAACTGGCCCGACAAAGGTTTTGAAGTGCAGGTCAACAACTCGCACGGCGATTGGAAGAAGACCGGCGGGCTCTACAACGTGCAGGACAACAAGGAACCGTTCAAGGACAACGAATGGTTCACCGAGCACATCATCGTGAAGGGCAACAACGTGCAAGTGTTCGTCAACGGCAAGAAGGTCTCCGACTGGACACAGCCGGCCGATTGGGCCGGCCCGAAGGGCAACCCCGGACGCGTCCTCGGCGCGGGCGGCACGTTCGCGCTGCAAGCGCACGACCCCGGCTCCACGATCATGTACAAGAACATTCGCGTGAAACCGCTGAAGTAGCTTCGTAAAAAGAGGAAGCCGCTGGCTTCCTCTTTTTTTGCTTGATTTGCACTAGACAACTAGTATAATAGATCTTGAGATCAGAATGGGTAACGGAAGCAAAACCCGCTTGGAGCCGTTCGCGTTTCGGCTGGACACACGCTCCGGCGTGCCGGTGTACCGGCAGATGATCGACCAGATTCTGGCGGCGATTGCGGCGCGGCAACTCGGTCCGGGCGACAAGTTGCCGACCGTCCGGCAGGTCGCCGTGGACCTGGCGATCAATCCCAACACCGTCGTGCGCGCTTACAAGGAGCTGGAAATTCGTGACGTGCTGACGACCCAACAGGGCAGCGGCACGTTTATTTCCGACGCTCCTGTGAAGGCGGACGAAGTCGAACGGCGGAGGCGACTGAATCAATTCGCCGGCGACGTCGCCGCGCGCGCCGGCGCCGACGGCTTTTCGCTGCGCGAAGTGATCGAAGTTCTGGAATCGATGAAGAAGTAAGAGGAGCAAGCTATGGCTATGGATATTGGAACAGTGGGACGCCGGAGCCGGGACATCAACGTGCCGTCGGGAATCCTGTCGATGTGCCCGATGGGCTTCGCAAGTCTTATTGGCAGCCTGATCGCCGGCGCGTTGCTATCGGTAACGCTACGCAATCCGTTGCCGATGCCGCTATTCGCCCTGCTCGGCGTTTACCTGTTGTTCTCACTGCGCGTGGCGGACCAGTGGGAGAAGGCGGTCGTGTTGCGGATGGGTCAATTTCGCGGCCTTCGCGGGCCGGGCATGTTCTGGATCGTGCCGGTAGTCGACACGGTCAGCCGCGTAATCGACCAGCGTATTCGCGTAACGGATGTGACGGCCGAGTCGGCCCTGACCAGAGACACAGTGCCGGTGAATGTCGACGCGATTGTCTACTGGGTAGTGTGGGACGCCGAGAAATGTGTTCTTGAGGTCGAGAACTTTTTCGACGCCATCACGCTCGGGGCGCAGACCGCGCTGCGCGAGGCAATCGGCGCGCACGATCTTCAAGACCTTATCACGGCGCGCCAAAGCATGTGCGCCGAGTTGCAGCGGATTCTCGATGAGAAGACAAACCCGTGGGGCATTACCGTGCAATCGGTGGAGATCAAACAAGTGAACATTCCGCAGGCGCTCGAAGACGCGATGTCGCGCAAGGCGCAGGCGGAACGCGAGCGGCAGGCGCGAATCATTCTCGGCACCGCGGAAACCGAGATCGCCGAAAAATTCGCGCAAGCTTCGGCGATGTATCAGAACAATCCGGTCGCCCTCAATCTGCGCGCGATGAACATGCTCTACGAAGCGATCAAGGAGAAGGGTTCGATGGTGATCGTGCCGTCAAGCGCGGTGGAATCGATGGGCATGGGCAACCTGATGGGAATGGCTTCTCTGAACAACCACCGCCTGAAGGCGGTGGGGTCGATGGGCGACTGAAAGTCGCAGGACGCGGCTGAAGCCGCTCCAGATTCCGGCTTTCGCTGCCCCGTTGTCAGTCATTCGGCACCGTGACCTTGAA
>VFZW01000467.1 GCA_016871055.1 Acidobacteriota bacterium
GTATACAAATACAAGCAGGCTGCCAAACAGCTTTGTGAACGTTTCCATCGGTCGCCAGTCTCCTGTTCTCGTCTTGACAACAAGATCATCCGACAGACGACCGATGGTTTCAACATTTCAAATGTGTTTGGCTAGAATTTGGATGTCGGACGGAACCGATGACATTGAGAACGCTGCGGGCAGTTGGCCGCTGAACAATATCCTGATGGCCAACTCGCTGAAGATGCGTGGATACGACTTTCACTTCCGCTTCGGCGAAGGGATGCACGCGATCGCACAGGGAGCGCTCGACCTGCCGGAGTCGCTGACCTGGTTGTGGCGCGGTTATGACGTCTCGAAGACAGCGGAGACTTACGAGATGGAAGAGGCCGAGAAAGCCAGGGCGCTGTTTCGCGTGAAGATCGCCAATCGGGATTCGTGGTGATGGCGAAGCTCGTATTTGGCATGAATCAATCGCTCGACGGGTATGTCGACCACATGGCGTTTGCGCCGAGCGCCACGCTGTTCCGGCATTTCATTGAGGAGGCGCGCGGGCAGGCGGGAAGCATTTATGGGCGCACGATGTACGAGATCATGCGCTATTTGGACGACGATCATCCGGAGTGGGATGCGGCCGAGCGAGACTTCGCGGTGGCGTGGCGGAGACAGCAGAAATGGGTCGTGTCGCGGAAGTCGCCGGCGGTCGGCCCGAATGCGACTTTGATCGAAGGAGATCTCGCGAGCGCAATCCGCAGGCTGAAGGTCGAGAATGAAGGCGAGATCGAAGTGGCTGGGCCGAACTTGGCGAAAACACTCACCGAGCTTGGGTTGATCGATGAGTACCGAATCTATCTCCACCCGGTCGCGCTTGGCCAGGGTACGCCGTATTTCGCGGGACCGCGGCCGCCGCTGCGGCTGATGAGCCATGATCGGATTGGCGAAGATGTGATCCGGCTCGTTTACGTTCCGGCGTGAGCGCTACGCGGCAAGCGATCCACCGTCGATCCGTTTCGTAAGTTCAGTGACGGCGCGAGAGTAGCGCTCGCTCTCGGTGACACGCTGGTCCCGGGAGCGGCCCTTATTTTCGGCTTCCATCTCGCAAACCTCAATCACGACGGTCGACAACTCGCTCTTCATCCACACATCGAATACGTATGAGCTGCACCACCTGCCGGAAGAGCAGACGCAGTTGCGGCCGCGCTGGATGTAGCGCGCGCCGGCGTGTTCGATCCAGCGTTTGTCGAAAGCGGGGGGATCGACGGAGGGATCGGGCGCGCCGGTGAGATTATCCCACCAGCGGCGGAACCAGCTTCGATCGTCTTTGTTGGTTAGCCGCACCCGGAGGCGCATAATAAATATCATGCGTCAATTGACGGCCCTTTTGCTGTGGGCATCGTTCGCGTCCGGTCAAACGGAGGCGCCGCCGGCGGCGTTGCGCAACGACGGCAAGCCGATCCGCGTGCCGGTTTCCTGCACCGAAGAAGACATTCAATCGCTCGGAATGACGTGTTCGGCCGAGATGCCGTGTCTGGTCTATCTCGAGTTGAGCGCGATCGCGGCGGGCGTGAGCCGCATCACGCTCGCGGGAAATCTTCATACCGAGTCGATCGCGCTTTCCTCGCTCGTCTTGAGCAGCGACGACAACGGCGCGACATGGACCGAACCACACGCGCGGATCCGTCAGGGATCGCTCGATCAGATGCAGTTTATCGATTCCAACAACGGCTGGATCGGCGGGCAGGTGCTGGCGGCGATTCCACGCGATCCATTCTTCCTGATCACCGACGACGGTGGCAAAACATGGAAACAGCGGCCAGTGTTCGGCGAAGCGCACTTCGGATTCATCGACAAGTTTCTGTTCACATCGCCCAAGCAGGGCAAGGTGCTGGTGGATCGCGCGAATTCATCGGAAGGCGGGCGGTATGCGCTGTTGGAGACGCAGACGGCGGGCGATTCATGGTCGATTCAATCCGTCGTGGTGCGTGCGCCGAAACTGGATTGGGTGATTCCGCAGGATCCGAACTGGCGGTTGCAAGCCAATGCGCAGACGAAGACCTACCGGGTCGAGAAAAAGGAAGGGCAGGGTTGGGCGAAGGTCGCCGAGTTTCTGATTCAGCCGGGCGCGTGCGCGGCGAAGGAGACCGAGTTGAAGGAGCCGCCGGAGCCGAGCGCGGAGGCCGAAGCGGCGAAGCCCGCGACCGACGCCGTTGAAGTTTTCCAGATCGGCGGGCCTCGGACGCCGCCGTCGAAGCCGAAGCCGGCGACGAAGAAAACCGCGCCGAAGAAGAAGTGAGCACAGCGATCGAGTTGGAAGTTTTTCGTCATTTGCTCGTGTCGATCGCCGAGGAGATGGGGACCGTGCTGCGGCGGACTTCCTACTCGCCGAACATTAAGGAGCGGCGCGATTATTCGTGCGCGGTTTACGATGCCGCGGGCAAGACAGTGGCGATGGGCGATCACATGCCGGTGCATCTTGGCGCGATGCCCCTTTCGGTCGCGGCCGCGATTGAAGACTGCCGGCCAGGGCCGGGCGACGTGGTGATCGTCAACGACCCGTTTCGAGGCGGCACTCACTTACCCGACATCACAGCCGTGGCGGGCGTGTTTGCCAAGCACTCGAAGAAGCCGGCGTTCTATGTGGCGTCGCGGGCTCATCACGCCGATGTCGGAGGGATGAGTCCGGGGTCGATGCCGCTGGCGCGCGAGATCTATCAAGAGGGCCTGCGCATTCCGCCGATCAAACTAATCCGCGGTGGAGCGATGGACGAGGCGCTGTTGGGATTGATCTTGTCGAACGTACGAACGCCGGAAGAGCGGCGCGGCGATCTTGTGGCGCAGTGTCGTTCGCTAGAGCGCGGCGCGGCGCGATTGAACGAGTTGATCGCGCGATACCGGATAGCGCGCGTGGAGCGCAACATGGCGGATCTGCAGGACTACGCAGAGCGCATGATGCGCGCGGCGCTGGCGCCGCTGCCGGATGGGACTTATCGTTTCGCCGATTGCCTGGACAACGACGGGATCGGCGACGTACCGTTGTGGATACGAGTGGCGTTGACGATTCGCGCCGATTCGGCGGTCGTCGATTTTTCTGGTACCGATCCTCAGGCCGCGGGGCCGGTGAATGCGAATTACGCGGTGGCGGTGTCCGCTGTGATGTACGTCTTTCGCTGTTTGATCTCCGAAGACGTTCCTTACAATGAAGGGCTTCTGCGGCCAATTCGGTTGACTGTGCCCGAAGGCACGTTGGTTGGCGCTCTGCCGCCGGCGGCGATGGCCGCGGGTAATGTGGAGACCTCGCAGCGGATTACCGATACTCTGCTAGGCGCGTTGGCGCAAGCCGCGCCGGATCGTATTCCTGCGGCGTCGAGCGGGACGATGAACAACCTGAGCTTCGGCGGTGTCGACCCGCGGACGGGCAAGGCGTTCGCCTACTACGAGACAATCGCGGGCGGTATGGGCGCCGGGCCGCGTTTCGACGGACATTCGGCGACGCACACACACATGACGAACAGTTGGAACACGCCGGCCGAGGCGTTTGAGCATCAGTATCCTGTGGTCGTTCGGCGGTATCGGGTGCGCGAAGGATCGGGCGGCGCGGGAGCGCGGCGCGGCGGCGACGGGATCGTACGCGAGTTGGAGTTTCGCGCCGATGCCGAGGTGACGGTGCTGTCGGATCGGCGGGAGCGCGGCCCGTACGGACTTCGTGGAGGAGGGCGGGGCGCGGCTGGCGCGAATCTTGTCGATGGCGCAGGGGCGGTCGCGAAGTTCCGGAAGGAGTTGAAGGCGGGGCAACGCGTGGCGGTGGAGTCGCCCGGGGGCGGTGGACACGGGCTGTTACCATAGGAAGGAGCCGAAGTGAGCGCCATTCCCTCCCAAGATCCTGTAGCCGTGGCGCCGTCCAAGCGCAATCAGTTTAAGGGCAACATCATGGTTGTCGGCTGCACCGTTCTGGGCGCGGCGGCGCAAATGTTGATTAAGCGCGGTACGGCGACACTTGGGCCGTTAGTCGATTCCGCGGCTGGGAACATCGTTTCGCAGGTGCCGGCGATTGCCTGGAATATACTCTCGAACCTGCCGCTGTTCGGCGGACTGGCCTGTTATGGGTTGTCGACGATGCTCCTCGTGCTGGCGCTGCGCTACGGCGAACTCTCGGTGCTGTATCCGATCATCGCGTTGACCTATGTTTGGGTTAGCATTTTATCGGTGACGGTGTTGGGCGAGACTTTGAATGTGTTCAAGGTTATTGGCTTGGTGTTGATCGTTGCGGGCGTCGCCGTGCTCGGCAAGAAGGAACAATCGAATTGAAGACGCCGCTCTCGTCGATCCTGTTGGTGTTGCTGGCGTCGTTCGTCGGCTCATTCGGCTCTGTGTTTATGAAGGCGGGGGCCGACCGGTTGGAACGCTCGATCCGCGGCGTGCTAACAAACTGGCGGCTGCCGGTGGGCGTGGCGATTTATCTCGTCTCGTTCGCGATGTACACGGCGGCGGTGAAGTCGGGCGAGTTGACCATTCTGTACCCGATGGTTTCGCTCGGATACCTTTGGACGCTGATCTGGTCGCGGTTGATTTTCAACGAGCCGCTGACAAGGAACAAGTTTATAGGCATCGGAATGATTTTGCTCGGTGTCGTGGTTCTTAATCTCGGAAATCGTTAAGCTAGAGGGATGTCCGCGACGCCAATCCCAGAGCTCGATGGTTTGGGTGGGCGCGCGTTC
>VFZW01000468.1 GCA_016871055.1 Acidobacteriota bacterium
AAGACGGTTCCGTCAAGTGGGTCGAGGATCTCCACGCTCTTCTGATACAGCTTCACCTCTACCTCGTGTGCGACCCACTCCTGCGGGACGCTGTAGTAGGATCTGTGGTTCTCGGAAATCTCATATTGCGGTATGATCGGCCTGGATTCAGGGGCTTAGGGGTGTTTGAAAGAACGGCTTTGGACGTCACCCGCTCCGCGTCGTCGGCTGACAAGACCTCTTGCAGCGCTTCACGAGCGCGGACCCAGTGACCGTTCATGGGCGCCGCGCAAGAGTACCTAGCAGTGTGGATGGAATCGCGCCGAAGATGTCGTTACGCGGCGCGGCGCTCGTAACGATGATGGAGTCCGCCGACTTCCGGCCGCTTCGGGCGCTTCGGGCGCTTCACCGTGCGCGGCAGAACGCCAAGTTGATGACGGAGGGCCAGAATCTCAAGCTGAAGCGCCGCACGCTGGCGAAAGAAAGCCAAGAAAGCCGCTACCAGCCCCACCAACGGAGGCGAACAAGGGAATCGAAGGAAGAAGGGCAACCCTCAATTTATCAGCAACTTCGAGGTTTTCGAGAACCACAATCTTCAAGAACACTTATTTCGGACCGGAGGCGCGATTTAACGTGCAGTTCCGGGCGGAGTTCTACAATCTGTTCAACCGCGTGCATTTTGCGCTGCCCGGCCGAAGTCTCGGCACTCCGCAGTTCGGAGTCGTCAACGCCCAGGCTAATGAGCCCCGGCTCATCCAGATGGCGTTGAAGCTGATCTTCTGATTTGGGCTCTGCGTCAGAAAATTACTTTCAGCGCTAGCTGGCCGATGCGTGCGTCGCGCGCGCTGTTCACCGTGCCAAATGTCGAAGAGCGATTTCGCCCATCGGGTCCGGGATTGAAGTTGTCATCCGCCAGTCCAAGATTGACTCGATTGAAGGCGTTAAAAGCCTCAGCGCGGAATTCCAATCGGATGCGCTCGGTGATCGCTGTGTTCTTGATCATCGAGAAATCGAAGTTCATTGCGCCAGGGTGTCGTACGTCGGGAATTGTCCGGCCGACGTTGCCGAGTTCGAAATCGGGTGGATTCACAAATACGTCGGTGCGGAACCACGCCGTACGAGTCGGATTGTCGATCTTTGCGCTAACGCCGGTAGAGTTTGGACGGTCGGCGGCAAAGTTGCTCGCACCGCGCACGGTCAACGGAATGCCTGTTTGGATCACATTGATCATATTCAATTGCCACCCGCCGACAATCTTTTCAAGCACCGCGTTCGACGGGCTGAAGGCTTTGCCTTTGCCGAACGGAAGCTCCCACAAAGCGCTGATTACGCTGCGCTGCGAAACGTCGGCCGCATCGACCGATTTGTTCAGCTTGCGATTGGTGAAGCCGTCTTGAAAGCCGTTCTCGTTGGTCTGCTCGACGGGCCCGAAATCGATGGGAACAGCCACTCCGTCGCTCATCTTCTTGCCCGAGGTATAGGCCCAATGCACCAGCAGGCCCTTGGCCATGCGTTTCTTCGCGTTGAGTTGCAACTGATGCGACATGTAATTCCCGTATCGGGGGTTGCGGATGCTGACACCGCTGTACTGCGGGTACGGCAGCAGCGTACGCTCGCGGGTGACCGTTGCCGCCCCAAGGCCGCCCGACACGCGGCCTGCCAGCGGGTTGGGAACCACGTCCTGGAGCGACCGGCCCAGGCGCTTGCGTTCATCGGGAGTCAGCGTGTTGATGCCATAGCTGCTAGCGATGAAGTGGTTGCCTTTGTTCGCCGAATAGGTCATGTCGAATAACCAGCCGCGCAACTCCTGCTGAATCGTTGCGGTCCACTGCTGCGTGAGCGGTGTGGTCTTGTCACTCTCAAACGCGTTTACGCCCTGTCCGAGTAGCGCACCCGGGCCCGCGTTGGCGCCCGGCGATTCCAGCGGCACGAAGGGGAACCCCTGCGAGAACTGGAAGGCGCGCTGGCCCGGCGCCTGGGCCACGTAGGATGTGGTCGTGGTGGAGAACAGATTCGTGTCACCGAGGAAATTGCGGAAGAAGATGGCGGGATAGAAAATGCCATAGCCGCCCCGGAAAACGGTCTTGCCGGTACCGAAGATATCCCAGGCGAAGCCGAACCGGGGTGCGAAATCGTTGTAGTCTTCTTGCAGGAAGGTTCGGGGTTGCCCGTTCACGCCGGCAAAAACGGTACGGCCTCGAAGGCCGGCGACCGGGCTTTGGCCATTGAGGTCGAAATTGATCTGGCCGTTGTGGCGCTCGTAGGGCTTCTGCTGGAAGTCGTGCCGGAAGCCCAGATTGAGGGTCAGGCGCCGGCCAATTTTCCAGTCGTCCTGGACGAAGGTGCTGGTGGTGAAGGCGTGCCAGCTATTGCCGAGAATCCTGTCGATCGAAGCGCTGGCGACCTCACCCAGCAGAAACTGCGCCATGGTGTTGCCGGTCCCGGCGGGGATCTGTGGATTGGTGGTAAGGCCGCCGAAGGCGAAGCTGCCGGACGGCGCACCGCCCTGCAGGTTGCCGCCTTGTAACAGGCGGTGGTTATAGCCAATTTTGAGTGTGTGCTGGCCGGCGATCTTGGTCACCATATTCTGGATATCCCAGTTGAATGACCCACGGAATCCGGCGGTGCCGCCCCCGATGCCGCCATGCCCGAAATCCACCGATGGCATTGCATCGTTCGGCACAACAGGCGGCAGGCCCAGCCTGCGGGGCCAGCCTTTGCCGATATTTACCGACACGAAGCTGAAGGCCTGGCGCATCACACCGACCCGCGAATCGTTGATCAAGGTGGGCGAGAAAGTGTGTGTGTCGCTTACCACCGCGTTACGGTTGGTCTGATTATCGACGCGGCTCGCGCTCGCGGTTTGATCCAGATACAGCGAATTGGTGAACGGCGCATGCTCGGCCGACGAGTAGCGGACGAACATCGAGTTGCGCTCGTTGAAGCGGTGATCGGCCTTGAAATTCCACTGTTCCCAGTCGATGGTGCTGCGGGCTACATCTTGAAAGTTCTGTGCCTGAGTGAAAGCGTTCTGCGGCGCCTTGTTCGGCTTGGGATAGAACTCGAGGATTTTCGGGGTGATCGGATCGAATCGCGCGCGCGGCACCTGATTATTCGGGAAGAGGTCGCGGATTTGACCGGCGCCGGCGGGGTTGGGACGCGTGGTGGAGGGATCGTAGATCGGGATCTGGCGGCCCGCGAGGTCGAACAGATTCGAAAAGTCTCCTTGGCGCCAGTTGTCCAGAGGCATTGACGCGATCCGCGGTGAGGCGCGTCGCGATTTGTAGTTTTCCCAGTTGAAGAAGCCAAACGTCTTGTCCTTGCGGACCGGGCCGCCGATGGTCGCGCCGTATTGGTTGTACCGGAATGGCAGCTTTACGGGGGCGAATGTATTGCGCGCGTCGAACTTGTCATTGCGCAGAAACTCATATGCGCTGCCGTGAAACTGGTTGGTGCCTGATTTTGTAACCAGATTCACCGTGCCGCCCGCCGTGAACCCGAACTCCGCCGACATGCTGCCGCTTTGTACTTTGAACTCTTCCACCGCATCGACGGCAGGCGGAACACCAACCTCGCCGGCATAGCTCAGGATGTTATTCGACCCGTCCAGCATCTGCGCGTTCATGGAACTTGGGCTGCCGTTAATCGAGATCGATGAGATCTGGATGCCGCGATCGCCAAACCCGGAGTTGGTCGGACCTGCGTTGGAAACCACGCCGGTGGTCAATAGCGTCAACGCCAGCGCGCCGCGCCCATTCAGCGGCAGATCACGAACGCGCCGGTTTTCGATCACTTCGCCGACCGTCGCGTTGGTCGTATTCACGAGAGGGGCTTCGCCCACCACTTCCACCGACTCGGCGACCGTTCCTACTTCGAGGCGCAGATCCACCTGGGCATTCTGATTCACCTGCAGCGTGATGCCGCTTCGCACCGAACGCTTGAAACCCTGCAACTCGCCGGTTATTTCATACTCGCCTACAGGCAGACCGGGAGCGGTATAGAAGCCTTGCTCATTGGCGCGGGTGCGGAATGTCAGGTTCGTTCCTGTATTGCGCACCCGCACTTCGGCTCCGGTGGCAGCTGCGTTTTGTGGGTCGGTCACGATCCCGGAGATCGTTCCAGTGCCTTGTTGCGCGGATAGCGTTGCGGCGAACACAGCCGCACCGATTAGAAGTGTAAAAACTGGACGCATTTTCTTCCCTTCAATAATGCCATTGAATCGCTTCGCGAACCAGGCGTGGCCATGCACGAAGACAACTCCCCCTAGCCCGTTATCTTTTCACATCGCACGCGTCGAAGCAAGTAAAATATTTCAGGTTTCACTAACCACCGCCTCCTGTGAATTCAATGCGTTGGATGCGCGTCGCTCCTCCCTAGCGCGGCGACGTTACGCCATGTTACAAGGGTCAGTTCGTGCCGCTGTCAAGGCGGACCACAAGCTCGGCGGGTTTGCACCAGAGCCCACCTTATCAGCAACTTCGGATTTTGCGAGAACCACAGTATCAAACAGGTGCTGTCGGCACCGCGTTCTCCCTGACAACGAGCTTACGTGGAACGGGTCATCGGCACCATTCGCCGCGAGTACTTGGACCACGTGATCGCGTATGGTCCGAAAATCGGATCTGCTTGAATCTTCAGGGGCTGCGGAGCTTTGCAGGCTCGCGATAATGGACTCAAAGGTTGCGGA
>VFZW01000469.1 GCA_016871055.1 Acidobacteriota bacterium
TCGTGGCCCCTGCCCCGCCTAGTTTGCCAAATTTAAATTGCCCTTTCTTGATCTTCTCCGCCAGCTCGATACCGCTGATCACAATGGTCGCCGACTCAAAGCTCTTGAGTCCCAGCATCGGCCGCAACCGATGTTTCATCCTGCGATGGCGCTCGGTTGCCAATCCGTCCAGACCGCCGCCAACCAGGCCCACAGGAATCGATCCGCAGCCGTCAGCTTCGGACGCTTCACCGAGCGCTGCAGAACACCGAGTTGATGACGGAGGGCCGGAATCTCAAGCTGAAGCGCCGCACGCTGGCGAAAGAAAGCCAAGAAAGCCGCTACCAGCGCCACCAACGGAGGCGAACAAGGGAATCGAAGGAAGAAAAGCAACCCCCACTTTATCAGCGACTTCGGGGTTTGCGAGAACCACAGTTGCAGAACACCGAGTTGATGGCGGAGGGCCAGAATCTCAAGCTGAAGCGCCGCACGCTGGCGAAAAAAAGCCAAGAATGCCGACACCAGCGCCACCAACGGAGGCGAACAAGGGAATCGAAGGAAGAAGGGCAACCCCTAATTTATCAGCAACTTCGAGGTTTGCGAGAACCACACGCAGGTCTTGCCGAAACCAGACCAAGGCCGGCGCTCCGATCGTTACGGTCACTTTGCCTCCGTCAGGGCGCCGTCAAAAAACTCCTGTATGCGCCGAAAGCGGTAATCGAAGATCCGCTCGACGTCGCGCCGGACTTTGAGACGGTGTACGGCCCGGCCGATGATCCCCAGGGGGAGCCGGTAGCGGACCACGTCGGTCATGAGCGTTCCACCATCCCGCGGTTCAAAACGGTGCGTGTGATGCCAAAGCCCGTATGGACCCTCGAGTTGCACGTCGACGAATCGAACCGGCGGGCGCCATTGCCGGATCTCCGTCGTCCATCCCAAGGGAATGCCGTGCAAACGTAGACGGTAACGGATTCGCGTTCCCTCGGCGATGCGGATCGGGCCGGGTGTCAGGATCCGGAATCCCAGCCAGGGTGGTGTGATCTCCTCCAGGTTCCGGGCATCGGAAAAGAACGCGAACACTTCATCGATAGGCCGGGGCATCCGCTGCTGGCGCCGCAAGGTGTGAAACCGGGTCAATCGTGCGTCCCTCCTCTCCCCAGGGTTCGCCAAACAACTTGCGGGGCGAATGGTTCTTGGTTAACAGAAGCTGGAAATCACCGATGTGACGTTCTAGAAACGCGCCCTCGCAATAAGCGAGATAGTAGTCCCACATGCGAATGAAACGGTCGTCGAAGCCCAGAGCCCGGACCTCGTCCTGTGAGTTGTGAAACCGTTTCCGCCACTGGGCCAGCGTCCGCGCGTAGTGCGTGCCGATGTCCTCGGCGTGGTAGAGCGAAAGGCCGGTGACCCTCGCCAGCGACCGCAGAACCTCACTCACCGACGCCAGTTCGCAGCCCGGGAATATGTGCTTCTGAATGAAATCGGCCCGCCGCCGGTAAGCGCGAAACGTCTGTTCGTTGATGGTGATGGTCTGGAGCAGCATGCAGCCGTCCGGCCGCAACAGGCGATCGCACGCGCCGAAGAAGTCGTCGTAGTAGGGCAGTCCCACGGCCTCGAACATCTCGATGCTCACGAGCTTGTCATACCGGCCGCGGAGGTTTCGATAATCTTCCTGGAGCAGTTCAATCCGGTCTCCACCGGCAATCGAGTCGAATCGGCGGCGGGCGTGCTGGTACTGCCGCTCGCTGATCGTCGTCGTTGTCACGCGGCAACCGTACTGTTGCACAGCGTGCTCGGCGAAGCCGCCCCACCCTGTGCCGATCTCTAGCACGTGGTCTTCCGGGCCGAGCCGCAACTTCCGGCAGATGCGGTCCAGTTTCTGGAACTGGGCGGCTTCGAGCGAATCGTCTTCCGACGCGAAGAACGCGCAGGAGTACATCATGCCGCGGTCCAGGAAGATGCGGAAGAAGTCGTTGCTCAAGTCGTAATGGGCCCGGATGTTGCGGCGGCTGCCGGTGATGGAGTTCCCGCGCAAGCGGTGGCGCAGCGCGTCCGTGCCCCGGCTGAAGGCGTTCAACAACCAGTTCCGGCCCTCCATCCGGGCGAGGTTCCGCACGGCGAGGCGAACCACCGAAACCAGGTCCGGCGAGGACCAGTCGCCGTCCATCCAAGCCTCTCCGGCGGAGACGTCTCCCCCGAACAAGACGCGCCGGAAGAAACGTTCGTTGTGGACCACAAGGACGGCTCTGAGCGGAGAATCCGGCTCACCAAATTTCCAGGTCCGGCCGTCAGACAAGAGTTCCAATGAGCCCGCGCGCAAGGACTCGAGGCTCTTCAGTAATGTGCTCTTAGCGAGCGTTGCGAGAAACGTGTTCATATTTGTTCTCCCGGCAACGTGCCGGATGCGTGTAAACAGGGACCTTCTTAACATAGAGCTTCAATGCCTCCCAATGGATGGCGGTGATCACTTTGGCCGTCATCCACGGGAACCGCCGCAGCGCCCGATGCAGGGCCGGCGCGCTCCAGGTCTCGCGGTGAAGAGTGAGTGTCGCGTCGAAGGAGGCATGCTCGCCATCCAGCGTACTCATGTGCGCGACTAATCGATCGCCGGGCGGCGGCAGCACGAAGCGGTAGTCGAGCTTCATCGGCATGAACGGTGAGACGTGCATCGACTTTGGACAACGGTAGACGTGCGGCCGGGATTGGTGCTCCACCGAGGCCGCGGAAAGCCAGTAGTTCAGGCTCTCTCCGAACGTATTGTTCACCTCGGCCAGGACGGACCCGAGCCTTCCTTCCGCGTCGTAGCAGTAGAAGAGAGAGATGGGATTGAAGTTGTAACCCAGATAGCGGAGATTAGTCAGAACGAAGATAGCGCCGTCCGGCAGCCGGACATCATGCCGGGCGGCGTCGGCCTTCAACCTTTCTCGCAACGGCAAGGCAGGATCGCCGAAGTGGTCTTGGTCGTCGAAGCTCGCCCAGTTGAAGCGGTTGTGACTGGCGAAGGGGGAGACCTTCATCAACTCAGGGATGCGGTCGATGTCCAGAAACATCATGAACAGCGGGTAGGTGAAGTCGTGGCGGGCGGGTTGGAACCTGCGGTGCCGTAGCGTGCCTGTGTAGATGGCGGATTCCATACCGCTAACACTCCACTCCCAACGTCCGGGCCACGCGCAGCGCGGAATTGAGCCCGTCTTCGTGAAAGCCGTAAAACCAGTAGGCGCCGCAGTAGTGGGTTCGGTTCACCCCGCTGACTTCCTTCCAACGGGCCTGCGCCCGCATGGCCTCGTGCGTGTAGAGGGGGTGGTAATACGTTATCCGCCGCAGGACTTTGGAGGGATCGATGGCGCCGTTGCCGTTGAGCGTGACGCAGTACTCTTCTGGGACATCCAAAGACTGAAGGCGGTTCATGTGATAGGTCAGCGTGGCGCCCTCGGCGGCGTCCCGGCTCAAGTGATAGTTCCACGACGCGCGGGCCTGTGACCTGACCGGTAGCAGTGACGCGTCGGTGTGTAGGCAGACTTCATTACGGCTGGTTTTGAAATTGCTCAGGACGTCCCGCTCCCCGTCGCTCGGCGATTCCAGCAGCGGGAGGGTCTGATTCCCGTGGCAGGCAAACACAACCTGGTCGAAGCACACCTCCGGGCGGTCATGAAACCGCAGCGTCACTTCCGACTCGCACCGGGCCACGGATCGGAGGTTCGCCTGCGTGTAGATCCGATCGCGAAAAGGCGCCGTGATCGGCCCGATGTAGCTGTGGCTGCCGCCGCGGATCACTTTCCACTTCGGGTGCGTGTCGATCCCCAGCATGCCGTGGTTGTCGAAGAAGCGGAGCAGCGTGAGTGCCGGGAAGGAGCGGATCGCCTCGGTGGACATCGACCACACGGCCGCGGCCATTGGGTACAGGTAGCGCCCGGTGAACAGGGAGGAGTAACGTCCCTGTTCGATCACGTCTCCCAGCGTCATCGGCGCGGCCGACGGATCTTCCAGCAGTTTGGGAGCCTCCCGGTTGAATCGGAGAATCTCCCGCAAGAGACGGTACTGGGCGGGCCGGAGGATATTGCTGCGTTGCGCGAAGAACCCGTCGAGACCGCGGCTCGAGTACTCGAAGCCCGTTTGCCGGCAGGAAACGCCGAAGGACATGTCGCTCGGCTGTGTCTCGACGCCAAGCTCAGCGAGTAGCCGGACGAGGTTCGGGTACGTGCGATCGTTGTGCACGATGAAGCCGGTGTCCACCGCCAGCGGGCCGCGGCTGCTCTCAACCGTGACCGTATGGGTGTGCCCACCAACGCGCGCGTCCTTTTCGAAAACCGAGACCTCGTGCATGCGGCTGAGATAGTAGGCCGCCGCCAGGCCCGAGATTCCACTGCCTATGACCGCGATGTGCATTTGCAATACTCCCCTTTGACCGGCACACTCTCCTCAGCTGTCTTCGCTAGCCCGGCGTGGCCCCTTTTGATCGCTTGATTTGGCCCCACCTGTACTAGCCTAACGTAAGAGGCCCCCCGGCTGTGCCGGGGTGGCAGTAGCAGTTTGACATTTCCGGGAGTCCATCAGGGAAACTCCAAACGTGAGCCGCCAAGCACACGAAAGGAGAATCCTGATGGACGAAAACCAAAGTCTAAACCATAGTAAGTGGGACTGCAAATATCACGTGGTGTTCATTCCGAAGTGCCGTCGAAAGA
>VFZW01000470.1 GCA_016871055.1 Acidobacteriota bacterium
CCTACAGGCTCACCACCAAAGGCATTACTGTGGCACTACTGTTCCTGTTCTTTCACAAACGCTTGTGCGGCCCCCTTGCCAACAGCCGCTTTCACCATCGGCCGTCGCCCGATCACAAACCCCACTCCGCACTCGAAAACGCATACTACAAGGCCGACCGCGCTATCGAGGACATCGTCAAGTTACTCGCTGCGTAACTTCGTTTGTTGCAGTACTCTGATTTAGAATCTTCGATTCTAGAATCTAGTTGGCCCCCGGCACGGTCGCGACAGCCATGTAGTACCCCTCCGCATTTGTTCCGTGATCCCACGTGAACGTGACCGTGGCGCCTGGCAAGCGGGTAAAGGGCGCCGACGCGGCCGGAGGGGGATAGACTAGAGTTGCGTCTCCATCTCCCTCGATGGCGCGGACCGGTTGTGGGGTGGTGTTCAACATGACCGCGCGCGGCCAGGGCCGTTCATCGGCGCCAAATGCCGCTCCTCCGAGGAGCATAGTGATCCCACACATCGTGTGTAGTCTTTGTGAATTCATTGGGTGTCCTTATTGAAACGTTTTACACCAAGATCGTTTTGGCGGAAGGTTTCTGTCATGCGCTTCGGCAAGCCAATGAACGTTAACGTTTGGATAGGCATCCATTTGCTAGGCCGCATCCTGCGACCAACGTGCCGGGCGCGAGTCATCTACGAGGATACGCTAGTTTGCCATCGGCGTTCAACCTTATTGCGTAGGGTTTACAAGGTACTTGCCCGTACAGCTTAGCCAGCCCCGCTGTGTACTCTCTCCACCGCTTCCCAGACCCGTTCCGCTTCAAATACGATCTCGGAAGCCCCCTCTCCATCCGGCCTCCACCGCGCCGCAAACCGTGCATTCGGATGCCCAGCCATCACCGTCACCCGTGGCACTCCGCACGCAGCCGCGACATGTTGTCCCGCCGAGTCGTAGCCGACATACATCCGGCTCCGTCCGATTGCCGCCGCGAACGGCGCAAAGCTTCCCTGCCAGATCAACAGCGGTCCTCGGCACGACGCTTCAATCCGGGCCGCACGCTCGGCCTCCGCCGTCCCCGGCGCGCCCGAATCCAATAACACCTTCAGCCGCCGATCCAACAATCCCTGTACTACGTCGATCTCGTACTCATCGTCGATCCGCTTGGCTGCGTTTTCGCCAACTCCGAAACTAACGGCCACATCCGCTGACGGAACCCACTCTGGCGTGGGTGGAGCAATCCAGGGCGAAGCGGAAACACCCAACGCCGATAAGGCAAACGCTCTCGCCAGCGCCACCAACGAATCGTCGGGCCCCCCTACCGACCGCGAAGGAAAAAACAGCACCCGCGAAGCATCCGCTAGCGGCAACAACCCCAACTGCGAAATCCGCGAGTCCGGGTCGATCACCAACGTGTCGTCGCGATCGACCCGCAGCGCCATCCCCGCCCCGACCCGCTCTCGCAGCGACCCCATCCGCTGAAAGGGCGCTTCGAGCAACCCGATTCGTTCGTCGCTCGCAAACAACTCATGATTCTTTCGCGGCCCCGCGAACACAATCTCCGCCGACGGCCAGCGCATCGCCGCCGCGCGCAAGAGCGTGCTCGTAATCGCAATATCGGCGCCCAGCGTCACTCGCGATAGCACCACCACCCGTCGCGGTTCGAATGTCGCCACAGCCGAAAGGTGTCCGAACCGCGCGGCCAATGCGGAGGCCGAACCCACGCCAAGGCGCTCCAAAACACGGCTAAAGACCGAAACGTAAACGTCGACGAACCGAGGCTCGAACGCATCGGAGAGCGGCTCAATCAGCTCGCCGAACAACTCGGAAGCGGGCGCGTCGACCAGCGCGTCGATGACAGCGTCATCAACCTCGCCGCCCCGCGCGAGAACCTCAGCCGAGGTACTTGCCAACGATCAACTCCAGTTTCGCCCGCGTCTCGGCCGGCACCGTCGACCGGTCCGTAATAATCGCATTCTTCAACGCCGAACGGCACTTGCACGAAGCGTCGACCGGTAGGGCGCCCACCGCCGACGCCACCAGCTTCGCCGCATTATCGGCGTTCGTGTGCAGCACTTGAATGATCTGCTCCACCGTTACCGCTTCGTGATCCGGATGCCAGCAATCGTAGTCGGTCACCATCGCCACGGTTGTGTAGCAAATCTCGGCTTCGCGCGCCAGCTTCGCCTCCTGCAAGTTCGTCATGCCGATCACATCCATGCCCCATGAGCGATAAACATTGCTCTCGGCCACCGTGGAGAACGCAGGCCCTTCCATGCAAAGGTACGTTCCACCTAGCTTGGCTGTAATCCCCGCCCCATCGGCCGCCGACTTCACCTGTCCCGCCAGCCCGCTGCAAACCGGATGCGCCATGCTCACGTGCGCCACCAGCCCATTGCCGAAGAACGTCGACACGCGCCCCATGGTGCGGTCGAAAAACTGATCCGGCAGCACAAACTCGGTCGGTTTGTGCGCTTCCTTCAAAGAGCCGACCGCGCTCAGCGAAATGATCCGCTCCACGCCCAGCATCTTCATGCCGTAAATGTTCGCGCGGAAGTTCAGCTCACTCGGGCTGATGCGATGCCCCCGCCCATGCCGCGGCAGGAACGCCACATCGCGCCCCGCCAGTTTGCCGACGATATACGCGTCCGAAGGCGCGCCAAACGGCGTCTCCAGAAATACTTCGTTCTTCTCCGTGAAGCCGGGCATGTTGTAAAGCCCGCTCCCGCCAATAACGCCGATGGTTGCTCGTGGTGTGCTCATTCGTGATGGGAATCTTCTAGTCTAGCAATGCAATAATGTATTCGAAACTCGCATGGATCACTCTTCCGCCGAATTCAACCCCTGGCTCAACGCGGCCAAACGATTCGAAACCGCGGCCGATCGTCTGCACCTGGACGACGGCATGCGTAAAATTTTGAAGACCCCAGCGAAAGAACTCACCGTCGCGATCCCAGTCATGCTCGACGATGGCCGCATCGAAGTCTTCACCGGTTATCGCGTGCAGCACTCTATCGCGCGCGGCCCCGCCAAGGGCGGTATCCGTTACGCGCCCGACGTGAGCCTCGACGAGGTCCGCGCGCTCGCCTCCTGGATGACCTGGAAATGCGCTGTCGTCAACCTTCCCTACGGAGGCGGCAAGGGCGGCGTCATTTGTGACCCATCCATCCTCTCTGACATCGAACTCGAGCGCATCACGCGCCGCTACACTTCGGAAATCCTCGACATCATCGGCCCGGAAAAAGACATCCCGGCACCCGACATGAACACCAACGATCGCACGATGGCGTGGATCATGGATACCTACTCCATGCACAAGCGCGAGACGACCACCGGCGTAGTCACCGGCAAGCCCCTCGATCTCGGCGGCTCGCGCGGACGCCCCGAAGCCACCGGCCGGGGTTGCCTTTACGTCACGCGTGAAGCGCTCAAGCAGTTCGGTATACCGCAAACAAAAGCCCGCGTTGTTGTTCAAGGCTTCGGTAATGTCGGCGGCATGGGCGCGCGTCTCATGGCCAAGGAAGGTTTCAAGGTCGTCGCCATCATAGAGACCGACGGCGCCGTCTACAACGCGAACGGTCTTGACATCGAAGCGCTGCTTCAGCATCGTAAGGCGATGGGATCGATCCTCGATTTCGACGGCGCGCAAAACCTGAGCCGCGAAGAAGCGCTCTTTCTCGAATGCGACGTATTGCTCCCCGCCGCGAAAGAGAACGTCATCACTTCCGAGACCGCTCCGAAGATCAATTCGAAGATCGTCTGCGAAGGCGCCAACGGGCCGACTACAGCGCTAGCCGACAAGATCCTCGCCGATCGCGGCATCTTCGTCATCCCCGATATTCTCGCCAACGCCGGCGGCGTAACCGTGTCGTACTTTGAATGGGTCCAGGACCGCCAAGGCTACTTCTGGAACGAAAAACTTGTCAACGAGCGTCTTGAAGAAATCATGGTCAATAGCTTTTACGACGCGCTGCGTTACTCGAAGGAACACAACGTCGAGAACCGCACCGCCGCTTACATGCTCGCGCTTGACCGCGTCGCCTTCGCCATCAAACTCCGCGGGATCTACGCCTAGGAATGGCGGCCGAACAAACGCCGCTCATGCGGCAGTACCACTCCGTCAAGCAGCAGGTGCCCGGCGCCTTGCTCTTCTTCCGTCTCGGCGATTTCTACGAACTGTTCTTCGAGGACGCCGTCACGGCGGCTCGCGAGTTGGAGATCACCCTCACCTCGCGCAACAAGGACGCCGAACAGCCCGTGCCCATGTGCGGCGTGCCCTATCACGCCGCCGATAACTACCTTGCCCGCCTCATCGCCAAGGGCTACCGCGTCGCCATTTGCGAGCAAATGGAGCAGCCCGGCCCCGGCAAGAAGATCATACGCCGCGAAGTCACTCGCATTGTAACGCCCGGTACAGCCACCGACGCCAACATGCTGCGTTCGCGCGAGAACAACTATCTCGCCGCCGTGGCCAAACGCGGCGTCGCCTATGTCGACATCTCCACCGGCGAGTACAAATGCACAGAACTCGCGCCGGAAGAAATCGCGCCGCTGCTCGAAAGCCTCAACGTCCGTGAAGTACTCACGCCCGACAGTACGAAGATCGATGGCGTCCGCACCAACACGCC
>VFZW01000471.1 GCA_016871055.1 Acidobacteriota bacterium
GAATAGGGCGCCGCGGCGCTGAATGCCCCGGTATCGAACCACCGGTCGATCGTCTTCGCGTCTCCCAGGACCGCCTTGCTCCCGTTCCAATTCGGCCGCTGTCCGCCGCCTTGCGAGAAGTTGGTGTTGTTGCTCTGGAAAATACCCAACGCTGGGCCGTGCTGGAATGACGACACGCCTTGCACCTGCCACCCGTTCGCAATCCAGCGAACCGGATTGGCATCGCCCGCCTTCAACGGCAGTTCCCAGATGTAGCTGACGACGAGACTCTGTGTCTGGTCGAAGGGAGAAACGGAGCGCTCGCCGCGCAGGTCGAACCAGTTCTGCACTGCTGTCGCCGCCGTGGCCTCGCCCGCGAACGACCCTCCTACATCGTCGATCAACTTCGAAAATGCGTAGGACGCCAGAAATGTGACCCCTTTCGAGAAGCGCTTCTCGAGCGTGCCCTGCAGCGCATGGTAGATCGAATTGCCGAGATTATTCTGCGTGGCGGTGACTCCGCTGTAGTGCGGAAACGGCCGCAATAACTGCGCCGCCGCCACCGTGCGCGCGCCGAGTGGACCAGAGCCAACCTGGCCGAAAAACGGGTTCGCCACCTGCGTGCGCAGCGCGTCGCCGCGGCTGAGGAAACGCGGATCGAGCTGGTTGAGCGTTGTGTCGCGATAGAGTTTCACACCGCGGCTGCCTACATAGGCCGTGCTGAACAGAAGATTCCGAATCAGTTCGCGCTGCACGTTAAAATTCCATTGCACCGTGTAAGGATTGCGCTCGCCGCGGTTCACGAAACCCACGGCCTGACCCAGCAGGGTGCGGCCGCCTAGCGCATTGCCGCTCGGCTGAATCACTTCGGGAAAGGGATCGCTGAAACGCCGCGTCGGTGTCACCCCATCCAGCGTCGATACATGCGTGGTGGTTGCCGAAAACCCGGACAGCCCGCCCGCGCCGTTACCGATTTGCGAAGCCGCATAGGAGATCCCGAATCCGCCGCGGAGCACCGTCTTTTGCGAGGCCTGCAACGCGAATCCGAAGCGGGGCGCGAAGTTGTTCCAGTCGCCTTCCTGTTGCGTCCTCGGCAGGCCGCCCGTGGCCGGGAAAGCCAGAACGCCGCGCAGGTTTAGTGCCTGCAGGTTCAAAGGAACGGAGCCCGCGTAGTCGAAGTTGGTGAGCTGGTTATAGCGTTCCGTGCGCGGCGCCGAGTACTCGTAGCGCAACCCGAGGTTGAGCGTCAGCCTGCGGCTCACGCGCCAGTCATCCTGGAAGAACCCGGCGTAATAAAGATACTGCGCCGCCAGCGCCGGGGAAATGTTGTTCGCGCCGCCCGCGGCATAGCCCAGAAGAAACTCGGCGTAGGCGGAGCCGGCCGTCGGAGTCGCCCGCGTGGCCACCGGGCCTTGCGTGAATCCGTTCGTGAAGTTGAAGTTGCGCTCCGTTACCTGCCATGTGTTGTTCCGCAGCAGACGCCCATCGAAGCCGGCTTTCATCGAATGGCGCCCCTTGGCCTTCGAAAGATCGGCGCGCAATGAGTGTGTGTCGAGGCCGAAGAAAATGACATCGCATGCGCCCAGCGCGGTCGCGGAGGTCAGGTTTGGCCGCGAGAACTGCGCGTTTGAGCCGGCGATGTTGATCAGCGGGATGCAGGGTATGCGCGATGCGGCGGCCAGCGATGCCGGGTATCCAAACTTGGTGATATCCGTGCCAAAGGAGAACGGAACACGTTCATTCGTTAGCCGGCTGAGCCCGTAGCGTACGTTCAGCACTGTGGTCGGATTGAGCGTCAGCACATCTTCGAACGACACGCCGCGCCGCTGGAACAACTGCGGCCCGAGCGTTGGAGTGGCTTCGTTGCCGAAAGCGTTTGGGCGGATGCTGGGCGAACGGTCGTAGTGGAACGCGCCGTTCAGCTTCTGCCGGTCGTTTACCGAATGATCGATCTTGACGCTGATCACCCGCTTCTCGATCATGTTCGGACTCCCGGCTACGAAGTTGTCCTGCAGCGTGAACGGCGCACCGGGCGCGTTCGATTGCGGCAGGAACTGCTGCAAGGCGCGGGCCACCGGATCGAGCCGCGCCTGCGGAATCACGTTGTTTGCGAATGCCTGGCGCACCGGTTGGCCATCGATCGTCGCCGTCGTCAGCGGATCGAAGATCTGAATGAGTTGGCCCGCCCCGTTCCGCAGTTGGCCGAAGTCCCCTCCGCGTTCAGCCGCGGTCGGCACGCGCATGCTGAACGTGATTCCCTCGCGTTCGCGCGCGTCTTCGTAGTTTCCGAAGAAGAACGTTTTGTCTTTCCGGATGGGCCCTCCGAACGTGCCGCCAAACTGGTTGAACGTGAACGGCGGCCGGCCTTTCCCAGCGCGGTTCTGGAAGAAATCGTTCGCGTTCACGTTTTCGTTGCGGTGAAACTCGAACAGGGTTCCGTGGAACCGGTTCGTGCCGGACTTGGTCACGACGTTGAATACACCGCCCGCCGCTCGTCCGTACTCCGCACTGTAGTTATTGGTATCGACCTTGAACTCCTGCACCGAATCGACGCTCGGAAAAATGTTCGCTCCACCTTGCACGCCGTTTGTGTTCGGGATGCCGTTCAGCAGAAACTCGTTCTGATCGCCGCGCGCTCCGTTGATCACGGCGTGAGCGTCGGTGAACATGTCCACCGGCAGATCGCCCCACGTTACCGGCACCCGCGCGCCTGGGATGATCGTGGCCAGCGCATACGGATTGCGCCCGCGCAAGGGCAGCTCCTCCACACGCCGGTTGTCCACCAATTGGCCGATCGTCGACGTCTGGCTCTCCAGAAGCGCCGCCGCCGCTTCCACGTCCACTTGTGTGGCCACGGCGGAAAGTTGCATTTCCACATCGAGCCGCACCACCTGCCCTACCGTGACCGCCAGCGCAAGCGTCCGGGTGCCGAAACCGGCCTTCTCCACCTTTACCGTGTAGGAGCCCGGCGGCAACTGCCCGATCGTGAAAAAGCCTTCGCCCGTGGAAACCACCGGCGTGCTCACTCCCGTCTGCGTGTTGGTGGCCGCAATAGCCGCGCCGGGAATCGCCGCGCCGCCGGGGTCCGTCACCAGGCCGGTGATCGTGGCAACCTGGGCAGCCAGAGGAAGGGTTAGAGCGGTGATCAGAAGAAATCGCATGGCTTTGACCGGTTTGTTTATCACAACCGGTTGACAATCGCAAGCGGTCTCTGAAAAACTGATGAGGCAATGCTCACCCGAAGAGCGCTTCTTCAATCGCTTGCCGCGGGGACTGCCGTGGCGGCTTCGCGCCGGCCGAACTTTGTGATCATCTTCGCCGACGATCTTGGGTGGGGCGACTTGGGCTGCTTCGGCTCGCCCAATATTCGTACGCCGCGGATCGACGCAATGGCACGGGAAGGCACGCGGCTCACCAACTTTTACGCGCAGCCGATCTGTGGCCCGTCCCGTTCAGCCTTGATGACCGGTTGCTATCCAATGCGCCTGGCCGAGGAGAACAACAAGAAGCATTTGCATCCTGTCCTGCACTCGAAGGAGCTCACGCTCGCGGAAGTTCTGAAGCCGGCCGGATACGCCACCGCCATGATCGGCAAGTGGGATCTCGGCGGACACTCCAATACCGCATACCGGCCCGGCCTTCTGCCCGCGCATCAAGGATTCGACATGCACTTTGGCACACCCAGCAGCAACGACTCGGTGACCGAAACCGTGTTGATGCGCGACGGCAAAGTGGTCGAAAAACCGGCCGAACAGACGACTCTGACGGAGCGATACACCGATGAAGCCATCCGGTTCATTCGCGAAAAACGCCATCAGCCCTTCTTTCTTTACCTGTGTCCGAATATGCCGCACACGGCGTTGGCGGCTTCGGCGAAGTTCAAAGGGAAATCGCCGCGCGGTCTCTTCGGCGATGTCGTCGAAGAGCTCGATTTCAACGTGGGCCGGATTCTCGACGCGCTCAGGCAGCAGGGCCTCGACCGGAACACGTACGTGCTATTTACCAGCGATAACGGGCCATGGCTGATCAAGCGGCAGGAGGGTGGATCCAGTGGCCCCTTCCGCAGCGGCAAGGTCTCCACCTGGGAAGGCGGCGTCCGCGTGCCCTGCATCTTCTGGGCGCCTGGCCGCATTCCCGCCGGGCGTGTCATTCCAGAAATGGCGGCGACTCTGGATGTGATGCCGACCTTCGCGCGCCTGGCCGGACAAACCCCGCCCTCGGATCGCGTGATCGATGGTTTGGATATCGGCCCCCTGCTGCACGGAGCCGCCTCCGCCCAAAGCCCGCGCGACACCTACTATTACTACTTGTGGACCCACCTGCAGGCCGTGCGGCGCGGCAAGTGGAAACTGCATGTGCCCCGTCCGGGTCAGCCGCAATGGATCATGCCCTTGCTGCGGTCGCCTCACATCGAGGCGCGTGACGCGCAGGACATCGCACAGCCCATGTTGTTCGATCTCGACGCGGACCCAGGCGAGCGGTACGACGTCGCCGCGGCGAATCCCGAGGTGGTGCGCGACATGCTCGAGCTGGTGGAGCGGGTTCGCACCGATTTGGGCGATTACAACCGGACGGGAAAGAACGTGCGCTTCTTCGATCCTATGGAAGCACCGCCG
>VFZW01000472.1 GCA_016871055.1 Acidobacteriota bacterium
GCAAAGACGTTGTCGCCACCGCCCTCAAACTCCGGGAGCTCGTCATCATCCCTCAACTGGCTTCCGGCTTCGCCACTTCATGATTTCCTGCCAAGAAATGTCAAAATCTTATTGGATAGATACTAAAGAGTATCCGTTCGCTACTGTACATTCTCCTTTCGGCGTTCGCTGTTGAAGGTCACGCGCCGCCTTTGCCTCCCCTGGCCGCTCCGCTTCGCACCGATGGCGCGCGGATTCTCGATTCGGCCGGAGCTCCGGTCGTGTTGCGTGGCGTCGCCGGCAACATCGACGCCTTCGATGCGCGCACTCTCGGCGTGCTTCGTATTCGGTGGAACTTGAATACGGTGCGGGTTCCGGCAGACATCGCGAGTTGGAAGCGCGACGGCGATGCCTATCTCGACCGGTTGCTGACGTTCGCACAACAGGCCGACCGCGCCGGCATGGCGGTCGTCTTCGCCGCGCAGGACGTAGCCCCAATGCCCAACGCCGATACGCTCGCATTTTGGCGCGCGGCGGCGGCGAAACTGAAGGACCTGAATCGCGCGATTTTTTCGCTCTACCGCCAGCCATCGGGCACGCGGGATTGGGCGGTTTGGCGAACGTCGATGCAACAACTCGCCGACGCTGTTCGCGCCGCCGGCGCTCGCCAGCTTATCGCCGTTAGCGCCTTCAACGACGCACAGGGCTTCGCCGGAATTCCGGACGACGTTCGCATCGCCGGGGGCAACGTTCTGTACGAGGCGCCGTTTCATTACTCATTCGGCGGCGACCCCAAGCCCTTCGGCGCTCTTGGCGGCAAAGTGCCGTTGTACGCCGGTGAATGGGGGATCGATCTATCCACGAGCGGGCCGGCTTGCGCCAATCTACCGAAAACGGCGAATGGCTTGAACGACCTTCTCATTGCCACGGCGTTCCAGTTCAGCGAACAAGCCATTTCCGCCACGATTGCACCGTTCCGCGTGGGCGGACTGGTTCGCGAGTTCGAGGACTACCTACCGACGTCGATCAATCGCGCCATCACATGCGGAGACACGGCGGCGCCGGCCCAAGGCATGGGCGAGGTGCTGTTGTTATGGCTGACCGGCGATCTCACCGGTTTCGGCTATATGCGTGACGACCGTGTCGCCAACGCAGCCGGCGGCCCCGCGGCGCCAATCGCTCCCGGCGAACTGATTTCGATCTATACCGAACAACTCGGTCCGGAGAGAGGCCTTTCGGCAACCCTCGACGCAACCGGCCGCATTCCCACGGAGTTGGGCGGCACGCGTGTGTTGATCAACGGCGCGCCGGTTCCGCTGCTATTTGCCAGCGCGTTCCAAATCAACGCGCAAGTGCCATACGATGTCCAGCCGGGAACGCGCGTCACAATGCAAGTGCTCTTCAACGGCGTCCCTTCCAACCGGGCCCAGATTGAAGTCGTCAACGCGGCGCCGGAGATCTTTATCGATCCGAACGGACGCATTGCGGTCGCGCTGAATCAGGACGGCACCCGCAACGGTGCTGGCAATCCAGCGCTGCCAGGGACGGTCATTACATTTTTCGCAACCGGAAGCGGGCAGACTTCGCCGCCCGGTCGCGCCGGCGTGCCTGTCGAAGGTTCGCATCCAGCGCTTGTCGAGCCGGTGAACATCGTGATTGGCGGGCGTCGCGCCGATGTGTTCTTTTCGGGCGAAGTGCCCGGATTCATCGGCCTGAATCAGTTCAACGTCCGGCTCGCGGACGCTCCGGTTGGCGGGGAGCGCACGAGCCTGATGACGCTCACGGTTGGAAATCGGTTCAGCCGGTCTCCGGCGTTTCTGTATATGCGTTAGAGCAGCTTCGCGATGGCGGCTTCCAGATCGGCCATCGGCGTTTCGCCCTTCCACATCTTGATCTTCTTGCCGGACTTATCGTAAAGCAGCAGCGCGGGCAGTTCGCCGCCCCATTTCGGGTCGATGCCTTTGACGAACGCGTCGTCGTCTTTCGGCGCCTTCAAATAGCCGGCGGACTTGACACCGCTCTTGGCCAGGAACTCGCGGGCCGTTGGCTCGTTTTCGAGATCGTCGGCGGAGATGGTGACCAGCGCAAGGCCTTTCGCCTTGAGCTTCGCTTCGAGCTTAACGAGTTCGGGCATCTCCTTGCGGCACGGCACGCACCAAGTGGCCCAGAAGTCGACCAGAAGGACTTTGCCCTTGTGCGAGGCGATCATCTTGGTGTAGCCGGCTTCGTTGATTTTGGCGAGCGGCTGAGCGGCGAGCGACAGCGCGGCTGCGATGAACAGAACGATTTTCATTTCGAGGAGTCCTTTCGCTTGATGGCGCAACCAAACGCGCGCAGCGATTTTACGGGTACTTCACGACCGGCGACAAGCGCTTCGATGGCGCCGCGAAGCGGGCGGTTCCTGACGCGCGCCGGGTTCAGTGCGTCGTCGATGGCCCCTTTGTAGCGGACCTCACCGCACGCGTCGAGCACGATGGCTTCCGGAGTCATCACGGCGCCGAATCGATCGGCCATCATGCCGTAGAGGTCGATTAAGATCGGCAGTTTGGTATCGGAGGCGTAGGCGGCGATTTCGGCCGGCGATTCGTTGTCGTTGGCGACCGCGAGCAGCCAGCGAACGGGCTGGCCTTGCGTCGCTCCCATCAGTGCGCGGAGGCGGTCCTGGTAAGCGTTGGAAATGGGGCAGATGGTGGAGAGAAAGACGAGCACCGTGACCTTGAAGGCGGCGGGGTCGAAGTCTTCCGCCGGGCCATCCAAGCGGCTAAGTCGCACCGGCGGAACTGCCGCGAGCGGAGCGGCAACCACAACCCAAAGGTACTGCCGGCGCGTCACTGTTTCTTGTTCTCGAGCCGCAGATGGATGATGGCGCGCTTGCGGTCGTCGAAGGTGGACAGCGTACGAACGGGGCTGATCATTCCCTTGGACTCGGCTTTGATTTCGTAATCGGTGCTGGCCGAGAGGTTTTGGAACGTGTAGACGCCATCGGCCTTGGTGATGAAGCTGTTGATCTGCAGCGTCTTGGTGTTCTTGATCTGAACGATCGCGCCTTCGACGAGCTTGTCGTCGGCGGATCGGATAGTACCGGTGACGGCGCGCGTGTTGGCGTCATCGCCTTTCTTGTCTTTCTGGCTGCCCGGCAGCCAGTTGCCGTAGCCACTGTTGCCTTTCGCTCCCTGCTGGCCGCCCTGGGCCTGCGCAAAGACGGCGGACGTGAGAATAGCGCTGAGAAGAAGGAGTCGAGCAAGCATAAAACTAGGATCGCGCTAATTGGCCGCCGGTTTCAAGCTGAAGTAGACATCCATGCGCACGCCAGGGGATGACGTCGTCTCTTTTTCTTCGGGCTGCAGACCCTTGGCGGAGGCTTTGACACGGAATCTTGCCTCGACCGGCGGAACGGTGAACGCAAACTCGCCGCGGCTGTCGGTGACGGTCTTGAGCGGCTTGGGCTTCTTCCCATCGGTCCGGATCTCGATCAACTCGACCTCGGCGCCGGCAACGGCGAAGCCGGGATCGCGAAAGACGGTACCGGCGACGACCGAGCGCAGTTGTTTCGGCTTTGTCTTTTTGTCGGCTGCGAACGCGAGCGGAGCAAACAGAAGCGCGAGTACGCGCCGTCTACCGCCAATCGTCGTCGTCGTCATCCTCGTCGTCGGAGTCCTCACCGTCTTCATCGTCTCCGTAGTCGTCATCCTCGTCGTCATCGAAGTCGTCGTCATCCTCGTCGTCGACGCCTTCCATTTCGAGCGGCGAAGTGCTCGTAACGCGGATCATCCCACCGCATTCGTCGCAGGTTAGCTCGTCGCCTTCATCCAACTCGTCTTCGTCAAAATCGATTGATGCATCACAAAGTGGGCACTTGACCATGATTGTTTCGTGTTTCCTTCCTTCGTGTTTCCAACACGGGAGTGGTTCACTGGCACTGCGGCGCGTCTCAGCGCGATCCTCAGACATTGTACATAGGGACTGAGGATTTGCAACCCCCAAATTTGCTAGTGCGACTCGATTTCCGCCGGACGCTGCGTTTCGGCATACACGCGGACGGCGTCGAAGTCGAGCGTCACAAGAGTTTTCTCGATGTCTTCCCCCGTTTCGATCATCTTCTGCAAATGCGCGGCCGCGATGCGGTGGCACCAGGGATCGGTGATGGGGTGATCGGTCTCGCGGCTCGCGCGCGACAGCGCGGGAAGAGGCAGCGCCACGATCTTCTCTTCGTGGATGTCGCCGGAGGTAATTTCGAATTTTACGTCGACGGTGTCGGCGTGACGGATTGAGATCGCGTTCTGCGCCCATCGGAAGTCGACTTCCCAATTGGCTCCAAAGGGGTCCGGGCCCGCGATGAAGCTGCGATACGATTCGGCCATAACTTGTTCCCTAATTCTAACCCGATCCCGGAACCGAAGGCGAAGACCGGCGAATTGCACTAGGATGGGAAGTTCATGAAGACAGCGATTGTGACGGGAGCGTCGCGCGGTATCGGCCGTGCGATCACTGAGCGGCTGATGCGCGATGGGTCTCTGGTCATCGCCACTGGACGCGACGAGCAGTCGCTGGCCTCGCTGAACACGCCCTCGATCGCGTTGGATCTGCGCGATCCCACTTCGGCGCGAGCATTGA
>VFZW01000473.1 GCA_016871055.1 Acidobacteriota bacterium
TGTATGTAAAGACACTCGATCACTATTACATGACTACATATAGTAGCAATAAATGTGAGTTAAGCGTTGTCACATCAACCACTTGACGGCGAAAGCGGTGATTCAAAGAGGGCTAAGATCCGTCCGACGCCGAAGGGGCGCTGCTGGCGATGGGCGCGCTGGGCGTCGTGCTGAAACTCGGCGCGCGCGGTTGTTCGCACGCGGGCGTTCACGTGCCGGGCTTTGCCGTGGACGCGGTCGACACAACCGCGGCGGGCGATACATTCAACGCGGCTCTTGCCGTGGCGTTGACCGAGGAAAAAGAAATCGCCGCGGCGTTGCGATTTGCAAACGCCGCGGCGGCACTCTCAGTAACGAAACTCGGCGCGCAGACTTCAGCGCCGTCGCGAGAGGAAGTGGACGACTACTGCTCGCGCTTGCCGTAGACGACGCGGTTGACCTTGTTGGCCTCGATCGTCACGGACTTGGTGAATTCGCCGTAAAGCTGCGACTGCACCTTCAACTCATACGTTCCGGCGGGGACGAGCAAGCCGCCACCGACGTCGTTCAACTCATCGACGTGGCCGACGAACATGCCGTTCAAATACACGGCCCCGATGTCTCCTGAGGCGACCGACCAGAACGACTCCGCTTCACCGCCACGCAAACGCAGGCGGCCAAACGGGCCCTTGGGCGGTTCCTTTTTCTTCAGCTTCGCACCAATCTTGGTAGTCTTGCCGGCTTTCGCATCGACCTTGATCGTGGTGTCTTCGTAGCGCGGGTCCTTGAGCGTGATCTCGTGAGATCCCGGCTCGACGGCATACTTCTCGGGGACCGAGAAGCGGCCCGCCGGTCCGACGTACTTACCGTCGACGAATACACCGGCGCCTCGAGGTGAGGAGCGGATGCGGAGGAATGTACCTCCATCGGCGGCCAGAAGGGTTGAGAGCGAAATGGCAACTATGGTAAAGATCTTCACGTTCATAACTCTCAGAATACCTGATCGGGAGAAGAGTTACGCGCCGGGCTGGGATTTCTCGCGTTTGATCCAGCCGTAGGCGTTCACCGAGTTCCGCCAGAAGTACTTCTCGGCAACGTCCTTGCCCTCGCCCTCGAAGTATTCGCGGACGACGGCGAGGACTTGTGCGTAGTTGCCGAGCGGGTCGCTGTTGGGCCAGTCGCTGCCGTAGAGCAGCTTGTCTGGTCCGAAGGCCGCGTAGAGCGCGTCGAGCTTGTTCTTGTAGGGCGCGAGCGCGTAGGGAATCGAGCCGTTAATCTTCGACAACACAGCCGAGACCTTGACGTAAACATTCGGCCGCGCTGCGAGGCGTTTGATGGCCGCAGCGTAGCGGGCTTTGCTGGGAGCGTCATCGGGAATGACGATTTTCGGAAGGTGATCGACGACGATTTTGAGAAGCGGAACCCGATCGGTGATGTCGGCGAGATCTTCGAGCAGATCGATAGTGGGATTGGCGGAATCGAGTGTGAGACCGCGATCGCCCATTGTCTTTAGGTCTTCAAAGAAGCCGGGGACATGCATTTGCTGACGAATGTTCCGATCCCAAAGATAGCCGTAGCGAATACCGCGGAAGAGCGGATTGGCGGAGAAACGATCCAGTTGCTTGCCGAAGTTCGGCTTGCCGGGTTCGAGATTGCCGATCGTGCCGACGATGATCGTGTCCTTGGCCGCGACATCGAGCACCCACTGATTGTCTTCCAGCCACGGGCTGCACTCGACCTCGATCGCGCCGACGATACCGAGCGGCTTGGTGAGCGCGCGATAGCGATCGGGCAACGCCGGCTTGTAGATCAGAGTGTTCTCCTTCGGCGGCCACGGCACACCCTCGGGCCGGCGCGGATCGAAGAGATGAATGTGCGTGTCGATGATCGGGATCGGCATCGCGGCCGGCAGTGCGGCGGCGGTGGAGGCGGCTAGGAAGTCTCGGCGGTTCACCTTACTATTATGTGCATTGCGGATCGGGATTTTCGAAACAATCTTCGTTGTCCTTCGGATCGGCGGGGTTGGTGCACTTCCAGTCCTTCTCGACGAGGAGATGCAAACCTCCCTCGTTCGACTCGAATCCAACACGCGAATCGGCCTCCCAACCCGTGAGCCACGCCGACGGAATGTGCACGGTGAGGCGGCCGTCTTCGTTTGACGCCGCGAGGCTTTCGCCGGCCGATGGACGCAGAGCGTAAGTCAGAGGAGTCGGAAGCGTCGGACACCCTTCTCGAACTTCCCCGCCCTCGGACAGCGCTCGGACCTCGGCTTGTTTGAGACGCAACCGGATGCTGCCGGATTGGATGCGAAGCTTCATACTAAGAGTATGCCGATGTATGAGTACGCCTGCCAACAGTGCGGCGCGCGATTTGAGAAGTTGCGAAGGATGTCGGAGGCGGAAGCGCCGGCTGTGTGCCCGAAGTGCAATGCCACCGACGCACGGCGGCAGCTTTCCTGCTTTGCCGCGGGCGGCTGCGGAACTGGCGGCGACGGCCGGTTTACTTGAGCGCCGCGCTAGCGCTTCCCGGCGGGAGGCGGTATCGGCAGTTGCGTGTCGATAAATGCAAGAAAGGCGGCGAGGAATCGATTGGCCGATTGCAGTTCGTCCACTTTTACAGCATCAAGTTGATCGCGCGTTGAATGCAAAATCGGAAGGGTCTCGTTGGTCAGCGAGTGGAAATCGATGACCGGGATTTTCTTGGCGACGAAAGGAGCCGAATCGGAGTCGCCGACGTTCTCGACATTCACGCCTTCGAGCGGAATCTTCATCGCGCCCGACAAGCGCTGCGCCGCCGAGGTCAGCGCCGGATGCGCGCGGCTCGCCCATACCCGAAGCGGGCCGGTGGCGATCGAGTCGATGTTCACGACGGCGTGGACTTTGCCAGCAGTGTCTTCTTGTGTTCCTCGACCCACGCGCGCGATCCGACCAAGCCGACCTCTTCGTCCGTGAAGCCAATGAACAGGTAGCTGTGCTTACGTTTCTCGATGTGTGCGAAGCCCTGATAAAGCGATGGCAGCAGCGACGCGCCGGTCCAGCTGTCGACCGCTCCGGCGCCCGCTTTCACTTTGTCGTAGTGTGCGGAGACAATGACCAGGTCGTCCGTTTCACCCGGCAGCGTGCAGATGACGTTCGAGAGTTTGGATCCCCGCGCCTTGCGGTCTTCGAGATTGGGAGGCTTGCAGCCGGCTTCTTCGAAAAGGGTGTGCAGCAATTCGGCGCGGGCGCGATTATCGTTGACGATCCGCCTAAGGCGGGCCTCCACGATAGCGTCCGGCGCGGAACGATACTCCAGTTTTTGCGCCGGCAGGGCGAGGCCCGCGAATACGAGAAGTCGCCACATAGGGTAGTTGTATTTTATAGTGAGTAACTGGCCTATGCTCACACTCGGATTTGTCAGCGCGATTCTGCCTGACCTCAACTTGGAAGAAGTGCTCGCCTTCGCGGCGCGGAACGGTTTTTCGTGCGTCGAGGTCATGTGCTGGCCCAAAGGCAAGGCCGAGCGTCGATACGCGGGCATCACGCATATCGACGTCACCGGATTCACCAAAGCCGACGCTGCCAAGGTACTGGAGTTGACGGCGAAGTATGGAGTGTCGATCAGCGGACTGGGTTACTACCCGAATCCGCTCGCACCGAATAAGGATGAAGCGCGGATCTACTGCGAACATTTGAAAGAAGTCATCAAGGCGGCGAAACTGCTCGGCGTCGGCGTGGTCAACACCTTCGTCGGCCGTGACTACACGCAGTCGCTGGACGACAACTGGGCGCGATTCCTGAAGACTTGGCGGCCGCTGATCGCATTCGCAGAAAAGAACGGTATCAAAATCGGTATCGAGAACTGCCCGATGTCGTTCACCAAGGACGAGTGGCCGGGCGGCAAGAATCTGATGGTCTCACCGGCCGTGTGGCGGCGCGCCTTCAACGACATCCCGTCCGACTCGTTTGGATTGAACTTCGATCCGTCGCATTTCATTCTGCAGCACATGGACTATCTAAAGGCCATGCGCGAGTTCGGGCCGAAGCTTTTTCACATGCACGCCAAGGACGCGCGCATCGATCGCGGCCGGCTTAACGAACATGGTGTGTTCGCGTTTCCGAACCTGTGGCATACCCCGAAGCTGCCTGGACTGGGCGATGTCGAGTGGGGCAAGTTCTTCAGCGTGCTGACCGAAACCGGCTACAAGGGCGGCGTTTGCATTGAAGTGGAGGACCGCGCGTTTGAAGGATCGCTCGATTTGCGCAAGGCGTCGCTGATACAGAGCGGACGCTTCCTCAAGAACTTTATTCCGTAACGGGAGCGGTTACGGCGCGGGAGAGCGCGGCGTACAGATCTTCAACGGCGACGGGTTTGGAGAGGTAGTCGTCCATCCCGGCGGAAAGAAACCGTTCGCGGTCGCCTTTCATCGCGTGCGCGGTGAGACCGATGATCGGCATGCGCTGAGCGCCGGAAAGATTCTCGCGATGGCGAATGCGGAAGGTGGTTTTGGAGTTGTCCCCAAATCTGAGACACGAGTCTAGACACACAAAAATTCCCAAAGGAGAATTTGAGTCATGTCCGTGTCACGAAGAAAGTTCAACCGCGAGTTCAAGCTCGCGGCGGTCAAGCGTC
>VFZW01000474.1 GCA_016871055.1 Acidobacteriota bacterium
CGTTCGGGCGGTAGGAAGAAAACGAAGGTGAGCGCGCGAAACGGCAATCGCATCTCCTGGGCGGCTCGATCGATGGAGTGCCGATCCTGGTTAGTAAAGAAGACCACTTCGCTGAAATTGGGGGCCTTGGCCTTCTCCAACTCCGCAGGGCGCTGATTGAGATCAACTATTTTGAAGTAGTTTTTCTCCAGGTCCAATACTCCGACGCGTGTTCCAATGATCGTGAGTTTGCGGATGTGAGTCTTAGGATCGCCGAATAGATCAAATTGCCAGCGGGCGCGAAAGATCTGTTGCGGCGTTCGAGCACCGCCGAACCCACCCGTTCCCGTGCCGGTTCCTTTCTTGAAGCCTTTGCCCGTACCGCCGCCCGTACCGCCGAGACCGCCTTGGCCTTTCGGGTTGCCGGTGCCGACGAGGCCGACGACTTTCTTTGCGGTGGTTGGCGGCGAAGGAGGCCGCGTTTCTTGATTCGCCTGATCGATCGCGTCCTTTTGCAGTTTGGCCAACTCCACACGCAATGCTGGATCAAGCGGGTTGGTCGGATCCTCAATAAGCGGCACACCCAAGTCGATCATCGGATCCTTGCTCGGCCCCGAGGCCGGCCGTTCCGGCTCCGATGGCCCATCGACCGGCGTAATCTGTTCGGTGCGTTTCGGCCCGCCCGCATTCGGCAAGCCGGGCAAACCCTCGGGGCTGCCGAGACCTTCGAGCCCGCCTTCGCCGCTGCCTTCGAGCATCACGACATCCATCTTCGCCGGTTTGGCCGCCTCCTCGCGGGCGGTCCAGAAGTACGCCGCCCCGATGATCATGAGCAATCCGAACGCCATGCCGTGCGCGAACACGGACGTCGCCCCGGCCAGCGGCATCTCGTAGTGCGGCGAATACCGCTCCCACAGCGATTCTTCCGGTGGAAGCAACGGCTTGGCCGCACGCGGTGTCGTTTTGGTTGCCATGAATTCACTCTTTCATCATTTGCGGAAACCGGCCTCGCGCAACCGCGTTTCGCACCAGGCAATTTCGTCGGGCGTCATTTCGCCAGGCGGTGGACCGTCGTATTTGGATACCATCGGATACGGGCCCTTCTCCCACGCCAGCGTGAATGCGGCTTGTAGATCGAGGACGACATCGGGATCATTGTTCGCTAGCGGAATCCGAACTTTCGGCAACGGTTTTCGCAACGCGATCGCGTATACCGCTTGTTGTTTGGGAGGCCGCGCCACGCCGACGAGATACCGCCAAGGCGGTAGCTTTGCCAAATCCTGAGCCGCCAGCGGGAGCATCGGCTTGTGATCTCCAAGCAGATCGATTTCCACGAGGTTCGCGCCGGCGGCTCGCACCTCGGCCCGTTTTTGCAGAGAGCTCTCAATGCCGGCGCCGGCAATCTTGTTCGTCGGACTGAGAATCTCAATCGCCGTGACGAGCCGGTTGCCCGCGCCTGGTTCGATGATCTCCAAGTACGGCTCGCGAAATTCCTCTTCCATCGTTTCAAACACGATCGGCTCATCCAGTTCCAGGACAGCCATGCCGCTACTCGGGGAAGCCGGGCGTGATGCGGGAGCGACGAGGGAAATGTCCGGGAGGATTGGCCGTTGCGATTCCATGACGTAAAGGCGATCCTGCAGGAGCGCCGCGTACTTCGGGCGAAGCATCGGCTGCAGCATACCGCGGATCTCGGCGATTAGCGCATCGTGGAAGTCGGGCCAGATCGCTGGCCGCTCCAGATAAGGATCCATTCCGGGAAACGGGCATTTCATGTTGACTCCACACCACAGTCATTTTTCCCACGTCCATGGTAACGCAGGAATCGATGTCTGCCAAGGCGGTGTTCACGATTGCGCCTTTTGCGTTTTTTCGCGGCTATTAAACCATGACGTTTCCTGTGGCCACGCCGCGGGCCGCGGGCAATGTAAAATCGCCGTCGGCGCCGCGGCCGAGGAAGTTGTTGACGATCATCACCTGCGTGCATTGGCCATCGACCGTGATGGCGGCGCGGTAGGCGTTATCGCCGGGCGTGCCGCGGATCGTGCTGTCGGCGATGCGCACCATCTGACAATTCTCCAGAGCGACGCCTCGGCCTCGGGCGTTGATGATCTGTAGGCCTGTGATATTGACGTTTTGGCAGCCACGAATTTCCATGCTGCATGTGACCGGGTCGTTGGCGGGCCGGGTGTGCTGCATGAGCAGGCCGGTCATCGACACATTGCGGCACTCGCGAAGGATGACTTGATCGGTGGAATTGCCGCGATACTCCGGATTGTGATCGATGCTGTTGGCGCCGATGACCAGATGCTCGGCGCGCTCGGCCCAGATGGCGTGGCGATAACCGGAGTAGATGCTGTTGCCATCGATGACTACGGCTCGGCATGCGTGCAGATCGAGCACCTTGGCCTGGCTGCCCAGCAGGTTCCCGCTAATCGTGAACAACCCGACGGCATTGGGATGATCTTTGGCGCCCAAGAGTCGCACGTTGGCGCCCCCCGGGCTTTCACGCGCTTGCACGGTGTTGCCCACCAGCGTTCCTTCGCGGATCGTCCCATTGCGGCAATCGAGCAGCACATCGGCGCTGGCGTCGGCCTTGAGATCGTAGTTGTACTCGATGTCGTTGGAGCAGATCTGGATGTTGCGAATCTCGCTTCCAACCGCCTTCAGCCCGCCTTGGTTGCAGTAGCTGATGTGATTGCCGTGGATGTTGATCTGATGCAAATTGACCGCATCCAGAAAGACGCCGATCCCGGAATTGTCGTAGATATGGCAATCGGAGATAAGAACGTTGCGATCGCGGTTGTTCAGGTGAATACCATGCCGACACTTGCGAATGAGCACCTGATGAAACGTCGGCTGCATGACCCCTTCGACGCGGATGCCGTCGGCCTGGGCGTGTTGCCCGACGATCTCGATGCCCTGGACGATCGGCATGCGTTCGCGCCGCCAATAGTCGTCGGTGAAATGGCTAGGATCGGCGGTGCGGCGGTGTGTGCCGATGAGGTTGAACGCGGGCCCGGCGCCGGCCATGAGGATGCGCGCGACGCCGTTGGCGCCGTCGATCGATAGCCGGCCGTGCATTTGCATCGGGATTTGCAGCGAGCGCGAAATCAGGTAATCACCGCGCGGGAAGTGGAGCGTGCCGTCGCCTTTGGTGATGGCATGGGTGATGGCCTGAGCGTCGTCGGTGCGACCGTCGCCGCGTGCGCCGAAGTCGCGAACGTTGGTCATGAGTATTCTCCCGGTTTGCCGCTTGCGGCTTCGCGCTCGCGCGTGAAATCAGTGATTCCGAATTCGACGCGCGAGCGCGACGCCGCACGCAGCTATTTCGCGTCCATCACGCAGCGAAAGCCGACGTGGTTGGCGGCGCTGGTGATTTCGCCATTATGGCGGGAGCCGACGACGTAGCGAGCGCAGTAATTCTCTGCGCACAAGAACGATCCGCCGCGCTGCACGCGCTTGGCCGCGCCGGGTTCGAAAAAATCGAAGCCGATCTTGGGCCCCTGTGGATTGCGTTCGGGGCTGTCGGCGTAATATTCGGGTTGATACCAGTCGGCACACCATTCCCAGACGTTGCCTGCCATGTCGTAGAGTCCGTAGTCGTTATGTGGGTACGATCCGACGGGCGCCGTGGTTTCGTAACCATCCTCCTTGGTGTTTTGCGAAGGAAACTTGCCCTGCCAGGCGTTGCACAGCCATTTGCCCTTGACCTTGAGATCGTCGCCCCAGCAGAACAGCTTGCGATTGTGCCCGCCGCGCGCCGCGAATTCCCACTCGGCTTCCGTGGGGAGGCGTTTTTTGGCCCACGCGCAATAGGCAACGGCATCGTGGTAGCACACATGGACGACCGGATGATTCTCGCGTCCCTTGATATTGCTTCCCGGGCCTTCCGGCTGCTTCCACGACGCGCCGTAGCGGATGTCCCACCAGGAACGATGGTTGCGCAGGTCGACTTTCTCTCCTTTGGCGGGGACTTTGAATACGAGCGAGAACGGATCGAGATGCTTCAAGGGCACGTGCGGAAAGTCTTTCGGATCGGGCCGCTTTTCCGCCCAGGTGACGTACCCGGTCGCTTCGACGAACTTGGCGAAGAGAGCATTGGTCACCTCATACTTGTCCATCCAGAAGCCATCGACATAGACAAGGTGGATCTCGGCCGCGTCGGGAAATGCCAGCTCGCCCTTATCGTCTTCCGCTTCACAGCCCATGTAGAACTCGCCGCCGGGGATCCAAACCATGCCGTCGGGCGCAGGCCCGGGAGGTTTGTTCGGATTGAGCTTCGGCTCGCGGAAAACGATTGGCTTCCCGGAGGGCAGTTCCTTTTTGCCGAATGGATAGAGAATCTGCTCACTGTAGATCGTGCCGACGACAACCATGGCGATGATCACCGCGATGAAACCGGCGATCTTGAGAAAGCGATAGAGCTTCTCCAGCGCGGCTTGCCGGGGTGTCAGCGTCGGTTGCGGAAGGCTCGTCTGGTTCGCCGGTCCGGAGTGCGGTTTCTTTTTGGTCTTCATGGCATTATCCCCGTGTGAATGGGAGTATTATCTCAGCGTATTCGAGCCATTGCAAAAGGGGAATGTGATTTT
>VFZW01000475.1 GCA_016871055.1 Acidobacteriota bacterium
TCATGGACTCGGCGAATCACTTTGTCACGTCCGGCGTCGGTTAGCACCGCCAGCAGATTGTCCGCGATATCTGGACTCGCGATCAGTTCTTCACCGCTGAATTCTCGAATGTCGATCAGACGATACTCGTAGTACAGTCTTGGCTCGATGATCCGATGCGGCATCCGCAGTTGCTCCGGCCCAAGATAAAGGACAGTCTGCGGAACGTCTCGTTTGAATCGATGGCGCAACGCGCCATAGTAGTCGAACATCCGCTCAGCCGTCTCGGGATCGTTTTTCGCTTGCAGTTCGACGTGGGCGATCTGCCCGTCGACTCTGCGCACCACCGCGTCGGCGCGCGGGTTTCGAACGTTCGGTAGCTCAGCGCTTAACCATTCCGCTACCTCGCCGCCGAACAAAGTCCGTGCGACCAGACCGTTCGATTCCAGCAGAAGCACCTTCGATACAACGTCGTATTCTCCCGGCATTCAATAGGTCAACGATACAGGGTGAACCTGCACGATACAATCAGAAGATTCCGATGAACACTCGACGAGAACTCATCCAGATTGGTGCGGCAATCGCCGTTACCGCACAGGAGCATCACGGCGCCGCCGACGAACTCCCCGGCAAGAAGACCGCGCGTTTCTTCAAGCCGGCCGAGATGGAATTGCTCGCCAAGATCGTCGACGCGTTCATTCCTCCTTCCGACACTCCAGGCGCATCGGCCGCCGGCGCGCACTTTTACATCGACTGGCAGGCTCGCGCCAACAAGCGGCTCGGTGAGCGCCTCCGCCGGGACCTGGCGTGGGTCCGAAAGAACGGCCTCGAACTCGCCGCCTGGCACAAATCAACCGGCGAGCCGAAGCGCGTTTTTACGACGTTCAAAGACCTGACCATCGAGGGTTACTACGGCACTCGCGAAGGCCTGCACGTGGAACTCGGCTGGAACGCGAACACGTTTCTGCGCGAGTATCACGGCTGCACGCACAAGGAGCACGCCTAAACCATGTACACGCAATCGAGCCCCGAAGTTCACGATGTGATCGTCATCGGCAGCGGCGCCGCCGGCGGTATGGCCGCTTGGAATCTCGCCGTCAATCACGGCACGAAGGCGCTGATGCTTGATGCCGGCACACGTTTCCGCCGGGAGGATTTTTGGACGCACGTCAAGCCGTGGCAGTGGCGCGAGCGCATCGAGCGCGGTATGCAACCGCCCAAGATTCAGCTCGATGTGAAGGAGCAGCCGTACTCGTGGAAAGAGCCGAATCGATTCGATCTCATCCGCGTGTGGGGCCGCGGGGGAAAGACCAACATCTGGGGGCGCGTGTCGCTGCGCTACTCCGATCTCGACTTCGAAGGCCCCGCGCGCGACGGCTGGGAAATTCCGTGGCCGATTCGCTACAAAGACATCAAGCCTTACTACGACAAGGTCGATCAACAAATCGGCGTGTGCGGCGGCAACGACGACACCGACTCGCTGCCCGGCAGCCAGTTTCATTTACCGCCACCGGCGTTTCGCTGTGGCGAGCGATTCATGAAGAAGTCCGCGGAAGCGCTGGGAATCAAGGTCGTCAATCAACGCCGCGCGGTGATTACCAAGCCTTACAAGAATTACAATCCGTGCCACTTCTGCGGCGCGTGCGGACGCGGGTGCGACGTCTCGGCATTTTTCAACGCTACCGATTATCTAGTCGATCCCGCCGAGAAGACAGGCCGGCTCAAGATCGTCGATAACGCCGTGGTGGCGCACATTCTGCTTGGCGAAGATGGGAAGGCGAAGGGCGTCCGCTATTTCGACCGCTACACGAAGGCCGAGCGCATCGTGTATGGCAAGCGCATCGTGCTGGGCGCGAGTTGTATCGATTCCACGCGCATTCTACTCAACTCGAAGATCGGTAACTCTTCGGGTGTCATCGGCAATTATTTGACCGAGCAGGTGCGCTTTCACATGTATGGTTTCGTGCCGGAGTTGATGGGGACCAAGCCGCTCAACGACGACGGCATCGGCGGCGAACATATCTATCTGCCGCGATACAACGCGCGCGACGGCCGCAAGCGCGATTACCTGCGCGGCTTCGGCTCGCAGTTCTGGAACACCGGCGCGCAGCCTGGCGTCGCATCGTGGGCAAAGAAGATAGACGGTTTCGGCCTCGATTTCAAGAAAGCGATCAAGCAGCGATTCCCCGCGCTGGTGGCGATGCATCCCTACGGAGAAGTGCTGCCGTACAAGCACAATCGCGTCACGGTCGAGGGCACGCCGAAGGACCGTTACGGCGTGCCGACCTCGCGCATCGAGTACTCGATTGGCGACAATGAAAAGAAGATGCTCGCCGAGATGTACGATATGGCCGAGAGTGTGTTCAAAGGCATGAAGGCCGAGATGCTTCCGTTTGAGCGCGGTTCGATCGATCCGTTCGGTTCGGCGATTCACGAACACGGCACGTGCCGCATGGGCGAAGATCCGAAGCGCAGCGCGCTCAACGGATTCAACCAAATGCACGATGTCAAGAACGTTTTCGTGGTCGACGGTTCTTCGTTCACTACGGCCTCGGAGAAGAATCCGACGTTGACGATTCTTGCGCTTGCATGGCGTGCGACCGACTATTTGGCCGAGCAGATGCGGCAAGGCAACGTCTAACTCAATCGGGATCGAACAGGTGCGAGATCCACGGAAAGCCGTTCATCGCGAGGCGGCACGCGGGTCCGTCGCCCCACCACCGCGGCGCGTGCCAAGTGAATGCGGGGACGTAGACGACGTCGCCCGGTTCGGCAATGACCACGCCGACCTTTTCGATCGGATAACGGATCTGTCCCGACATCACCAGCCAGTACTCGGCGCCTTCGGGATGATAGTGGCCGCGCGCCTTTTCATCAAGCGGCGGCAACTTGCTGTTGTAGCCGTAGATGAAATTCGCCGCGCCGCCGTCGTCTTCGACTACGCGCTGCGTGCCGGTCAACTCGCCCTTTTCTAACTTGGCCGCGAGTTCGTCGTAGGTGGTGTGAGGCTTGTTGTTTCGCTGCCACTTGCCGATAACACGGGCACGGGCTGTTACCGGCAACCACTCATGGCCTTCGAGCGCCGGGGCGTCCTTGCGATTGACGTAGAGCGTTCGCGCGCCGGCGACGTTCGTTTCAAAAACCAGCGCCGGCTGCGATCCAACGGCTTCGTACGAAAACAGCGTCTGATAGGGAACTTGGACGATCGAACCCTTCCTTGCGACGAACGGTTGCTGCGTCTCGATTTCGAAGCGAACGTCGCCCTCCATGATGACCCACCATGCACGCGTGTCCGGATGCATCGCGCGCGGATGGCCTTGGCCCGGGGGCAGATACAAATACTCACTGCGCAGGTGCTTGTCGTCGACGATCAACTCGCGCCACGATTTCTGGCCCTTGTGTTTCGCTTTCAACTCCAACAACTTCGTGTGCGGCTTATGCGGACCGGTGTAGACCGCGGCTTTGCCCTTCGGCGCATAGAGGGTTTGCGCGGAGACCGCGCCCGCGCCGAGCGAGGCCAGCATCGATCGTCTATTCATGACCATTGATCATATGCCACCGTGTAGCCGGCGTGCCCGCGAAGGTCGATGACGCCGTCGCGAACGGTGAGCAGCGCGGGGTCGAGAATATCCCCGCGGAACCAACGCGTCGACGCCTCGACGTCGGTGGGATAGTCGCAGCCGTCAAGCGCCGCAAGGGCGGCGCCGTGCAGGCAACCGATGCCAAGTTCCGGCATGGTTCCGACCCAAATCGACAAGCCAAGCTGGCGTGCACGCTCGTAGATGCGCAACGCGTTGCGCAATCCGCCGACACGCTGAATCTTGATGTTCGCGATGCGAAAACTGCCGAGGGCGGCGGCGCGATCCAGATCTGCAAGCGTTTCGAGGCTTTCGTCGAGACAGACCGGCGTCTTGAGTTGGCGCTGCAGCGCCGCGGAGTCTTCGAGCGCGCCGCCGGCGAGCGGCTGTTCGAACATGAGAAGCCCGAAGTCGTCGAGCCGTTTGTAGACTTCGATGTCGGCCAGCGTGTAGGACGCGTTGGCATCGGTCATCAGTGGGATGTCGCCGAATTCCTTGCGGACGGCTTCGATGAGTTCGACATCGTGGCCGGGGCAGATCTTGATCTTGACGCGCTTGTAACCCTCCGGCAGATAGCGTTCGATGGCCCGCAACAGATCGCGCGTGTCGTCGTAGAGACCGACGGCCAGGCCCGACTCGCAGTGATCCTTGGATGCGCCGAGCAGACGGTGAAGCGGCACGCCGCGCCGCCGCGCTTCCAAGTCCCACAGCGCGGTTTCCAGGCCCGCTTTCGAAAACGGGCTCGCCCGCTGCGCGTCGATCCACTCGCAGGCCGCGTCCAAGCCTTCGAACGACTGCGTTTGCAGCGCCGGCGCCAGGTGCGCCCGCAACTCAGCAAGACATGACTCCGGCGTATCGCTCGAATAAAAACTCCCAGACATCGGCGAGGACTCACCGTAGCCGGTCAGTCCCTCGCTAGAAATCGCAACCACGATTGCATCCTTCTCGGCGACTTCACCGTTCGAAATGCGAAACGGCTCGACCAGCGGAACGCGAACGGGCGT
>VFZW01000476.1 GCA_016871055.1 Acidobacteriota bacterium
GTTGAACTTTCTTCGTGACACGGACATGACTCAAATTCTCCTTTGGGAATTTTTGTGTGTCTAGACTCGTGTCTCAGATTTGGGGACAACTCCACTCCGTGATCTTTCGTGATAACGACTGCGAGATTTTTCTGAACCCCTCTGGCGACGGATTGAACTACTTCGAGTTCGAAATCAACGCCCTGAACACGGGCTGGGATCTTTTTCTGGCCAAGCCGTATAAGAAGCAGGGCAAGGCCGACAACAGTTGGGAGATGCCTGGGTTGCTGACCGCGGTGCACATCGACGGCACATTGAACGACGCGCGGGATACCGATCGCGGGTGGTCGGTGGAGATCGCGATTCCGTGGACGGCGTTTGCTTCGCGCGCGCCCGTGCGCAGACCGAAAGCGGGCGAGTCATGGCGCGTGAATTTTTCGCGCGTCGAATGGCGCGTCGACATTCGCGATGGCAAGTACGTGAAAGTGCCGGACACGAAGGAAGACAATTGGGTGTGGTCGCCGCAGGGGCTGATCGATATGCATGTGCCGGAACACTGGGGTTTTGTGAAGTTTGAAAATGCGGATGTGTTGGATCGCGTCGATCATCTTGTCTACGCGACGCCGGACCTGGCGCGCGGCATTGCCGAGATTGAAGCGCTGCTCGGTGTGCGCGCGACGCCGGGCGGCGCGCATCCGGGCGTGGGTACACGCAATGCGCTCGTGGCGCTGGGGCCGTCGTCGTACCTGGAAATTATTGGGCCCGATCCCGATCAGCCCAAGCCCGCCGAACCGCGGCCATTCCGTATTGACGAATTGAAGGCCTCGAAGCTCTACACGTGGGCGGCGAAGGCGACTTCGCTCGATGCACTAGTGCGCGCGGCGCGGGCCGAGCGGGTCAGTGTCGGCGATGTGCGCCAAGGGCGGCGGCAGCGGCCCGATGGAGTGGCGTTGTCGTGGCAGCGGACTGGGCCGGGAACCGAGCCGCTGGTGCCGTTCTTCATCGACTGGGGAACGTCGCCCCATCCGTCGGCAACGGCGGCGCGCGGGGCGACGCTGGTGTCCTTGCGCGGCGCGCACCCACACGCTTCTGAAGTGATGTGGCAACTCGATGCCATGGGTCTCTCCGTGTCCGTGATGCCTGGAAACACGGGCGCGCTGATTGCCGTGATCGATTGCCCGAAGGGGCGCGTCGAACTCAGGTAGCCCTACACAAACTCAATCTCAAAAATCCAACCCGCAGTCGGGCTATCGCGATTCGCCCAACCCGGATGAATGCCTGCGTCGCAGCTGATCAGCCGCCCGTCCTTTATCGCCAATCCGTGCGGATCGCACGACCCATCGACGAAGTCGACGACTTCGACCGGGCGGCCCGTGGCCATGTCGTAACGCACCAGCGCGGGGCGGTAGTCCTTCCACGCTTTGGAATCGTTGCCGACGACCTGCCACATGCTGCCGTTGTCGATGGTGATGTCGTGATACCGAACGCGGTCGGGCGCCTGATAGAACGGGATGATGAACTCGGGCGTCCACGTCTTAACGTCGACGCGGATGTTGGCGCGCAGCCGTAGCGCCGAGATCCACAGCTTACCGTCGTCCCATTGCGCACCATGGCAGCCGCCGCCGTCGTTGGCGGGGCCGAGCGGAATCTGGCGGTGGCTGATGAGCTTCGAATTCATGTCGACCTGGAACACGCCCTGCGGCGGCGCGTTGGCGACCATCCACACATACCCGCCGCCGACCGCCATGCCGCTCGTATTGCGCGACGGCGTCTGCACCGACTTCAGCACCTTGCCGTTCCAATCGACAAGCCACGCCATTTCGGTGAGCGACTTCGGCTCTTGCATGCCGTACTGATTGGCCTGCGCGCCCGATAATTTTTGCTCGGCGATCCAAAGACCTTCCGGCGTCGCTGCCATGCCGTTGGGAAATCCGTCGGGCGCTTTGAAGAGTTTCTTCGTCCGCGCCTTGCGTTTGGAAACCGTGCCGCCGCGCTGTGCGAGCAAAGCGCCCGCTCCGAGTCCGGCCGCGAGAAATTCTCGTTTCGTCATGTGCCGCATCATATCAAGTCTCGCTACGGCATGCGGCATTCGAAATTCGCCGCGTCGTCGATGCTGCCCGTGCCGCGATACTTCGCCACCTGTGGATACGGGCACAATGGCCGAGTGCGCGTGGGTTGACCCTTTTCCAAATGCGCGCCGACAAGTCGATTCGGCGCGACACCTTTTTCAACCCAATCCATCAATGCCGCCAACCAATCGACGCTGCCGCAGCCCGGTCCGCCGCTGCAATGAAACGTGCCGGGCACCATGAACAAGCGGTAGAAATCGCGCGTGGCGGCGGCGCCCATTTTCTTGCTGACCGTTTCGTAGTAGGTGATGCCGGGCAGGGGATTGACCTGCTGATCGGCCCAACCGGACCACTGAAGAATCTTGCCGCCGCGATTCTTGAGCGGTGCGAGATCGTGGTTCAACGGGTTCATGATTTTGGCCGCCTTCGCCAACCGCGCGGGGTCTTTGTCGAAGTTGAACTGCTTGTAGCTCCACTCGGCGCCAGGCGGCGGATCGAGCGCGTAAAACTTCATCTGGCTCTCGGCGCGCGGTAGGACGAGCTTGCTCGGGCCTACGAGATTTTCGGCCCACACCGACTCGCTGCCGACCGGTTCGCCGGGGAAGAGCACTTGTCCTTTGCTATTGCGCACGCCGCCGTAGATCTTCGCGATGCCCCCGATCTGCAGCGTCGTGAAGCAGTCGGCGTTGTCGGAACTGTTGCATTTCGGCAGATCGCGCGCGGGCTGGAAGTCGCACCGGCGCGGGTCGTCGATGACGCCGTCGGCGAGGCCGTCGGAGTTATCGCACTTGGCGTACACAAGTTCGTTAAGTAGCGGAAGCTTTTCGACCGGCAGCGCGGCGTCGCCCATCTGCGCCTGACCGACCCAGATGCGGCGCATTACATTGCCGGTGAGAAACATAACGGGCGCGCCGATCACAAGACCGTCGAAGTCTTCCGGATACCGCTGCGCTTCCTGCATGCCTTGCCGCCCGCCCGTCGAACAACCGACCCAATACGAGTATTTCGGCGCGTTGCCGTAGTGGTTTTTGATGATCTGCTTGGCGAGCACTGCGGTGTTGTGCACCGACAGATACGCGAAGTCGAGCAGCTTGCGATGGCCGTGTGGATTCTCCGGCGTAACAAGAGCGAACGTCGCGAGCGGGCCGGAGCATGTAATAGGCGCAAAATAGCAAGAACAGATTGAGCGCCAATATGAGAGCATTCATCCCCTCGCCCGCGCGCACATCCGCCGCCAGCGACAACAACTTTTCCAGCGCGTTCTTCTTCGGCTCGCCGACCGCGCGGAATACAGGGAACGATGCGTGCGACTGCTGTTCGCCGCCTACCACGTACGTTCCACGCCGGCAATGCGCGCGCCCCGGCCGTACACACGAATCGTCTGTTTCGCCCGTTGTGGATGCGAAATCTCACTCATCCAATACCCTTCAACCGCGGGCGGCGTAAAGCCGCTGGCGTTCACCGGCTCGGTACGCTCGGTCTCGTTATCGAATCGATGCCACTTCACTTGGTAACCTCCCTCGGGTCCCGTCTTATAACGTGCGCCGAGGTCGTCAAACACCAGCGCGCCGCCGCGCACCGCGAAGTTGTCGAGTGGCAACACCTTCGCAAAGTACGTCTTGCCGATCTTATCGCGTCGCTTGGCCATCGCGCCAGCCAGGAACTCGCTGACCTTGGGATCCGAGTATTCGGCGGTGGCGACGATGGCGCGGATTTCTTCGTCGGTAAACGCCATCACCTGCTTGGCGGCCCAGAAGTCGTCATCCGGAAGGCGGTTGGAAAACGCGGGGTTCGGATACTCGGGAACCCACGAGGCCGGGTCGAATCGATCGCCTTCAAACAGTCCGACCGCGGGCAGTGTCGAATACTTGGCGCGGGCCCAGTCCGGCACGTGGAGACCGAGTGTCACCAGATTCTTGAGCGCGAGCTTCCATCCAAATAGATACTCACCGCCCGACCGCGGGCTGTTCGCCTTTGAACTCGCACTGCCAAGTGTCGAGCCGAGATCGAGCAGGTAATGCTTGACGAACTTCACGCCGCCCTCTTCGGTCAGCGTGTCGTAGGTGTTGATCGAGCGCGAGTCGTCGTGGGCGGTCCAGGCGCAGAAAACGTGAAGGCCGCGCAGGTCGCGCCGGTGCTCGTGTGGGACGATGTCGTTAGGATCGTCGGTGCGCTGGCCGAAGTAGCGATACGGGCCGATGCCTTTACCGGGAATGGCCAGCGATGCGGTCGCGCGATAGCGGCCATCCTTGGACTTCGGAACTTTTAGCAGAATTTCGCTAACGTCGCGGCTGGTCATTTTTCGTTTCTTGCCGACCTTGTCGGCGATCTCGACGTCCTGGCCCAGCACGAGCATGTCGGCCGTGAATGACGCGAGATAGTTATCGGGCACGTGATAGCCGAGCGCATGAAACAGCTTGAGCGAGATCTGATCGGCGCCTGTCGCCATCTCGGGATTCGACAGCGGATCGAACTTCACGAAGTAGCGGCGCTTGTTGGCGTCGAGGATAAC
>VFZW01000477.1 GCA_016871055.1 Acidobacteriota bacterium
GATTTCTCCGAGGACGATGATCGCTTTCCATGCGGCATGCAATTCAGTCCATGTCGTGGGGATAAGATACGCGGTCAGCATGAGTAGTCTCCTTCGGGTCGTGGAAATTGCAACGCACTGATAGCCGTATCAATTCTACGCACTGAATCATTGGACGAATCGATAGCGATTGATGGAATTGCGTACAGAAGTGTACTGAGTTCGTTTAGCGCTCGCAGCATCCCGCGCGATTACATCCTTGCGCGGGCGTTGCAGCGGGCGCAAAACGAAGAGGCAGGGTTACGCAATCACCTCGCGCACCACGTCGCCGTGCACGTCGGTCAGGCGGAAGTCGCGGCCGTTGTAGCGGTAGGTGAGGCGCAAGTGGTCGAGGCCGATGAGGTGCAGGATGGTTGCGTGCAGATCGTGAACGCTGACGCGGTCATCGGCAGCGCGATTGCCGATCTCGTCGGTCGCGCCGTGGGAGTAGCCGGCCTTCACGCCGCCGCCGGCGAGCCAATAGGTGAAGGCGTGCGGGTTGTGATCGCGTCCGGTGCCGCCGCGCTGCACGAGAGGCAGTCGGCCGAATTCGCCGCCCCAGACGACGAGCGTTTCATCGAGCAGGCCGCGATGGTCCAGATCGGTCAAGAGGGCAGCGATCGGCTGATCGGTTTCGCCGGCGAAGCCCGTGTGGTTGGCGGCGATGTTCATGTGGCCGTCCCAGCTGCGCTCGTTTTCTTCGCCACCGGAGTAGATCTGCACGAAGCGCACGCCGCGCTCGACCATGCGGCGTGCGATCAGGCATTGACGAGCGAAGTGAGCGCAGCGCGGATTGTCGATGCCATAGAGCCGTTGCGTCTGCACGGTTTCGCGATTGATGTCGATCGCTTCGGGGGCCGCCATCTGCATGCGATAGGCGAGTTCGAAGGTTTCGATGCGGGCCGTCAAGTCGTCGCCCGAACCGTCGCTTGCGCGTCCGGCTAACTGGCGCTGATTGAGCCGGGCCATCAGATCGAGTTGATTACGTTGCTGCTGTTCGCTCAAATCGGCCGGACGAAACAGATTGTCGATCGGCGCCCCTTGTGGTTTCAGCGCCGTGCCTTGATAGATGCTGGGCAAGAAACCCGCGCCCCAGTTTTGCGAGTAACCTTTCGGCAAGCCGCGGCCTAGCGTGTCGTACATGACCACGAACGACGGCAGGTTTTGGCTTTCACTCCCCAGGCCATAGGTCACCCAGGCGCCGGTGCAAGGAAAGCCCATGCGCGTGAAGCCCGTGTTGATCTTCATCAGGGCAGGGGAGTGGTTATTCGAATCGGTCCAGCAAGAATGGATGAACGCCATCTTGTCGACATGGCGTGCGAGGTTCGGGAAGATGTCCGAGACATGCTTGCCGCACTGGCCATGCTGGCGGAAACGGAAGGGCGACCGCATGATCGGGCCGACGTTGTCCCGAAAAAACCCGGTGTTGCGATCGAAGCCGGCAAGCTCCTGGCCGTCGCGGCGCTGCAACTCGGGCTTGTAGTCCCACGTATCGACCTGGCTTGGGCCGCCGTTGATGAACAGCCAGATGATACTCTTGGCCTTGGTGGCGTGATGCCCGGCGCGAGGCGCCAACGGCCGCGCCGGGTTCGGCGGCGCCCACGCCGCCTGCGGCGTAGCACGCGCTGTGTCTTGTGCCAGCAACCCCGCTAGCCCGATCAAGCCAAAGCCTCCGCCGACGCGAGACAAGAACTCGCGGCGCGAAGCGTACATCGGATGCGGCGGCGCGAACAGCGAAGGAACATCGGACATGCGATTCTCCCGCTAATGCAATGCTTACTTTTTATCCTTCGCGAAGGGATTGATCAACGCCGTTTCGGAGGCACGCGAGGCTTTTAGCGGAATCGCTCGCTGGCTTTCGGTGTCATGAATCCGACGGCGTCATTGAGCTTGGAGCAACTCTAGGCGGCGCTGAAGCAGTTCTCGCTCGGCATTGGTCGGAGCGATGCGTTGTGTCTGGATCAGAAAGCGTCGGGCGTCGTCGATTCGACCTCGACGCCGGGCGAGTTCACCGGCCGTGGCCGCCCAGAGGTGATACTGCTCCGGCAGTCGGCCGGCGTCAATCGCCTGAAGCGCTTCCCAGCCGGCGTCCGGCCCGTCGCGCTCGGCAATCGCGATCGCTCGACTCAGCTCGTGGATGGGCGACGGCGCAAGACGCACCAACAGATCATAGGCGCGGATGATCCGGTTCCAATCCGTGTCGCGAAACGACGCGGCCCGGCAGTGTTCAGCCGAAATCCAAGCCTCGGCGTGATAACGCGTGACCTCGTCTCCCGCCGCGGCCTTCGAAAACCACCGAAATCCCTCAGCGATCAGCGCCGCGTCCCAACGCGTTCGATCTTGTTCCTCCAGGAGCAGCACCGACCCGGCATCGTCTAGCCGAGCTTCCAGTCGGCTGGCGTGAAACAGCAGTAGGGCGACAAGCACCGCGGTCTCGGCGCCGGCTGTCAGCGGGTGTTCCGCCGTCAACAACGCCAGGCGGATCGCTTCTTCACACAGGTCATGGCGTATTAACCGATCCGCAAGCGTCGAGCTGTAGCCCTCGTTGAACAGCAAATACACCGCCGAGAGCACGGAGGGAAGCCGTTGGCGAATCATTGTCGGTGTTAGCGCTGTCGGGTTTACGTTTGTCGTTCGGAATTTCTCCTTCGCGCGCGTGATTCGCTTGGCGACATTCGCTTCGGAGGTGAGCAACGCCCTGGAAATCTCGCGGACGTCGAATCCGCATAGCGTCCGCAACGCTAGCGCAATCTGCGACTCGGCCGGCACGGCTTCATCGCAGCAGACGAACAGCATCCGCAGCAAGGCGTCGTCGATTTCTTGCTCCGCCGCATCGAACGAGTCATGCCAATCGTTTACTTCCACCGGTGCTTGTGCATCGAGCGAGTTCCAGCGCAGATCACGGCGTAGACGATCGATCGCGAGATTGCGCGCAACCTTGGCGAGCCAGGCGGAAGGGTCCGGTAGAATGCCCCTGAGCGACCAGGACGAAAGTGCGCGCAACAACGCCGTCTGCACGACGTCTTCGATGAGGCCCAAATGCCGCGTGCCGAAGGATGCCGTCAATCGAGCCACGAGTCGGCCGGACTCATGGCGAAAAAAGTGCTCGACGAGCTTTTCGGCTTCAGGCATCAGCCCACCCACACAAGGTCGGTGCCGGACTGGAAGTCCAGCGCCGATCGCATTGCGAACGATCATGCATATCCGGCCAGTTCGCGAACCTCGATCCAACCGCCATTCGCTTGGATGGGACACGTCTTCGCGAATACGACCGCCTTGTCGTACGAGTCGGCCTGTATGATCGAGTACCCGCCGACGAGTTCCTTCGATTCGATGAACGGGCCGTCGGAGACGACTCCACCCGGACGAACCATTTTTCCAGTCGGCTGCAACCCGTCGCCGCCGTCGACGAGGTTGCCGTTTTTGGCGACTTGCTCCAGCCACTTGCCCCAGGCGGCCAGAATCTGCTGCATCACCTCCGGCGACGGCGGCGCCATATCCATCTCGGCCGCGTTGCGATAAACGAACAAAAACTTCGGCATGACGATTCCCTTTCTCGGCGGAGAGCTTCGATGGCCAAAGCGAAGTTGCCTCGTCCATCGAATGGATTACGAATAATGGCTTTGAATCAGGACATGATGTTTCGATTTTTTCGAAAAAAAGGGCCCGCCTCATTGACGCCTGAACAGTGAGAGACGTGCAGCAGGGGGATCATGATAGAATTTGGCGCAATGTCAAATTGATCCGCGGACCGATGATCGCCTTTGTCTTGGGAACGGCGTGCACCCAGTGGCGCTGGCACGTGCCCCCCATCACGAGCAGGCTGCCGTGAGCAAGGTCGAACTTGAGCTTGTCGCCGGTCTTCGGATGCTTCAGGACAAACTGCCGGACCGCGCCGAGCGATACCGATGCGATGACGGGGTTGGCGCCGAGTTCCGGCTCGTTGTCGGCGTGGTAGCCCATCGAATCGAGACCGTCGCGGTAGTAGTTGAGCAGGACGCTATTGAACAGGACGTCCGAAGCGAGTTCAACTCGCCGTCGAATGTCCGTCAACGTCTGTGTCCACGCGACCGCTTCGTGCGTGACGCCGGAGTAGCTGTAGGCGAGTCCGTCGTCGGCGTACCACATCGTCAGACGTGGGAACGGACCGAACCGCCCGCGTTCCCGTCGCCACGGCGTAGCATTACGCAACTGTTCGAAAATCGCGTCGGCTTCTTCCTGGCTGAAGAAGGCAGCGTCATACAACAGCGTGCCGCCGTCGTGGATGTCGATGCGTTGCGGCATGTGACCTTCCTCAGAGCCTGAAGCGTCAGCGAAGGACCGCTCCACCTTCGCTGACGCTTCAGGCTCTGGTGCTCCCTTACAATAACTCGATGACCACCGTCGTCGGCCGACTGGCGCCGTCGCCTACCGGAACGCAGCACGTCGGCAATGCGCGAACGTATCTGATCGCCTGGCTGTCGGCTCGCTCGCAGGGCGGCCGGGTCGTGTTGCGCATCGAAGACCTTGAC
>VFZW01000478.1 GCA_016871055.1 Acidobacteriota bacterium
CTCCTTGCCGATCTCGCCACGCTGACTCAAAATCAGGTTCGCATGCGCGACCAGTCCTTCCAAATGCTTGCCTCGCCTACCCCCGTTCAACTCCGCGCTTTTCACCTCCTCGGCGTCACACCCTAACACTTTGTTCCCAGCGCCGCACACCCCCCTCTTCGTCTAACTCGTTTGGAGTGTGTCGATTGCCCCGTTTTGCCAAGGGGAACTTCGGGCTAAACGGACGGAGGAATTGAAATGAAAGCAATCGTCTTTTTAACACTTCTCGTAGGGACAACCGGAACCGCGTTCGCGGGAGACTTACCAGTCCCGGAAATCGACGCGGCCACCGGGATCGGCGCCTTCACGCTGATTTCGGGAGGCATCACGATTCTGCGCGCTCGACGCAAGAAGTAACTGCAATCGATCATGAGAACGGCCCGGGAGACAAAGCTGCCGGGCCGTTTTCTATTTTGAGCGCCGAAACGGCGCCGTCAGCAAGTGATGGATCGACAGCGTATCGCACCCGCGCGACTCTTCCAATCCCGTAGCAAAGTTCTGAGAAGCCGCCCTCGCACGGAACGTGGCAAACAGCCGGTCCCAAATTACAAGAGACTGCCCGTAGTTGGCGTTCTGATCGCCGAAGTCTTCCGCATGATGAATCCGATGAATGGCCGGCGTTACAAACACGGTGCGTAACACCCGTTCGAGGGCCGGCGGGTAATTGGCGTTGGCATGTACAGCCAGATTCGTGACGACTGTAATCAACTCCGAAACAAGAACGGCAATTGGAGGAGCGGCCAGAAGGGCGATCGCCGCCAACGTCGATCCGCCGCCGAGAAGGTACTCGATCGGATGAAAACGAACCGCGGTCGATACATCGTAATCGACATCGGAATGATGCACCGAGTGCACTTTCCACAGCCAACCCACGTGATGATACGTCCAATGCGTCACGTAGTGCACCAGATCCAGTGCCAGGATCGTCAGCACAAACGCCGGCCAGAATGGAAGTCGATTCAACAGCCCGTGCGGCGAATCAGAGAATGCCAGGGCAACCGCAACAGGACTGAAGCGCAATACCACGCCAACCGCTACCGTGCCGACAACGAACAGAGCCCCATGCCGCGCCCACCGTTTTTCAACACCCGTAATTACACGCGCGGGCCGGAGCGACTCTGCCACGGCCGCCGCGAAAAACGCCACGAGAAACGCAATCCAGTAACCTTTCGACTGATTCAGTAGCAGCCAGTTCACAGCATTCACTCCAACTCCTCCGGCGATGCCGGCGCGGTGTCTGAACGCGTTACAATCCACACGCCGATCAGCGCCAGCAGACTGCCGACCACCAGCGGCACGGTGATGCGTTCATCGAACAGAATCGTGCTCAAGCCGATCCCGGTGATCGGAACCAGAAATCCGAACATCGACAGCGTCCCCGCCGAGTGCTTCTTTAGCAGTTCCGCCCAGACGATGAAGCAGATGCCCGCAACGACGAATCCCTGATACGCAATCGCCACGATCGCTTGCGTCGAAGCGCTCTCGCCGTAGACCATCGGCTCACTCGCCAGCGCAATGAGAAAGAACAGCGGCACCGACCACGCCATCTGCCAGATGACAGTCTTGACCGGCTCCACCCGCTGCACCAGCCAGCGCGTGAAGATCTGCCGGATGCCCAACAGCAGCGCCGAAATCACCAACAGCGAATTGCCCAGCAGCGGTTTCGGCGCCAGTGTCGAGGCCGTCTGCCCCAGCGCCAGCACCGTAATTCCGACAAGCGCGATCACCAACCCCGCGACGCGCACGCGCGTTAGGGGCGTCTCCAACTCCGGCAAAAAGAAGTGCCCGGCGATGTTGGCGAAGACCGCGTACGAGTTTAGAATGACTACGCCGAAGGCCGGTGACGTAAACGCGCTACCCGAATTTAATAACCCAATCTGCCCGGTAAACAGCGCGCCGAGAATCAACAAGTGCCGCCACTCCTCGCGCGCCGGCCAAATCGCCGCGCCGGATTTCCACGCCCACGCCGTCACAACAGCCGTGCCGACCAGCATGCGCCAAAACGCGCTCCACAGCGGCGGCACGCTATCGACGCCGATGCGTATCGACACGATATTGCCACCCCACAAGACCGACACGAAGATCGCGATCAGTATGCTCGCGGTGGTGAGCGGCGACCTTATATTCCGCCGCCTTGCCGAGCGCTCATCAACACCGCGCCCACCGCCTGCAACTGCGCCGCGGCCTTGGGCGGCGAGACCACGACCGGCAGGCCGTTGGCGTCCTGGCTCAACTGCGAATCCGGATCGGCGAAGTTCAAGTTCTTCTGCTTATTCTTCTCATCCAGCACACGCACATTCAAGAACGTCTCGCGTTTTGGTGAGTTGACCACCTGCGCGGAAACGATCTGCTTCGTCTCATACTCGAACGGCTGCTGATTACAAGTTCCGCCCAAGGACTTGTAGGAGATCTTGGCCTTGGTGATGGTCACCACCGACGGATGGGCCGGCGTCAGCGTGTGATGATGACCGACCAGAAACTGCAACTCCGCGCCGGCATTCAGCGCCTGCCGCGCGGTGTTGACGAACAACTGCCACTGCTGCGTGCGGTAGTAACCGGAGGTCAGCGCCTTCAACGCATCGACGTGATTCGGATCGCCGCGCAAGACCTCTTGCGCCTTGTCGATCGCGCCTTGGAAGTCGCCACGATCGAGCGCCGCCTGCGTGTCGGCTGCCGAAAAAGTTGGCGCGACAATGCGCTCTTGCACCGGCGCGGGCACAACATTTCGCGCCAGCGGATTCACCGGCGCGGGCCGCGCCGCCGCGGCTTGGGCTTGTCCCGGCCGCAAATACACATCGCCGATCACGCTCGACACCGTCCACGGCACCTGCCGCCCTTGCGAATCTTTGTACACTTGTTCCCGCACCCGATTGAAAACCTTATCGAGACTTAAGCCAGGCTCGCGTGGCGTGCTCACCAAATGCGACGTGAACAGGCCGTTCTGGCCGCGCGGGTTGTCGTCGGCCGTCTTGCCCGGAGCGGTGGCAAACGCGATGAGAGTTCCCTTCCCGCTGCCCATCGCCGCCAGTCCGCCTCCGGCCGATCGTGTGGCTTGAAACGGGTTGTTGCGGCATGCGTCGAGCACCACAACGATCACGCGCGCGCCGGCTTTCTCCAAGCGCTCCTGCACGCGCGACGCCGAGTACGACGCATACTTCGCATCCGCTTCGTCCTTGGCGTCGAAATCGACGGGCACCAGATAGTTCTCGCCTTCCAGCTGAATCCCGTGTCCCGCGTAATAGAACACGGCAACGTCACCGTTCTTCACCTTCGCGACAAACCGATTCACCGCGGCTTCCAGATTGCGAAGACTCACATCGGCCGCGACCTCGGCCTGGAATCCGACATCCTGCAGGGACGCCACCACCGCGCGGGCATCGTTCAACGGATTCCGCAGCGGCCATTTCGGATACGCCGCGTTGCCAACGACAAGCGCGAGCTTTTGATTCGATTCCACACCCAGATCGCGCGGCTGCGCAAAGGCGGCGACACAGGCTAGCGTGAAAAGGACGGTGCGCATGAACTACTCCGGATCTACGGCGAATGCCTTCTCGCCGTTCAAGTACCAGTTTCGCGCATCTTGCGTGATCGGCATGGAGGCGGTTTCGCCGCTTTGATATTGAACCCGCAAAAATACGCGGCCGCCGATATCGCGAATCTTCCATCGTCCGCGCTCATCGGCGCCGCCGGTGGAAAGCCCGCTCGCTCCCGGCACTGTAACCGATACCATCGAGCGGCTTCGATACACGTACGTCCCGTCGGCGTTGATGTAGTGATACTTGTCGCTGCTCATCCCCGAATAGGCGTGCATCTGGCGGATCATCCGTCCGCGCAACTTCGTGAGCCACTGCTGCGCCAACGGCGTCGAGTCGGCCAGCGCGCCGCCCGCTTCCACCTTGGGTGCGGTGTAGGAAACGCTCGACAGAATCTGCCGCACCGTCATGTCGCGCGAACGAACGACGTCACGATTCCCCGCGGCCACGACCACATAAACTCTCTGCCCCTCCGGCGCGACAAACAGATCCAGCGCGACATTTTGGCCGTTCTGCGGATTGCGTACGTCCCATCGATAGATCGACCCAGCGCGCGCGCCGAACACCGCAGCCTCACGCCGCGCCGCGCCGTTTTGTTGAAACGACGCGCCGATCTGCTGGACGAACTGCGCTTCCTCGGCGGGCGTATATCCGTCCTTCACCGTTGCGATGTACATCTCCGGGTTGTTGGCGTGAGACGGATCGAACGTCACACCCGGAGGCAGCATCACAATGCCCTCGGCGTTGTCGTTAAAGGTCCAACCTTGCGGGGCCCTGAGCGAATACCCCATGGCGTGTTTGTGTGTGACAAAGCCGGCCGGTGAAGGCGCCGCCGTGCCCAACCTCCCTAACCCGGCATAGCCGGAACCAAAGAGGGAAATCGGATACGATGCCGGGATGGGCGTTGAATCACTGACCGAGCGGTACGGATCGCAGATCGCGGGGGTGTTGGGT
>VFZW01000479.1 GCA_016871055.1 Acidobacteriota bacterium
CAACCAAGTGGAACGCTTCTTCGCACTGATCACCGAGCGCATGATCCGGCGTGGCACCTTCCACAGTGTCCACGAATTGGAAACCGCCATCTACCACTGGCTGGCCGGTTGGAACGGAGCCCCGACCCCCTTCACATGGAAGGCCTCCGCAGACGTTATCCTCGACAAGGTGCGCCTTTGTAAAGAATTATCCAAGACAGGAAATTAGCGCCGTCGGATCACTTCTTCGCCAAGATACGGCCGCAGGGCCTCCGGCACCACAATCGACCCATCCTTCTGCTGATAGTTCTCGACGATCGCCACCCAAGTCCGGCCAACCGCCAAGCCGCTGCCGTTCAGAGTGTGGGCAAACTCCGGCTTACCTTTGGAAGGCTTCGCCCGAATCCCCGCCCGCCGCGACTGAAAGCCCTCGAAGTTCGAGCAGCTTGAGATCTCCTTGTAGCCGTTTTGTCCCGGCAGCCAGACTTCGAGATCGTACGTCTTAGCGGATGCAAAGCCCATGTCGCCCGTGCAAAGCAGCACGCGGCGGAACGGAAGGCCGAGACGAATCAGAATGTCCTCGGCGTGGCTGGTTAGTTTTTCCAGTTCGTCGTGGCTCTGGTCCGCGCGCGTGAACTTCACAAGCTCGACCTTCTGAAACTGATGCTGCCGGATGATGCCCCGCACGTCGCGGCCGTACGCTCCGGCTTCGCTGCGGAAGCACGGCGTGTAGGCGCACAGGCTGATCGGCAACGCGTCGGCGTCAAGCGTCTCGTCGCGATACAGATTTGTCACGGGAACCTCGGCCGTCGGCGCGAGGTAGTAGTCGGTGTTCTCAAGCTTGAAGAGATCTTCGGCGAACTTGGGCAACTGGCCCGTGCCGTAAAGGCTCGTCGAATTGATCATGAACGGCGGCAGCACTTCCGTGTAGCCGTGTTCCTTCGTATGCACGTCGAGCATGAAGTTGATCAGCGCGCGTTCGAGCTTGGCTCCTAGGCCCATGTAGACGGCAAAGCGCGCGCCGGTGACTTTGGCCGCGCGTTCAAAGTCGAGGATGCCGAGTTCGGGTCCTAGGTCCCAGTGCGATTTCAGCTCGAAATCGAACGTGGGAATCGTGCCGATCTTGTGCACTTCAACGTTGTCGTCCGCGCTGTGGCCGCTGGGCGCCGAGGCGTGCGGCACGTTGGGTACGGTGGCAAGGAAGTCGTAGAACTTCGTATCGACGTTCTTGGCGGCCTCGGCCAGTTCGGCGATGCGGTCGCCGATGGCGCGGACTTTGGCCTGTTGTTCCGTCGTGTCGACACCGGCCTTTCGAAGCTTGGCGATTTCGCCGGACTCCGCATTGCGCTGCGCTTGCAGGCCTTCCGATTCCGTCAGCGCCGCGCGGCGCTCGGCGTCCAACGCGCGGAAGCCTTCAAGGTCGAGTTGATAACCGCGCTCTCCCAGCCGGGCCGCGATAGCGTCCAGGTTGGCGCGAAAGTATGATAGATCGTGCACCTTTTCATGCTACCGAAAATCTCCGTTTTTGTTTTATTGTTGGCCGCGCTGGGCGGATGCTCGCGCGCGCCGAAGCATCTCGATCAGGCTCCGATGACCCCGCAGGAGTCGCTGAAAGCGATGCAGCTCTCCGAAGATTTCAAGGTTGAGATCTTCGCGACAGAGCCGCATGTCGTCGATCCCGTCGACATGGCCTTCGATGAAAGCGGGCGCATTTATGTCGCAGAGATGCTCGACTATCCCGACGACCCGCCGCCGGGTAAACCGGTCCGTTCGCGCGTGCGGGTGCTCGAAGACAAGAATGGCGACGGCGTAATCGACGCCAGCCACATCTACGCCGACAACCTGCTGCAAGTCTCTGGCCTGATGTGTTGGAAGGGCGGTCTCATTGTCGGCGCGGCGCCCGACATTTTGTACTTGAAAGATGCCGACGGCGACGGCAAGGCCGAGGTGCTCACGGTGCTCTACACGGGCTTTCCGAAGGTCAATCCGGAGGGCCGCATCACCAACTTCACGCTGGGAATCGACAACTGGATCTACGCCGCCAACAACGGTGCCGACGCGCGGTTGGCTAAGCCCGGATCCAAGGACGAACCCCTGCTTTTGCGCGGCGCGGACCTGCGGTTCGACCCGCTGACGGGCGTTGCCGAACGGGCGTCCGGTCCCGCGCAGTTCGGGCTCACCATGGACGACTGGGGCAACCGATTCATCACGCAGAATACTGTGCATCTGCGGCAAGCGGTCGTACCCGCCGAGTATCTGAACCGCTCGCAATTCCTGGAAGTCGGCGCGGTGTCGCAAGACATTTCACCGGATGGAAAGGGTCAGACGCCGATGTTCCCGTTGACCAAGCCGCAGCAGTGGCGGGTGCAGCGCACGGCTCTCCGGCAGGATCGCTACAAAGAGACCAATCCAGGGCGTGTCGAACATTTGCAAGGGTTCTTCACCGCGGCCTCGGGAAGCATCGTGTACAACGGCGACGCGTGGCCGGCGAAGTACTACGGCTCGATCTTCACGGGCGACGTGAGCGCGAATCTGGTGCGGCGCGAAACTCTCGAACCGAACGGCGTGACCTTTCTGGCCAAGCCCGCGATCGACAAAACGGAGTTTCTAGCATCGGGCGATGTCTGGTTCCGCCCGGCGCATTTCGCCAACGCCCCGGATGGAAATTTCTACGTGCTCGACATGTACCGCGAGTACATCGAGACGCCGGAGTCGATCCCGGAGGAGATCAAGAAAGGCCTCGATTTTTGGAGCGGCGACGACAAGGGGCGAATCTATCGCATCGTGTCGAAGACGCCCGCGCAAACACGCGGGCTGAAGGTCGATCTCGGCTCGAAGTCGAGCGCGGATCTTGTGGCCATGCTGTCGAATCCGAACGGCTGGCACCGCGACACGGCGCACCGGTTGCTCCTCGAACGGCAAGACAAATCGGTGGCGCGCGCGCTGGCGGCGGAGTTGACGAACGCCGCGAGCCCGCAGGCGCGCCTGCATGCGTTGTGGTTGCTGAAGGGCCTCGGTGTGCTGGAGGCGTCGCATGTCGCGCGAGCGTTGAAGGACGAGCACGCGGCGCTACGCGAACATGGTGTGAAGCTGAGCGAGAAGTTTCCGGCGCTTCAAACGCAGGTGATGGCGATGGCGTCCGATTCCGCGCTGCGTGTGCGGTATCAGCTCGCCTACACACTCGGCGAGTTCAACACACCGGCGGCGCGTACGTTGCTGGCGAAGCTGATAACGCAGCACGGAGACGACCGCTGGTTCCGCGTTGCGGTATTGACATCGGCGGCGAATCAGCCCGCCGAGTTCTTGTCGGCAGTCAAGAACCGTGATTTTGTGCAGCAGTTGGCGCAGTTGATCGGGGCGCGGCGGCGGACTGGTGAGATCGAAGCGCTCCTCGCCAAGAGTGGCACGGACCCGTCGGCGCTGAATGGATTGGCGCGCGGGATGAAGTTATCGGGCGGCGCGCGAGTGAAATCGGCCGCGGCGGAAGCCGCGTTCCGGCGCGTGCTGGCGTCGGACAACCCGGCGGTGCAGCAGGCCGCCTGGAACGCCGCGCAGCACTTTGATATGCCGGCGATCTTCGCGCGGGCGCTGGCGGAAGCGGAGAAGGGATCGGTCTCGGCGGTGCGCGCGATCGGTTCAGGCGTTGAGCTGGCGAAATCGATTCCAGTGCTCGAAAAATTGCTCACGGGAAGTCCAACGCCGGAACTACAGGCGGCGGCGATCGGCGCGCTTGGCGATACGGGTGATTCGCGGGCGCCAGGGATCATCCTTGGAGCGTGGAAGACCCTGCGTGGCGATGCCCGGGTTCGGGCCGTCAATACGCTGGCGGGCCGGAAGGATTGGGCGACGAAGCTGATCGATGCCGTCGAAAAAAATCAAGTCGAGGCGGCGGGCGTGGACATCGCCGCGCGTGTGCGGTTGATCGAGAGCGGCGATGCGCGCGCGAAGGCGTTGTTTACGAGCGGCACTGCGGAGCGCGCGAAAGCATTGGCCGCGTATGCTTCAGTGCCGTCGTTGAACGGCAATGCGGCCAAGGGAAAGCTCGTGTTCGAGGAGAACTGCGCGCGTTGCCATATGCCGCGGAGGCAGGGCGGGCGCGTTGGCCCCGATCTATCGGGTGTGAACAACAAGACCCGCGAAGAGCTGTTGAAGGCGATTCTCGATCCGAGCGCGGCGATCGAGCCGCGGTTCGTCAACTACATGGTGACGACCAAGGACGGGCAGGTTTTCGATGGCCTGATCGCAAACGAGACGCCGGCGGCGATCACGTTGCGTGGCGGGACCGAGGACGGCGATCAAACAATTTTGCGAAAGAATGTTGCGGAGGCCCGGGCGTCATCGATTTCGCTAATGCCCGAGGAGTTGGAGAAAGCGATCGACAAGCAAGCCATGGCGGATTTGATCGCCTACTTGCGGGCCGGGTTGTAGCGGGCGCTAGCGGGAGTTTACTGCGAAGAGCGCTTACCTCGTGCGGGAGCGCGAGGTAAGCGGTTCATTGTGAATCACTTAGCGGGCATGCGCTCGGGCGATTTG
>VFZW01000480.1 GCA_016871055.1 Acidobacteriota bacterium
GTTGCATGCGCTACGCCCATGCAACCGCACTCTCCAGCGTGGCGGCCGACAGGCGGCTGTCAAGGCAGCCCTTCGGCTGCGCTTCACGCAGCCTTGACAGCCGCCCCTCGGCCAGAACACCCGATCCCAAACTCGGATTCAAAACAGAAAGGAGCCCTGTCAGCTACCGTCCTTCAGGCTCATCGTTCGATGAGAATATGCTCGATGGCCGAGAAAACTATGAAAAAATCCTGCCATCGCGAGTGAGCTTCAGTTGTCTGCCGCCCCATTCCACGGTGTCGCCAACAAGGCCAGCACACCAGATCAGCACCGCCGACAAATCTCGGAGAGGCACCAGCGACAAACGCCACAAAACGTTCTTGTCTTCGAGAATCATCAACCCAGCCAGCACGCAGACGTTGAAACGCAGCGCGAAGAGAATCAGACCCATCATCGGATTCCCGGTGAAAAATGCAACGAATGCCCACAGGGTTCCGAACGTCACGGGTAACCCGAGATAGCCGACGAGACCACCGCGCGACACGCGGATCGTGCGCGCCCATCGCACTTGATGCGCCCAGGCCTCGTTCCAGGTTCGTGCACCAAGACTTGTCTCTACAATGCACGCCGACAGCACCGCGCGCTTGCCCGATTGGGTGATCAATCGCCCGAGTTGATAGTCGTCGGCGAGGTAATCGGCTAGCGCCTCGAATCCGCCGACGGCCTGCAGATCGACCTTGCGGAAGAATAGCGTCGATCCCATCGCGAATTCCGTGACACCGACCAGAGGCGCGACGAGCGTGCTGGGCGCAAAATCAGTCGACACACCGAGCGCTTCGAACTGGCCTGGAAAGTATCCGGCGCGCGCGCGATAGAGCGCCGTGACCAGGCCCACGCCGGGTTGATCGAGTTCGGCGGCGAGCGTCCGCAAGTATCCTTGCGGCACGCGGATATCGCCATCGTTGACGAGCCACGTGTCGTAGCGGGCTTCGCGCGCCAAATCGATCAATGCGCCGACCTTCGGGTTCGGGGTCTGTGTTTTTTGGAAGATCAATCGCACGCGGCCTTCGGGCGCTTCTTCGATAACCTTGCGGATAATCGGCACAGCCGGGTCGTCCTCGGAGGCCACGCAGAACAGCAGTTCAAAATGCGGATAGTCCTGAAACGCATGCGAGATCACGGCGCTTTCGAAGGCCGCATCGGCGCCACGGACGGATTTGAGGATCGAGATCGGCGGCATCGCGGTTGGCTCACGGCGCTTCACGAACACGCGCTGCACGCACGCGATCAGGGCCACGAACTGGTAGCCGATGGGGACGAGAAAGAACCAGTCGATCACTGCGCGAGTAGTAGGACGCCGATGGCGACGAGGATAGTCCCGCCCCAACGCGCCGGCGTGACGCGTTCTTTGAGCAGTAGGCGGGCGAGGATGGTTTCGATGACGAGGCTCAGCGCCGTCGCAGGTACGGCAAAGCTGAGGTCGGCCACCGATAGCAGGGCGAGAAACGCATAAAACGAGATGGCAAGAAACACGATGCTGCCAATCAATGGCAGACGCGTCAACAGGAGCTTCAACAGCCAGCCGGCGCCGGTCGTTTCGCCTTGTTTTTTCATCTCCCAACTCTGCAGAAGATCGCTGGCGACAGTTGAGGCAACGATTATGGCTACATAGATCCACGCCGTCATTTGTGAGCATCCGTCCTTCCGACGATCACCGTACCGCCGACAATGCAGAACGTGCCGAGCCAACGCATCGGCGTGATGACTTCATTCAAGAAAACCGCGCCCATTACTGCATTCAGCACGAAGCCGATAGAGGTCACCGGAATCACGTACGACAGGTCGGCCCAACTCAACAGCGCCATGCGCGAGAGCACCCAGCCACTGAGCAGCAAGATGCCGCAAAAAACGTAGGGATCGAAGATGACGCGCACGAAGCTCAGCGGCGAGCCGTCGAGCGATGCGCCATGCTTCATTCCCCAGCCGAGTGCGAAGTTACCGGTGACGTTCGTGATCACCACGATCGTGGCGTACAATCGCGTCTTCCACTGCAACCGGCTACTGTTGGGCACTGGCGAGCGAAGCCTTATGATCCTTGATGAACTGCTTCCGCTTGCTGCGCAGGGCCAGGTATTCGCGCGCTTCCTTGTAGAGACGCTTGCGTTCCTTATTGTCGAACATCGCGTTGCGCGCAATGCGCCAGGCGGCCTTCGGGCGGAAGTAATACTCGGAGTAGAAGCGTTCGACGGCATCGACGAGTTCGCCGCGATCGAGGCCCGGATAAATGATATTCGGCAACTGATGGCCCGTATCGTCGGTCATCGAATCGAGCGTGATCAGCCCGTTCTTTACAACGTGATCGTAGAACTCGGTGCCCGGATACGGGTGCGCGATCGACACCTGAATCGTCTCGCAGTCGAGTTCTTTCGCGAAGTTGATCGTCGTATCGATCGACTCCCGCGTTTCGCCCGGCAAACCGATGATGAAGTCGGCGTGGATCTTCATGCCGAGCTTGTGCGCGTTGGCGGTGAAGCGGCGCGCCATGTCGACGTTCGCGCCTTTCTTGATGTTTTTCAAGATCTGCGGATCGCCCGATTCGTAGCCGACGATCATGAGCCGGCCGCCTGCGTCTTTCATCGCCGCGAGCGTGTCGTAATCGGTGGTCACGCGCGACGTACAACTCCAGGTCACGCCGACTTTGCCGAGCTCTTTGCAGAGCTCGATTGTACGCTCGCGCTTGTAGTTGAACGTGTCGTCGTCGAAGAAAATCTCGCGCAGACCGGGGAAGTTGTCCTTGATCCAGCGGACTTCGTTGACTACGTCGGCGACGGAACGCAAGCGCCAGCGATGGCCCGAATGCGTCTGCGGCCACAGGCAGAACGTACACTGCGCGGGGCAACCGCGCGACGTGTAGATCGAGACGAACGGATTCAGCAGGAACGGCACGTTGTAGCGCGTGAAGTCGAGATCGCGCTTGTAGACCTTCGACGCCCACGGCAATTCGTCGAGGTTTTCAATGACAGGGCCATCGGGGTTGTGCCAGATACCGCCGTTCTTGCGGAAGCTCACGCCGGGAAGTTCGTCCAGCGGCGTGCCAGTGGCGTATTTGACGATCTGGTGATCGAACTCCTTGCGCACGACGAAGTCGATCGCCGGATTCTCACGGAGCGATTTCTCAGGCTCCACGGTAATCGGCGGTCCGACGAAGCACACCTGCATCTTCGGATTGCCGTCCTTCATCATCTGGGCCATCTTCACGTCGACATGGAAACCAGGCGTCGAGGTGAAGAGAACGAGAAGCTCGAAGTCTTTCGCCATCGCCACTGTCTCCTCGATTGAGACCTTATGCGGAGGGGCGTCGAGCAACTTTGAGTCCGGCAACATCCCCGCGGGATAGGCGAGCCACACCGGATACCAATACGATTCGATTTCGCGCGAAGCGGGCCAGCGCGAACTCGCGCCGCCGTCGAAGCCTTCAAATGACGGCGGGTTCAAGAAAAGCGTGCGCATCTACTACTAGGTTACGGTACAGCCCGCTACGGATTCAACACAATCGATCCGTTGTCATTGGTCAATTTCAGCGGGCACCCGCCGCGGCCGATCTTCGCGGTGGCTGAAGGCCGTTCGTTGGAGCCCTCCACGGTCAGCTTCAATTTCGACTCAATCTTGCCGAACTGGGTCCGCGCCGCGAGGTCGTAGTCCAAGTTCTCGGGAATAGTAATTCGCATCGGCCCGAAGCGCGTTTGCGCCAGGATCGGTTCGCAGCCCTTGGCCGGGGACTTCGAAACTTCAATCGCTCCGTTGTCGTTCGACAGATCGAGGGCTCCGCCGACCGCTTCCAGTTTAATCGGCGCGAATTTCGTCTTCGCAATTACGCCGGCGGACGCTCCGGTCACCTTGATTTCGCCGTTGTCGTTTTCGACCACGACCGATTTGGCTACGTCGCGCACGTGGATGTGTCCGAACTTGCGCGTCAAACGCGCCCCGCCTCGTACGCCGCTCAGTTCGATTACACCATTGTCATTTTCGGCCGTCACGTCACCGCCGACGTCGTTCAACTTCGTTGCGCCAAACTTGGTCCGGACCATCGCAGCGCCGCCGATCTTAGACACAGTGACACCACCGTTGTCATTCCGCGCTACCAATTCGCCGGAAACGTTCGCGACTCGAATGTGTCCGAATCTCGACGTCAGGTCCGCACCGCCCGTGATCTCGGAGACTTCGATCCCACCGTTGTCGTTTTTCACGGTTACACTGTTCTTCAGTCGAACCGCGACGACCGGCCCGAATGACGTTCCGATTTTCACCACGCCGCCCGCATCGGTCACTCGAACGGCACCGTTGACGCTCGTGGCGGCCACATCGCCGGTGGCGCGTTCGATTTCCGTCTCACCGAAGCGGGTCCTTGTCGTTACAGCGCCTTTCACATCCGCGACAAAAATCGCACCATTGTCATTTGCGACC
>VFZW01000481.1 GCA_016871055.1 Acidobacteriota bacterium
ATTTACATGGGTATACAGAACAAGGCAAAAAACGCGCAACCCACGCTGTCTGAGAACCTTGCGGTGAAAACTACTGCTTATCGGCGGGGGAACTTCGGTTTAATCGATTCCTGTTTGTGTTGTATAAATTCCGAGCTCGTTTAAGATCCTCTCGGAACGACGTATCGACACCATTTAAAGCGCATTCGCGGCGACCGGCTCTGTCTTGCGGGCGCTGCTCAAAAACTGAACCGCAGCGAAGCCTGCATCCGGCGCTCGCTGCGAGCCGCCGTCGCCCAGCCGAACTGCGTATTCACCTGATTGCCCGCCGGATCGAAGCGGGCGATATTGTTCACGTCCGAGAATTGGGTGTGATTGAACAGGTTGTAGAACTCCCAGCGGAACTGGATGATTCGCTTCTCCGAGAACACCGGGAAGTTCTTGAAGACCGACACGTCGAAGTTATTGAAGCCCGGTCCCCGGTATTTGACGTTCGAGAAGTCGGTGCCGAGATCGCCCCGCCCGGATGGGCGCTTGAACACCGAGGTATTGAACATACGGAAGGAATTACGCTCGCCGCGCGGGAGGATCGCGCGGCCTGTCTGGACCACGCCATTGCCCTCGCCGCCTCCGGCGAAGTCGAAGTTGTCGGTGGTTTGCAGGACGACGTTCTGCGGGAAGCCGCTGGCAAACGTCGTAATGCTCGACATCTGCCAGTTGTCGAGCGCCATCCTCGAGAAGCGCCCGGGCACGAAGCGGCTCATCTTTGGGATATCGACCACGAAGCTCATGTTGAGCACGTGAGTCTGGTCGTTCGGTAGCAGCGTCCGGCGCAGGCGTGAATTCAGCTCCTGCGCCCATCCGTTGAGAATCGACTTGGAGTAGGTGTAACTCGACGACACCTCCACGCCTCCGATGAACCGGCGGTTCAACTGGACCTGCAAGGAGTCGTAGCGGGCCGATGTCGCGGGTCCGCTCTGGAGCATATCGCCATATCCGGGATTCGGGCGAAGCAGGATGTCGGGCAAGGGCAGCCGGGGATTGGCCGTGCTCGTCGGATCGGCGTTCTGAGGCAGGAATCGGGTGCCATACGGGATATAGTTGAAATTCCAGTTCTGTTGGATGTGGCGCGTGGTGTTGCCCGAGTAGGAGACATCGAGCACCGTTCCGCGCAGCACTTCATGCTGGATGCCGAACAGATACTGATAGACGAGCGGCGCCTTCTGTTTGCGGTACGGTCCCGCCACGTTCGGCGGCGTCGTCAGCGACCCGGCATCGAGGAACTGGTTCATGTCCGAGAACAGGATGATCTTGTCGAATCGGAACGCCGGGCCACCGTCGAACGCGCCAGTGCCGCCCATGCTGGCTTGGTGGAACGTGCCAATCGAGGCGCGTATCGCCGTTTTGCCGTTCTTGAAGGGATCCCAGGCGATGCCGAGCCGCGGATCCCACTGGATGGGAAGCAGGTCACGGAATCCGCCATAGGAAATGTAGCTCTTGTCGTTCTGCACCACCACGCCGTTCAACCTGCACGGTTCGGCCGTGGTGATGATCGTGCACACATCGCCGGTACCCGGCACGATCGCGCCGATGAACGTCTGCGGAAGGATGGCGCCGTTCAACGGGTTGACCGCGCGCCGTCCCTGGGGCGTGGAGATCGGACGGAAGAGCGTCGCCCGGCGCCTCGGATCGTATCGTTCGATCGAAAACGCGGATCCTTCGCCGTTCGACTGCAGCGGCCACGGCGCCCAATACCAGCGCATGCCGATGTCGACAATGAGTCCCGGCTTTACCTTCCACGTATCCTGCGCGAACCATGCCCAGATGTTACGGCGCGAGAACTGCGCCGGCCGGCCGAGCGATTCAGTGTACTGGCGGAAGTGTCCGGTGAAGGCGTTCGCAAACGCGTAGCCGGTGTTGAGCGGATCGTTCACATCCTGACCAAAGTCGAAAGCCCCTCCGAACGTGCCGGACCGGGCCTGGCCAAAACGGCTGCTCTCTCGATAGCCGCCGAATTTGAACGTATGCGTGCCCTTCGTATAGGTCAGGTTGTTGGTAATCGTCAGATTCGAGTCCGAGCCCCACAGCGGCAGACGTCCGTCGTAGTTGATCGCGGCTACCGCGAACGTCGACGGCACGCCGCCGAACGTGGCGCGCGGAATGATGTTGAGCGGATTGTACTGCGGCACGAACTGGCCGAGGCGCGCGAGTCCGCGATGCTGCCGCTGGATCAGCCGCAGCTCGTCGTCGTTTGGCAGCCGGCCATCTTCGGTGCTGATGAAGAAGCCCGCGAACATCTCGTTCACCAGATTCGGAGTGATGATCCTGGTGTAGTTGGCGTTGAGTTGCCGCGAGGTGAAGGTGTAGTGGTGGCGGACCAGGCCCCATGGCGATGACCCGCCGGCGACGTGGTGCCCCACCGTGTCGGCGAACCATGCCGAGCCGCGGACGCTAATCGAATTTTTGGCCGTCGGCTGAAGATCGATGCGGAACAGATGCTGGTTGCGCGGCCGGCCGAGGCTGCCTTCCTGGTAGAGGAAGTTGAATCCCGTATCGTTGAAGTTGGGCTGCGGGAAGATGTTCATCATCGCGATCCCGAACGGATTTCCCCGGCTCGCCGGAATGACTCTGCCTGGGAAGGGAGCCTGTGACAACGGGTCGGTGACCGGGATATCGCGATTGTTGAGATCCCTGCTCTGCGTGAAGTCGCCACGGCGCTCGAGCGCGGTCGGAAACCTCCAGCGTTCGATCGCGACAGGCTCGCGGATCCGGGTGTTGTCGTGCGAATAGAAGAAGAAGACCTTGTCTCCGCCGGGATTGATCACCGGCACTTTCAGCTTCATGGGTCCGCCGATCGTTCCACCCAGCGTTTCGAACCGGTAGATCTGCTTCGCGATTCCGTCGCGGTTGCGGAAGAACGCGTTTGCGTTGAACATTTCGTGACGCTTGAACCAATATCCGCTGCCGTGGAACTCCCGGCTGCCGCTCTTAGTGATGATGTTGATCTGCGCTCCACCCGCGCGGCCATACTCCGCGGTGTAGTTGCTCAACTGGACTTTCACTTCCTGCACCGCGTCGATATTGACGGTCGCACTGAACACTCCTCCGGCGCCGCCATCGCCGCCGTTCACGCCGTCGGACATGATCGTCGTGGTGTTGTTCTGGAGGCCCTGGAAATTCGGCACCCTCGTTCCGAAGAATCCGCCGGCGAACTCGTTGTCGAAACCCTGCGTGACCCCCGGCAGGATGCGGAGCATCGAGATCGGATCGCGGCCGCGGATCGAAACCATCTCGAGCTGCTTACTGTCGAGAATGGCGCCGTTCTCGGAATTTCCGGTCTGCACCGTCGCGCCCGAGGCTTGGACGACGATCGACTCGGTGACGGTACCGATCTCGAGTTGTACCGTGCCGAGCGCCAAACGCGCCGACGGCGTCACGTTGATGTTAGTCCGCTCGAGCGGGCGGAAGCCCTTGGCGTTCGCCTTGAGCGTATAGGGACCCGGAACGAGCGCGGGAAAGACGAAGTCCCCCGTGTCGCCCGTCGTCGCGGATCGGGTCTCGCCCGTTCGCTGGCTCGACACGGTCACTTCGGCGCCCGAGAGGGCCTGACCACTGGAATCGACGAGCGTACCCGAGATCGCCCCGGTGCTCGTCTGGGAATATGCCGCTACGCATAGCAGCAGCATCATCGGGAATCGGCTGATAGACACGTTAACGTCCTCCGGCATAGTTCACCCGGTTGCTTCGGCGAGGAAGCAGGCTTGATTAAGTTATCGGCCGGAATTTCCGCTTCGGCTCCCGGTGACTGATCAGTATACACCCGTTTGCCTCCCGTCGAGCGCTTTCTGGTGCAGTTTTTCTTGCCTACCGCCCCGGTTGACCAAGGAACGGGTAGTTCCGCACGAACCCACTATAGGTAGAGTCCGAGTTGGACGACGTCCTGAGGACCATCGCGGAGTTTGGCGCCCGATTTGGCGGCGAGGAGGCATGCCGAAGCTACCTCGAGGGGATCCGTTGGCCGGAAGGCTTTCAGTGCCCGGCCTGCCAGTCCAAGTCGAGCGTAGTAGTGCGAGAAGGGCTGCATCAATGCCGGTCTTGTCGCACGCAAACCTCCGTGACAGCTGGAACGATTTTTCAAGACACAAGGAAGCTGTGCAGCGGCCATTAAACAGACGCTGTTCGCCCCAACTGGGCAACAGAGACGCAGACCGGTGAAGAGACTCCGCTCGATAGGACGGTCCCTGCCGGGTGATGGGTGAGGGTGACTGCCGACGCGCGTGAGTGAAGCCAGTTAGGACTCGAGCTCCGTTCTCCAAGAGCTAGCCAAAAATATTTGAAATTTGATTTCCATCGGCCGCTGAAGGATGATCGGTTTGCAAGGACTGGTCAACCGGAGGCAACCGATGGAAACATTCACAAAGCTGTTTGGCAGCCTGCTTGTATTTG
>VFZW01000482.1 GCA_016871055.1 Acidobacteriota bacterium
GGTGGTTGAGCCTGGAGACACACTGGGCGGGACCGGGCGGAAATAAGTTCGAGGGATCGACGATTTGCGGGTGGAACATTCGCGGTCTGGCTTCGATGTAAACTAGGCTTACTTTTCGGTGACGTTATGCCCTCGGCACGCGTCATACCTTTGATAAGGGAGTGTGAATGCACAAACGGAGAATCTGGATCACCGGCCTGCTGCTCGCCACGCTCCTTGGTGTGGCTTACGCGCAGCGGCGCGGCGGTTTCCGGGGCGGATTTCCATTCGTTGAATACGAAGACCAGCCGACGCCCGCCGATGCTGGCGACAAGACCGAGTTCGTGTTTGCGCGGATGATGTATCCGAATTGGCGGTCGAATGACCGCATGTGGTCGATGCGCGGGGCGTGGTCGATCGACTACCCGAAGGCCGACCGGCAGTTTGTGCAGGGCGTGCGGCGATTGACCCGCTTAAACATTCGGTCGGTTGAGCAGGCGGTGAATCTGGACAACGGCGACGAGGTGATGAATTACCCGTGGATGTACGTAGTCGAACCGGGACATTGGGATCTGACCGATTCGCAAGTGAAGAAGTTACGCGAGTATCTGCTCAAGGGCGGCTTTCTAATGACCGACGACTTTCACGGCAGCTTCGAGTGGGACGTGTTCATGCAGTCGATGCAGAGAGTGTTTCCGGACCGGCCCGTGGTAGACCTGCCGAAAACGGAACCGCTGTTCCACGTGCTCTACGATCTCGACGACAAGTTTCAGATTCCGGGGATCGTCAACTACCCGTTTGAGCAGACCTACGAGTACGACGGCGTGAACGCCAACTGGCGCGGAATTTACGACGATCACGGGCGGTTGATGGTGGCGGTTTGCCACAACATGGACATCGCCGACGCATGGGAATGGGCCGATTCGCCACACTACCCGGAACGCTACGCGTCGTTAGCGTATAGAATCGGGATCAACTACATCATGTACGCGATGTCTCACTAACCACACATGTTTGAACTTCTCTTCCATCATCCGTTGAGCGTCTATCGCAAGGGCGAACTCGTGTGGCAGAGCGGCTGGCCGCTTTGGATTCTGGCGGCGTTGATTTTCGCGGGTTGTGTGGTGACGGCGTTGTTCGTTTGGCGCAAGACGCACGAGGCCGGGTGGCCGACGCTGCGGGGCGCGACGTTGTGGCTGTTGCAATCGTCGGTGCTGACCGCGCTGTTGCTGCTGTTGTGGCAACCGGTGCTGAGCGTGGCGACGTTAAAGCCGCAGCAAAACGTGGTGGCGATTTTGTTGGACGATTCGAAGTCGATGGCGATCTCCGATGATGGTTCGGTGCGCCGGGACTTGGCGCAGAAGGCGTTGGAGAGTGGTTTGCTCGACAACTTGAAGAAGCGCTTCCAGGTGCGGTTTTACAAGGTCTCCGACCATCTGGAGCGCATCGAAGACTATCACGGCTTGAAGACCGAAAAGGCCGCCAGCCGTATCGCCGATGGGTTGAAACAGATTGCGGCCGAGACGGGCAGTCTGCCGATCGGCGGCGTGTTGTTGCTCTCCGATGGCGCCGATACGAGCGGCGGAATCGACCGTGAAACGGTCAATGCGCTCAAGAGCCGGCAGTTGCCGGTGCACACAATCGGCTTCGGGCGCGAGCGGTATGATCGCGATGTCGCGCTGGTGGATGTGCAGGTTCCGGTGCGCGCACTGGCCGATTCGCGCCTGGGCGCACAGGTGATTTTGAAGCAGCGCGGCTATGCCGGTCAGAAGGCGACGTTGCAATTAAAGGACGCCGATAAGGTGATCGGCTCGAAGCAGATCACGCTGGCCGCCGATGGCGCGGCGCAGACTGAAACACTTCTGTTTAATTCGGGGCCGGCGGGTGTGCGGACGTTGTCGGCCGCTGTCGCCAACATGCAGAACGAGGACAACTTCGGCAATAACGCGCTGACGCGGTTGGTGCAGGTGGAGGCGCGCAAGCCGAGGATTCTCTATATCGAGGGCGAGCCGCGTTGGGAGTTTAAGTTTATCCGCCGCGCGGTGGAGGACGAGAAAACGATTCAACTCGTCACGATGTTGCGGACGACGCAGAACAAGATCTACCGGCAGGGCGTAAAGGATGCAAAGGAACTCGAACAGGGTTTCCCGGCGACGACGGAAGAGATGTTCGCTTATGAGGGCGTCATCATCGGCGCGGTCGAGGCGAGCTACTTTACGCCGACACAGCAGGCGCTGCTGAAGGCGTTCGTCGACCGGCGCGGTGGTGGTCTGCTGTTTCTTGGCAGCCGGGCCTCGCTGGCCGATGGCGGCTATTCGGCGAGCGAGTTCAACGACATTCTGCCCGTCTCGGTTGGCGACCGGCGCACGACGTTTTTGCGCGAGAAGGCCACCGTGGAATTGACGGCGGCAGGCCGCGACAATCTGTATCTGCGATTGGAGGAAGACGCCGCGCGCAATGCCGAACGGTGGAAGAAACTTCCTGAGTTGGCCGATGTGCAGAATCCGGGACCGCCGAAACCGGGCGCCGTCGTATTCGCCGATGCGATTTCCGGACGGGGCCGCACACCCCTGCTGATCACGCAGAACTATGGCCGCGGCCGAACGGCGGTGTTGGGGACAGGCGGCACGTGGCGCTGGCAAATGTTGCAGCCGATCGAAGACAAGTCGCACGAAATGTTCTGGCAGCAGATACTGCGTTGGTTGGTGAGCGGCACGCCGGGAACGGTTGTCGCATCGTCGACACAATCGGTGTTCACCGATGAGACGCGCGTTCCGTTGCGCGCCGAGGTGCGCGGCAAGCAGTTCGAAGTGTTGCCGGACGGACAAGTGGAAGCACGAGTGACGGGACCGGCGGGCTCGGCGGCGACGGTATTGTTGCAGCCGGATCCCGTTCAACCGGGCGTCTACAGCGGTGAGTACGCGGCGGAGCAACCGGGATCGTATCTGGTCGAGTTTATCGCGTCGCGCGCGTTGGAGCAGTTGGGCACCGACACGATCGCGTTCCGCCGCGAGGACGGCTTGGCCGAGAGTTATCACACCGAGCAGAACCGCGAACTGCTAGAACGGCTGAGCGCCGAGACCGGTGGGAAGTACTGGAAGATCGAAGAGACCAAAACGCTGCCGGAGGAGATCACGTTTTCCGAGGCCGGCATCAACACGCGCGAGATTCGCGACTTGTGGAATCTGCCGGCGGTGTTCCTGCTGATCGCCGCGCTGCGCGGCGGCGAGTGGTTGTTGCGGCGGAAGTGGGGTGCGGTTTGAAACGGCTTCTACTACTGGCGAGTTTGGCTGCGCCTGGAGCGACGTTCTACGTGACTGTCTCCGGCATAGGCGGCGAGTCTGTCTACGAACAACGCTTCCTTGCGCTCGCCATGGAGATGGACAAATTGATGCGTTCGACCGCGGATGCGAAGGTGACTACGCTTACTGGTGAAAACGCGACGAAGCCGAATGTGCGCAAGGCGCTAGACGAGGCCGCTAAATCGGCGGCCGCGGGCGATACGTTGATCGTGACTTTGATTGGCCACGGCAACTTCGACGGCGTGGATTATAAGGTCAACATTCCGGGATCCGATGTCACGGCGATCGAACTCGGCGAGTGGATGGACAAGGTTCCCGCGCAGAAGCAGGCGGTGATTAACACGACCTCGAGTTCGGGCGGATCCATTGACGCATTGAAGCGCGACAACCGCGTGGTCGTTTCGGCGACCAAGGCGGGATCGGAACGGTTGGCCACGCAGTTCCCGCGGTTTTGGGTGGAAGCGCTGCGAAATCCGGAGGCCGACGCGGATAAGAACGAACAGATCAGCGTGCTGGAAGCGTTCCGTTACGCGGATCGAAAGGTTGTCGATTTCTATGAGTCGCAGAAGCGGCTGGCCACCGAACACGCGATGCTCGAAGATACCGGGAAGGGAAGCGGCGTGCGGGCGCCGTCGCCGGACAACGGCCACGGGTTGCTGGCGGGGCAAACGACACTGGTGCGGTTTGGGTCGTTGCAGCAGGCGGCGAAGTCGCCGGAGAAGCAGGCGCTGCTCAAGAAACGCGAGGAGTTGGAATCGAAGATCGAGAAGTTGAAGTTTGAAAAGGCGTCCTACGATGTCGCCGAGTACCGCAAGCTGCTGTCGGTGCTGCTGGTCGAACTGGCGAAGTTGCAGGAGGAGATCGATAAGTGAAATCTCTCGTCCTGATGATGGCGATAGCGGCGCAGGCGGCGACTCTCGACGAGTGCCGCGAACATAAGCGGCGCGGGCGGCTGGATCGGTCCAAGGACTGTTTCGTGCAGCTTGTGTCGAGCCGCGATGCGTATTTACAGGGTGAGGCGTTTTGGGCGCTGGGCGATTTCAAGACGGCCAACGACCGTTTCCGCACCGCCGTGGCAAACAAACCCAAAGATCCGCTGCCGCGTGTGCGTTGGGGCAGGATGTATTTGGAGCGCGG
>VFZW01000483.1 GCA_016871055.1 Acidobacteriota bacterium
GGCGAGGCGCAGCAGAGGGGCTTCCGTGCGTTTACCCTTGCGGTTCCGCCCCGGGAGAGTCTATCGCGTTTGCAGGCCTATGTGGATTCCGTGAAGAAGAGCATGGCCGACTTCAAGCGTCTCGCCGGCGGGGACGCGGAAATGGTGCTCGACGCTGCCGGCGCGCTGATGCCCGGCGATGCCGCCGTAATCGCACGCGCGGTGGAACGCGATCATCCGATCTGGTTCGATGAGCCATCCAAGATCGTCACGCAGGATGCACTAATCCGTCTGACCGAGGAGACAACGGTGCCGGTCGGCATCGGACGCGATCTCACGAACATCGCGGATTTTCAGAATCTGCTGCGGCTCGGCTGCGTGGACGTGGTTCGCCCGAGCCTCGCTCTCAACAGCGTGCACAAGATCCGCCGCATTGCCGCGATTGCGGAGACCCATTACATCGCCGTCGCCCCGCATCACGCGGGCGGTCCGATCGGCACAATGCATGGCATCCAACTGGGTGCTGCTCTGATGAACTTCTATGCGCAAGAGGTTCCGCTGCCGGAGTCGGCACGCGATCGCGCCATGCGCGCGGAGATCCTGGGCGGCGCGGTTGAACGCGCGCAGGACGGCTTCGCCGCGCTGGTCAACAAGCCTGGTCTGGGAGTGACGATCGACGAACAAGCGCTGAGCCGCTACGCGGAGGAGACACTATGAAGCGCCGCGCTTTGTTTGGCGCATTCGCCGCCGCAGGGGCGATGGGACAGACGCGAAGGCCGAATCTACCTCGCGACGCGTGTGGATGCGCGCCGCAGTTGAAGCGCAGTGACGACACGCCTCCCGGTTCAAAGGCTTTCGCCAACGTGGTGTCGAACCTCCGCATCACCGGGCTCAGGGTGTTCGGTGTGACCTTGCCGGAGCGCCTGGGGCAAAACGACCGGCCGTATGTGTTCGTGAAGATTGAAACCAACCAGGGAGTTGTGGGTTGGGGCGAAGCGACGCTCGAGGGCAAGGCGGCCGCCGCGATGGCGTGCGTTCTCGACTTGAAAGACCTGTTGATCGGCAATGATCCCATGCAGGTGGAGCATCTGTACCAGTTGCTGTACGTGGGCAGTTTCTATCGAGGCGGTCCGGTGCTGGGGTCGGCGATCTCCGGAATCGATCAGGCTCTGTGGGACATTCGTGGCAAAGTCATGGGGCTGCCAGTATACGAGTTGTTGGGGGGGCCTGTCGATCCGCGCGGGATTCGCGGCTATTATCACGCTTCGGCGTGGACGGTGGAGCAAGCGCGCGAGATCGGTGCGAAGGCACGCGCGGAGGGTGTCACGGCTCTGAAGTTTCAGTTGCCGGATCTGCTCGAGTGGGTGGAGACCAATGCGAAGATCAAGCGCGCGGTGCGTGCACTGGAGATCTATCGCGAAGGCTTAGGGCCCGATATCGACTTCGCTGTCGATTTTCACGCGCGGCCGAGTCCCACCGTGGCGGCGATTCTGCTGCGGGAAATCGAACCGCTGAATCTGCTATTTGCCGAGGAGATCTGCCCTCCGGAGAATATCCGCGCGATGCAGCGCGCTGTGCGCAAGGCGACGACGCCCATCGCCACCGGCGAGCGCCTCATCGCGGCTTACGGATTGAGCGAGATCATCGATCTCGGCATTGTCGATATCCTGCAACCGGACATTGCGCATGTCGGCGGAATCACGGCGCTGTGGAAGGTATCGGCGGCAGCCGACGCGGCCGGCATGAGGATGGCTCCGCACGCTTGTGAGGGCCCGATTGGCGGCATTGCGAGTTTGCATGTGGACGCAGCTTGTCCGAACATGCTGGCGCAGGAGATTTGCGGCGCTGTCGAGAGCGGGGAACGCAACCGGATTTGGGAAGAGTTGCTCGGCTTCCCGGCGATGCGGATGGTGGGCGGGCGCTATCCGCTGCCGACGCGGCCCGGCTTGGGTTTCGATCTGAATGAGGGGGCGTTGAAGAAGTATCCGTTCCAGGGTACGCGGCCGTTTGTCACCGCATTTCACGAGGACGGCGCTGTTGGTTCGATCTAAGTTCTGGAGAATGTCCATGTTGAAGACAATCCCTGTCTTTCTTCTCGCCTGCGCCTATCTGACGGCACAGGTCGAGCGTGCATCCATCGTCGGCAACGTCACCGACAAGTCGGGCGCGGCCATGGCGGGCGTCGAGGTGACGGTGACCAACGAAGCGACCAACACGAGCGTGAAGCTCACCAGTGATGAATCGGGCGGCTACACGGCCGTCAGCCTCATACCGGGCAACTACAGCGTCACCGCGGCAAGAAGCGGATTCCGGCCCGTGGCATTCAAGAGGTTCGTGCTGCAGGTCGGGCAGACCGCGCGTCTCGATATCTCGATGGAGGTGGGCAGTGTGGAGCAGTCGGTGGAAGTGCAGGGGACGATTCCGCTGCTGCAAACCGAGAGCGCTTCGGTGGGTCAGGTGATTGAGCGCGGGGCCGTGAATGCGCTGCCGCTGAATGGACGCAACTTCGTGCAACTGGCGATTCTCGCGCCGGGCGTTTCCGGACTCGACTACGCGCAGCCGAACACGATCAACACCGGACGGCGTCCTGACGAACTCCGTCCCGGCGGAACCGCGATTCAGGCCAACGGCGCACTGAGTCAATCGAACCAGGTGCTGCTCGACGGCGTCGACAACACGGAGATGATCTCGCAGACGTTCATCGTTCGTCCCGCCGTCGAAGGCATTCAGGAGTTCAAGGTGATCACCAACAACGCGGGCGCCGAGTATGGGCGCAGCGTCGGCGCGGTCGTCGTCGTGACGTCGAAATCCGGAAGCAATGATTTCCGCGGTTCGCTCTTCGAGTTCCTGCGCAATGAGCGATTCGATGCGCGCAATTTTTTCGCCCGCACCGACGCTCCGAAGCCTCCGTTCAAGCTGAATCAGTTCGGCGCCAGCCTCGGCGGCCCCATAGCCAAGAACCGCACCTTCTTCTTCGCGAACTATGAAGCCTACCGCGAGGTTTTCGGCGACACGCAACTGGTGACCGTACCAGTGCAGCAGTACCGCACCGGCGACTTCCGCAACCTGGTGCCCAACGGCGTCTTCGATCCGCTCACAACGAGAGCCAATCCGGCGGGCGGCGCGGCGATTCGCGATCGCTTTCCGAGCGACGTGATTCCGGCAAGCCGCTTCGATCCCATCGGCGCGGGACTGGTGAACCTCTGGCCCTTGCCGCAAAGGGCGGGTCTCGCCAACAACTATGTGTCGAATCCCGTAAAGAAGAGCAACATCCATCGTGGGGACGGCCGTCTCGACCACCAACTCTCCAGCCGCGATACGTTATTCTATCGCTACTCGATCGACTGGGCCGACATGATCATCCCCGACACGTTCGACAAGAACATCGGAGGCAACGAAGCCAGCTTCGCGGGTGACGATACGGTGCGAGGGCGCAATATGGTGGGCGCGTGGACGCGCACATTCACGCCGGCTGTGGTGGGCGACTTCCGTTACGGCTATACCCAGTTCAACATGGCGCTGCTGCCCACCACGCTCACGAATGAAATCTGGCGGCGCATCCCAGGGCGCGACACGACCGATCCGTTTCAGCCCTCGGCGCCGATCGTGGGCACCACCGGCTACGCGGGGTTGGGCAATGCTCGCAGTACCCCGTTGATTCGCGATCAGAAGACGCATTCCGCCATTGCGAACATTTCCTGGATGAAGAACAACCACAACATCCGCTTCGGCGTGGATTTCCGTTTCCGCACCACGGGCGAGACGGCGAGGCCCCCCGGTGAAAGCGCTTTCGGGCGCTGGGTCTTCGATCCGTCGTATTCGCGCAATCCGGCGTCGCCCGGCGGCACAGGCGAAACGATCGCCACGATGCTGATGGGTTTCCCCATCGCCATCCGGCGGGACGTGTTTGTGGCGGGCACCGCCACCCTGAACACCAACGAGATGAACTTCTACGTTCGTGACGAGTGGCGCGTCAACTCGAAGCTCACGCTCAATCTCGGCGTCCACTACGAAGTCAATACGCCATTCGTTGAAAAGAAAAACCAGTGGGTCAACTTCGATCCAGCCGGGGGGCGGCAGTTGATCGCCGGCCGCGATGGAGTGAGCCGCTCCGGCAACATCGACACGGACCTCTCGGCGCTCGCTCCTCGCATCAGCATCGCGTATCAAGCCACCAAGAAGACGGTCATTCGTACCGGGTATGGTCTGTTTTTCTTCCCGCAAGGCAATGCCGGGACGAATATCCGCCAATTTCGGCAGCCTCCGTTCGATTTCGTCGTGAACCTGCCGTTCTCGGGCAATGATATACCGGCGACGCGAACCTGCGCGACCGGACACATCCTTGACACTTTAGCCTGGATTCTTGCTTGACACTTATCAAGGGCGGGTGCGGCTCGAT
>VFZW01000484.1 GCA_016871055.1 Acidobacteriota bacterium
GATAGCTCAACTTGAAGCTTAAATACCAGCGGACGCACAACACCACGATCTCGGCATCGAAGTGGCGGCCGCCGAACAATTCCTCGACCGGAGCAAGACGGGCCATTCCTCTATCCTCGTCCATCCTACCGATTTGCACCAGATCCGTGCGAGGCGGCGTCACCCGGGATCTGGAAGCGCTGGATATGGACCAATTTCGGCCCTCGGAATTCGCGCCGCCGCGCCCGCAACCGGCGGACGATTCATATATAGTTGCACGTAGGTTCAAAATGCGCCAACTCGCTTTAGTCGTCAGTCTCGCTCTCCCGCTCCTCGCCCAAGTGCAGTCCGGCCGCATCGTCGGCACGGTCTATGACCCGCAACGCGCCTCTGTGCCCGGCGCCACGGTCACCGTCACCGACCCCGCCACCAACCTCTCCCGCAAAGTCACCGCCGACGCCTCGGGCGACTACGTGATCACGCCTCTCGATGCTGGTACTTACACCGTCAGCGCCTCCGCGCCCGGCTTCCAGACCACCGTTCGCACCGGCGTCACGCTCACCGTCGCGCAAGTCGCGCGCGTCGAGTTCGACCTCCGCATCGGCGAAACCTCAACGCAAGTCCAGGTCACCACCGAGGTCGCCCTCCTTACCACCGAAACCGCCACGCTCGGCCAGGTCATCTCGACCAAACAGATCACCGACCTCCCCCTCAACGGCCGCAAGTTCACCGAGCTCGGCCGCCTCACGCCCGGCGTCACTCTCCTTCCGGCCACAGGCAACGTGCAACGAGTGCGCCCCGAATTGGTGAACGGCAATGTCGTCAGCGGCGTCCCCGGTTCGCAGACGACCTTTCTGCTCGACGGCGTCGACGTCACCGAACAGCATCAGGGCGGCACCTGGATTCAAACTTCCATCGACGCGCTCCAGGAGTTCAACCTTCAACAAAACGCCTACTCGGCCGAGTTCGCCCGCGCCGGCGGCTCGTTCAACATCACCACCAAGTCCGGCTCCAATCGCGTCTACGGCAACGTCTTCGAATTCCTCCGAAACGACCGCATGGACGCCCGCGATTTCTTCTCGCTCACACGCGCTCTGCTCAAGCGGAATCAATTCGGGGGCACTCTCGGCGGTCCGGTCATGTCCCCCAAGCTCTACGACGGCCGCAACAAAACCTTCTTCTTCATCAGTTACGAAGGCGAGCGCACACGACAGGGCTTGATCTTCAACAGCCAGGTCCCGACCCCCGCGATGATGACCGGCAACTTCGCCGCGAACAATCGCATCTACGATCCGCTAACCACCGCGACCAATCCCGCCGGCGCCGGCAATGTTCGAACTCTCTTCCCTGGCAACGTCATTCCCACGACCCGCATCTCGCCGCAAGCGACCTTCTTCAACAAGTACATTCCCGCCCCCAACTCCGGCGTCAACAACGCCATCTTCACCGGTTCCAACGCCTACAACCAGGATCAGTGGACCTTGCGTGGCGATCAGGAAATCACCAGCAATCACAAGGCTTTCGTCCGCGTAAGTCTCGTTCGCAACTCCGAGCACACGCCCGCCGCGTTCCCCGCTCTCGGCGCCACCGACCTCTCCGGCCCGGCGCGCAATATCGCCGCCGCCCTGTCGAGCAACCTCCGTCCCAACCTCATGCACGAAATCCGCGTCAGCTTCATGTACGGCGAATATCGCTCGAACGCCTACTTCCAGGGCCAGGGCGCCGACTTTAACCGCGCCGCCGGCATCATCGGCCTGCAGGACAACCAGGACGCCTCGATCTCGAGCCTGCCCGCCTTCAGCTTCGCCGGACTCTCCGGGTTCTCCGGCAACGCCGGCGACGGCCGCCCCAAATGGCAGAATCGCTGGGCCAACGAAATCTCCGACGCGCTCACTTGGATCAAAGGCCGCCACATCGTCAAGACCGGCGCGCGCATTCACTACTTCAAGCCTCTCTTCACCGACTCCCGTAACCATAACGGTGTTTACAACTACACCGGCATCGCCACCGAGAATCCGATCGCCACAGCCAACACCGGCGATTCTTTCGCCGACTGGCTGCTTGGCTATCCCGCAAGCGCCAGCCGCGGGAACCCGGCGACCTGGTGGGGCGGCTACGGCACCTACTGGCACGGCTTCCTGCAGGACGATATCAAAGTCAACAATCGCCTCACCGTCAACGTCGGCTTGCGCTATGAATACACGCCGTGGCTCAAGAGTTTTCGCGGTCAGGCCGCAACGTTCGATCCCACCAAAACGCGGCCCGTCATCGTCGCCAGCAACTCCGATAGCATCGACCTTGATGCCCAGCCCCTCGCCAAGGTCGGCTACGAACTCTACAAGGATCTCATCCAAACCAGCAGCCAGGCTGGCCTGCCGTACTCGATTACCGCGCAGAACCGCAAGAACTGGGCGCCGCGCGCCGGCTTCGCTTGGCGTCCCTTCGGCGAAGCCACCGTCATTCGCGGCGGCTACGGCCTCTTTTACGAAACGGAAGGCACCAGCGGCCGTCTCAACTTCAATTTCATTCCCTTCAACGTGGCCGAAACCGTCAATGCCGATCGCGGCGTGCGCCCAACGCGGACCACCGCCAACTTCTTCCTCAACGCGCCCTTCGGTTCGGCCGTGACCAACGTCAATTGGGTCCCAATTCCCACCAGGGTCCGAAGCCCATACGATCAACACTGGAACTTCGGCATCCAACAGCAGATCGCGTCGAAGACGCTGTTCGAAGTGAACTACGTCGGCAACCGCGGCCTGTTCCTGCCCACCACCAACAACATCAACTTCCCCAACGCCGGCGCCGGCAACATTCAGGCGCGCCGGCCGTTCCCCCGCTTCGGCACCATCGCCTACAACACCCAGGACGGCGCCAGCATCTATCATTCCCTGCAGATGAAATTGGAGCGCCGGCTGAGCGGCGGCTTCTCTACACTCGTCGCCTACACGTTTTCGAAGAGTATCACGCACCAGCCTTCGCCCTCGGTCGGAGGCAACTATGCGTTCGAACGCGCGCTCACCGGCTTCGATGTTCCGCACAACTTCGACGTCAGCTTCACCTACGAATTGCCATTTGGCAAGGGCCGCCGCTTCGCCAATGCGAGCGCCTTCGCCGACCGCGTTATCGGCGGATGGCAGTTGCAGGGCATCAGCGGGTTCCGCAGCGGCACGCCCTACACGCCAACCGTTTCGCGGGATACGTCGAATACAGGCATCGGCGGCCAGCGCCCGCATCGCATCGCATCCGGCAAGATCGCCAACCAAACGCTTGACAACTACTTCGACAAGGCCGCGTTCACTCTCCCCGCCAACCTCACGTGGGGCAACTCCGGCGCCAACATCCTTCGCCGCGACCTGCTCGCCAACTACGACTTCTCGCTCTACAAGCTGTTCTCGATCACCGAGAAGTCGAAGCTCCAACTGCGATTTGAAACGTTCAATCTTCCCAACACCGTCTACTTCAACGCGCCAAATTCCAACGTCGACGTCGCCGCCGGCGGACGCGTTACCAGCACCTCCAATACGCCCCGCCAAATGCAGGTCGCGCTGAAGCTTAATTTCTGATCAAGCCAACTGCGCCACGCTGTACGACGCCGCGGGCAACCGGAATGTCGTCGACGCTCCCGCCCGCGGCGCGTCCAGCGCCGACGGCGCGACATTGTTGTGTGCCGAGCATGATCGACAGTTGGAAGGTGAAAGTCCTTTTCACGGCTCTGGTGCAATTTCCGAGTCGAGCCAAATTCGGTCGCTGCCGACGTCTCGTATCGAACCCGACTCCGATCACTCAGCCAACGCGGCTCGCCAGATCTCCGGCATCGTCGCCCCTGAGCCGCCTAGTTTGCCAAATTTGAATTGCCCCTTCTCGATCTTCTCCGCCAGTTCGATACCGCCGATCACCGCTTTCGCCGTCTGGAAGCTCTTGAGTCCCGGCATCGGCCGCAGCCGCTGCTTGATCCTTCGATGATCCTGCTCGATCAAGTTGTTCAAGTACTTGCTGCTGCGGACTAACAATCGCTCCGGCAACTCGCCGGTTTCCTTCAGATCAGCTACCGCGCGATGGGAGGCCGCGTACGCGTCCAGCGTCACCTTGGCCGGCGCCCCGTTGCCCCTTCATTGCTTTGCGTAGAAACGCCTTAGCCGCATTGACATCCCGGTGTTGGCTCAAAAGGGAATCCACCGTCTTGCCCGCTTTGTCGACCGCTCGGTAAAGGTACATCCATTCACCGCGTACCTTCACGCAGGTCTCATCCATCCGCCACGAGTCACCCACCGGGCGGGCGTACCGTTTCTAGCGCTTCTCGAACTCCGGCATGTAATGCTGCACCCAGCGCAGAATCGTCGTGTGCGCAAGGTTGATGCCACGTTCGCTCATCATGCTGACCAAATCCC
>VFZW01000485.1 GCA_016871055.1 Acidobacteriota bacterium
AAGGATTGAACGCGCTCTTCACACGCGCCGGCCGGGATCCAGTCTTCCACCAAGTGATTCGCACATCTTCCGCCCCAGCCGGAACAGTCTGCGCATTTCCACCGTTCAACGTGCCGTAATACTGCCGCCCAAGAATGTACGGAAACGCCGGCTTGCCATCGCCATCGATCGTCACGAAGTACGCATACGTTCCGCGCGGATACTCCGGCGTCACCGTGAACCGGCCATTGTAGACATCAAGATCGCCAATGCCGGCGACATACTCATAGTCTTCGATGTATCGCCCCAACGGAAACGTCGCATTGATCGGTGGCCCCTGTTGCGCCGCCGTCAACTCCGCGCCCACGTTCGACAGATACGCCCGCGACCACTCCGCCAGTGTCGTCCGCGCCGTCATCGACCGCACGCGGAACCCGCTCCGCATCCGTCGCACCGCGCTTCCCGCGTTCGCCGCATCGGAATACCCATACGGTCCGTACACCGGAAATCCGTCGAACGCCCAGCCCAGTATCGGCGAGTGCGTCCACCCGCTCGCCTTCTCGCGATACACCGGCCCGTTCCGCGTGTCGCGCACGAGTTCCAGATTGTCGTTCAACTGCGCCCGCAAACACGTCGGGCTCGCGTGATGATGATACTGCCCGTTGCCCGGCTGATGCCCCGTGCACGAGTCAAACGTCTGCGCCTCGCCGAAATACGCATCGCGCGCCCACACGCCGTCGCCCTGCTGCATCGGAGGCGGTTGCGCCACCAGTGTCATCGCCGTCGCCAGGAGAATCCGTTTCATGTCTCCACTGTAAAGTCGAAACGCCGAAACACGTCGTTAAGTTGCCGTTAAATCGAAAACGGCATATCGTAATGAAACGATGCTCCGATCGCTCCTGCTCGCCGCCCTGATCGTCCACGCCGAAGACTGGTCCCGCTTCCGTGGCCCCAACGGCTCCGGCATCGCCGTCGGCGCCGGCTACCCCATCGAATTCGGCGCGGGCAAGAACACTGTCTGGCGCACCGAAGTCCGCCCCGGCAAATCGTCGCCCGTGCTGACGGATAAACACGTCGTCATCACCGGGTTCGCTGAGAACAAGCTCTACACGCAATGCTTCGATCGCGCCACCGGTAAGTTGCTTTGGGAAAAGTTCATCGACAAGAAGCACGATCAAATTACCAACGCGCTCAACCACGCCGCCGCCATCACGCCTCTCGCCGACGGCCGCAACGTCTACTCGTTCTTCAAGGACTTCGGCGTCGTCGCCTACGACCTCGCCGGCAAGGAACTCTGGCGCGCCCCGCTCGGGCCCTTCCTCAACACCATGGGTATCTCCGCGTCGCCCATCGATAACGGCGCCTCGGTGGTCATCCTCATCGATCAGCTCGGCGGATCCTTCATCGCCGCCTTCGACAAAAAGACCGGTGAAATGCGCTGGAAGGCCGAGCGCGACGAGTTCGAATCCTGGGGCACCCCGCTGCGTTACAAAGACCAGTTCCTCACCGTCTCGCGCGGCATCTTCGGTGCGCATCTCGCCTCCAACGGCAAACGCACCTCCTCGATGCCGGGCTTTCCCGCCACCATCATCGGCAGCCCCATCGTCGAAGGCAATCGCTTCTACCTCTTCGGCTACGGCGCCGATTCCGCCAAGCCCTTCGAGCCCGAACTCGACAAGATGGACAAGAACAAGGATGGCAAGCTCGGCCCCGACGAATATCTGAAGAACCCGCTCTACAACGGCTACGCCAACTACCAGGGCGACCGCGACGGCTACATCACCGAAGCCGAATGGTCGGCGATGCAGCAGCGCATCATGGGTGCCAACGGGCTCTACGCGTATGAATTCGACGACGCCGCCAAACCCGGTGAAATCAAACTCCGCGAACTCTGGAAGTACGAACGCCCCTTCAACAGCGTGATCCCCTCGCTCGTCGTCGCCAACGGCGTATTGTTCTCGGTGAAAAACGGCGGCATACTGACCGCCTTCGACGCCGCCACCGGCAAACTCGGCAAGGCCGAACGAATCCCCGGCGCACTCGGCGGCTATTCATCGTCGCTCGTCGCCGCCGAAGGCCGCATCTACGCCTGCAGCGAGGAGGGCAAGGTGTCGGTCATCGAAGCCGCGCTCGATTGGGAAGTCATCAAAACCAACGACCTCAACGAAGGCTGCTTCGCAACGCCCGCCATGTCGAACGGCCAGATCTACGTCCGCACCGACAACGCTCTCTACCGCTTCGGCTCGAAATAAGGCCGCAGGGGTTTAATTCGAATCTTGCGGTTGTTGACGACACAGAAGTGGCCCGCCCACTCCACTCCTGATTGCAGCGTCGCCAGGGCGAGTTCCGCCGATTCGGCTGGCCCGAGCAAACCGATCCGGAACAGAATCACTCCACAGGAGGCAGGAAGACCGCGACGAAAAGCAAGTTCGCCGAAGTCCTTGTCAAACGTCAGAAGCGTGCGACCCTCCGAAGACGCCAGGGCGAGAACCTCGGTGTCGGGTATGCCGGGGTGAGCCTCGGCGATCGAGGCGACGTCGAATCCGGAGCGCCGCAATAGGCGCAACGCTGCGCCCGGAAAATTCTCGTCGGCGACGAACTTCATGCGTGTTCGACTGGAATGATATGTTCGGCGTGAAGCAGTTCGGCGGCGTAAGCCAAGCACGCTTGGATGTCTTCCCAGCAAACGTGCGGGTAGTTTTCGATGATCTGCTCATGGGTCCAACCGGCGGCCAGGAGGTCAACGATAAACTCCACCGCCAACCGGGTTCCCTTGATCACCGGCTTGCCCACGAGGATTTTTGGGTCGACGATAATGCGGTCTTGCCAATCCATGCTCTCACGATATCAGGAGTTGGGAGTAGAAGTCATAAAGGCGGCGGCAACGAAAGCTGCTTCGCAACGCCCGCCATGTCCAACGGCCAGATCTACGTCCGCACCGACAACGCTCTCTACCGCTTCGAAAAGAAAAAGCTCATACTCCTCCTCCGCCAGACGATGAGAGGGGTATGAGTAGCGTTGGTGGAATCCATCGGTGTGGTTGCGAAGCCCCGCAATCCGCGTATCAAATTCAAGCCCGGGCCAGCTACCGCGAACGGTCGACGCAAACGGCCGGCGCGCTCTCGGTGCGCACCGACGACGGCGACGTCGTCGACATTTCGTTCGCATCCCAGACTTCTGAATCGGTTGGACGTTATTCCGCCACCGACGGCGCCAACCGCGTGAGCGGCGTCGAACGGACCTCGTCATCGGCCTTCGCCGTCGAAGTCTCGGTCGAAGGAACGCTCGACGACGACGAAGTCGAAGACATCAGCAAGCTCCTTCGCAAACTCGCCTCCCAGGTGCACAACCCCAATCCGCACCGCATCGAACGGCAGTTCGAAAGACTCGACTCGCTTGAGTCTTTCCAATTCGGCTTCGAGCAAACCCGATCGGTCAGCTTCGAAAGCGTCGAAGTCCTCGAACGTCCGTTGCCTCCGGTTATCGCCCCCGAGACGCCGCCAGAAGTTGCTCCGGTCGATGTCGGCCGACACCAGGTGGAGACCGCGGGAGCAACGATCACCCTCTCGGCCAACAACGCCATCCGCCGCCTCATCGAATGGCAGTTCGCGCAGATCGAGTCCAGCGGCTACCAACACATCGACATCGCCGCCTAACACACAAGTACGATGTTAAGCCCACATTTCCGTTGTGAGCCGCGAGTGCGAGTCTCTCAGATACTCGTCCGCATCAACATCAATGGGGTTTGAAGGCAGTGAAGACCCCTGCGGAGGATAGCACCCAATGGGTGACAATCAAAACCAGCCCGTTCTCAACGGCCTTCTCAAGATCGACTTTCAGGGATCGCGCGTTACTTCCGACGGCGGTCTGATGCTGGTTCGTGAGTTGGACGAACGGCTGGGCTTCGATGCTCTCATTGCCCAACACCTGACCGACTCACGGCGCGGCAACAATACCCAGCTCCCGCTGGCGGACTGACTGCGCCAGTCCGTCTACGGCCGGATTCCCGGCTACGAGGATGCCAACGATGCCGAGCGGCTCTCGCGGGAACCAACCTTCCGGCTGATTGGCTCCGAGAAGATATGGGAACGTGGCGCAGCGTTGACCTCGTGGCTGCAGTCGTTCGAGACCGAAGTGCTGGGCCAGGAAGAAAACCTCGCCGGAAGGGAGAGGTGTCGAGAGAACTGTTGGAAACAGAGGCATGTTGTCGGTTTTCGTTTTTGTGCAATTGTCCGAAGAAGCCATCTGCGGGCACTGGCCCCCTCGGAAGGGGCATTCTGATCAACTGCGGCATCGGAGTGAGGTGTTTGATGTACACTGATTTGGTCCGGGAAACCCAAATTGGAAATCCCGGATATACTGACTCTATGCCA
>VFZW01000486.1 GCA_016871055.1 Acidobacteriota bacterium
TGCGAGCCCGTTCAACGAGTCGCGCCTCCTCCGCTCGACTTCGGCTAATCGTCAACAGCTTCGCCATAGTTTCAGGCGGACATGAAAGAACCGGTGCGCGTCTGGGCATCTCCCAAACATTCTAATACGGAAATGTTATATCGCAAGTAAGCACTAGGCAGACCGATTCATTGGGCTTTTTCCAACGGCGCTGCTACAGGCAGCGCCGTTGCCGTTTATTAAATTACTTTTCAAACCTTTGTGTGCGCCTCTCCGTCGTGGTAGTATCGCGGCAAGGGATTACAAGTTCGGTTAGGCAGTGAAAGCGCTTAATCGACATCCTGGCCACAGCGCGACTTCATACGCCGAATAAAGCCGGATCACCCGCCTCCCTTGAGGCGGGAAGGTGCATTTGAAAAAGGGAAAGGGTCACCATGAAATCGAACACCAACCGCTTCCGCGGCGCGTTCGGAGTCTTTGCCGTCCGCACGCTTACCGGGTTCGCATTGCTCGCCGCGTGTACAACGGGCGGATGGGCGCAGGAAACCACCGGTCAGATTGAAGGAACCGTAGCGGACGCCACTGGCGCGATCGTTCCAGGCGCGAAGCTCAGCGCGGTTAGCCCGCGCACACCGAAACCGATCGAAGCGACATCGGACGAAAAGGGCGCTTACATTTTGCCGTCGCTTCCAATCGGCGAGTATACCGTTACCGTGACGAAGCAGGGATTCTCCAAGCTGGTCCAGCGCGGCATCAGCGTGCGGTTGGGTTCGAAGGTTACCTTTTCGGCCAAACTCGCCGTCGGCGCGGTTGCCGAAGTTATTGAAGTTACCGACTCGGCCGTATCGCTCGATGTCACTTCTTCCAAGACCGCCACCCATATTACCGCCGAGACGTTCAACGCATTGCCCAAAGGCCGTAACTTTCACACGTTGCTTGCGATGGCTCCCGGCGTTCGCATGGAAACCAAGAACGGCAACGCTGGGGTCGGCGGGTTTCAGGTCGACGGCGCAAGCGGGTCTGAAAACGCATTCCTGATCGACGGCGTCGACGTCTCCGATATACGCCGCGGTTCGCTGCGGGTGCAGAATTCGATCCCGTTCGAATTCGTGCAAGAAATCCAAATCAAGTCGGCCGGTTTCGAAGCCGAGTACGGCGGCGCGACTGGCGGTGTCATCAATGTCGCCACCAAGCCTGGAACCAACAATTTCCATGGCGTGGCGTTCTACGAATTCGCCAACGACGCAATGAACCCTCGCCCTCGTGGCTTTTGGCAGCGTTCGCCCGCCAATGCCAATCTCGCGGATTTCTTCGCGCAGAAGGAGGACAGCTGGTACGACCGTTATCCGGGATTCACCGTCAGCGGTCCGATTGTCAAAAATAATCTTTTCTTCACCGCCGGTTACTCCCCTCAACTGAGCAAGCTCGTTCGCACCCCGCAATACGCCTCCGGCCCGCGCACTTTCGAGCGTACCGACAAATATCACTATGGCTTCTCGCGGCTCGATTACAACCCATTCGCCAAACTCCAAACCTACGGCTCGTGGACCTGGTCTCCATGGAAACAAGCCGGCGCCCTTCCGAACGCGGATCCTCGGGTTGCCGCCCCTACCAACAACCTTGCCGTACAGGGCGGCTATCAGCCCTCGCAGACAGTTACGTGGGGAGGCAATTATTCCGTAACGGCACGCTGGCTTGTTTCCGCGCGTTTTGGCTACAAGTATCAGAATGACAAACTCGGCAACTACGGCTTGTCGGGCGCACCGTTCCTGACGTACTCGACCGCGTCGGCCCAGTCCAAGCTCCCGGTTCCGGCGGAGTTCGCGGGAGCAAATGGGTATCGAAACGTCACCTCGACTCTCACGGTTGTTAAGGACATCACGACCCGCCGCAACATGTACCTCGATTCGAGCTATATCGCGAATCTGGGTGGTCAGCAGCATTTGTTCAAGTTCGGTTACGCCCGCGCCCGTGTCTCGAACGATGTCAGCACGAATTTCACAAATGGCTCCTTCAGTATCTTTTGGGGCGACTCGTTTTCACGCGGCAGCATCCGTAGTGAGACCGGCGGTTACGGTTACTACATCTGGAACGATGGCGTCCGCAATCTTGGCGACGTCAACAGCAACAATCAAGGCTTCTACGTGCAGGACTCGTGGAGGGCGCACAAGAACGTCACGCTTAACCTCGGTGTTCGATTCGAGAACGAATTCCTTCCGCCCTACAAGAAGGAAGTCAATGGCCGCAAGGTCGCCAATCCGGTTTCCTTCGATTGGGGCAGCAAGATCGCTCCCCGGATCGGCGGCGCATGGGACGTTCTCGGCGACGGCAAATGGAAGGTGGCCGGATCGTTTGGACTTTTCTACGACGTACTGAAGTACGAGCTCGCGCGTGGCTCGTTCGGCTCCGATTACTGGGTCTCGCACGTCTTCAAACTCGACAACCCGAACGTGCTGGCGCTTGGCTTTGCCAACCCCGGCGCGGGAGGGCCGAAGATTACGCAATATGATAACCGCACGCTTCCAATCAACGCCGCCGGCGAAATCGAAGGCATCGACCCGGACATTAAGCCGTACACCTCGCGTGAATTTTCGGCGTCGGTGTCGCGCGCGATCACCAACCGGACCACGTTCACCGCTCGCTACGTCCGCAAGGACCTGTTAAAGGCAATTGAAGACATCGGTGTGTTGGACAAGGAGGAAAACGAACAATACGTAATCGGCAATCCCGGTTTCGGCCTGACCCGCAAGGACCCGGGTAAGGTTTATGACGGCAAGACGCCGAACGGCACGTTCCTGGTTCCCGAGGCAGTCCGGCAATATGACGCCGTCGAATTCCGTCTCGACGGCAAGTACTTCGACAAGATACTCGGCAACATGAGCTACACATGGAGCCGTTTGTACGGAAACTACTCCGGATCGGCAAACTCGGACGAATCCGGACGCTCCGATCCAGGTGTCAGCCGGGCATTCGATCTGCCCTACTATTACTTCGATGCCTCCGGTAGCCAAAAGAACGTTCTCGGCCCGCTCGGGACCGACCGTCCGCATACACTGAAAGCCTTCCTCAGCTACGACCAGAAGATGGGCAAAGCCGGCACCGGCACCTTCGGCTTGAACCAGATCGCCTGGAGCGGTACGCCGGACTCGACGTCGGTCGTCTACCTGTCGGCACCGACGTTTCCTTACGGCCGCGGCGATCTGGGGCGCACTCCGACTCTCACGCAAACTGATCTCAGCTACTTTCACAACTTCAAGATCGGCGAGCGGATGGGGGCCCGCTTTGACGTGAACATTGTGAACCTGTTCAATCAGGCGACCACGATCGCAAGGACCACCCAGTTCAACCGCGCCGGAGCGATCACAATCGACCCGGTCGATTTCTTCAAGGGCTACGATCCGCGGCGCTTTGTCACTCCGACGAGCTCTGTGCCGTATAATCCGATCTACAGTCTGCCCGGTGGCAACTACCGCACAGGCGGGGGCGGCGCCTACCAGGCTCCGCGCAACATCCGACTTGGACTCCGCTTCACGTTCTAACCCACCCCAACCCCGAAAACCCCGGCCGGACCTATTCCGCGCCGGGGTTTTCATTGTTACTCTTGGTAAATGAGAGCGTTCCTCGCACTCGCGAGCCTCGCGCTCGCCGCCGCCGACTACAAGTATTTTCTGACCGGTAATCGCGAGAACGTCTCCGTCCGGACCCAGCCCGGCTTCTTCCTCGCCGGCGGCGGGCGTGACGTCGACGACGCCTGGCGCTGGTTTCTCAACAAGGCGGGCGGCGGCGATATCGTCATTCTCCGCGCTTCCGGCGCCGATGGCTATCACGGGTTCCCGCAGCGCCTTGGGGTCCCGGTCGATTCCGTCGAGTCGATCGTTTTTCTTAACCGGGAAGCGTCGAGCAACGCCGAGGTCCTTCGTATCATCAACAACGCCGATGCGCTGTTCTTCGCGGGCGGCGATCAGTGGAACTACGTCCGATTCTGGAAAGGAACGCCGGTCGAGGATGCCATCCACGCCGCCGTTAAACGCGGGATTCCCATCGGCGGAACGAGCGCGGGCCTGGCGATTCTCGGCGAGTTCGGTTTCTCCGCCGAGAAGAACACGGTCACAAGCAAGGAGGCGCTCGCGGATCCGTTTCACAAAAAGGTAACGATCAGCCGCGACTTCCTCCGGCTGCCGCACCTGCACTGCCTGATCACCGACAGCCACTTCACGCAGCGCGTACGCGAGGGCCGGCTGCTGGTATTCATGGCTCGCATCAAACGGGAATCGAAGTGCAAGACGGTGAGAGCGATCGGCATCGACGAGCGGACGGCGGTGCTTCTTGAGGCGGACGGCCAGAGTAGAGTCGCGGGCGAGAATCGAGCTA
>VFZW01000487.1 GCA_016871055.1 Acidobacteriota bacterium
ACCAACGCGTAGCGCCGCTCGAAGTAATCCTGGTAAAAGGTCAGGATGTCGGCGTCGTCATCGACGATCAGAATTTTGGGTCTCGTGCTGGACATAACGGGATGAATCCTAAGACCTCGGCGAAAAATTCAGAGGACAAATTTCCGCAGCGATCAGCACGCCCTGCCGCTCACCCATGATACCGAAGCCATCGCCTTTGCGCTGTCCAATGGTTGCGGCCTCCTCACGGCTCAAAGCATCGGTGCTAATCCAGCGTCCGCCGGTAGCGCTTCACCCCAATGGTCAGGGCTAGGGCAGCAAACAGCGCGATTTGCCAGAGCTGCAGTGCCACTTCTCCAAGGCCGTTCCCTTTGAGGAGTATGCCCCGGACGATTCGCAGAAAATGGGTCAACGGAAAAAGTTCGCCGAGCGCCTGGGCCCACGCCGGCATGCCTCGGAACGGAAACATGAAACCGGACAGCATCAGCGACGGCAGGAAGAAGAAGAACGCCATCTGCATGGCCTGGAGCTGGTTGCTCGCGACCGTGGAAAAAGTGATCCCCATCGCCAGATTTGCCGCGATGAAGACCAGCGCCGCCGCGAGCAGAAGAAGGAGATTCCCCATCAGCGGAACATGAAAAAGAAGACGCGCGGCGATAAGAATCAGCGCGATCTGGATGTAGCCCACGAGAATGTAAGGGACAATCTTGCCGACCAGCACCTCGAGCGGACGTGTCGGCATGGACAGAAGATTCTCCATCGTGCCGCGTTCGCGTTCGCGAGTGATGGCCAGCCCGGTGATCATAACCATCGTCATGGTAAGCACCACCCCCATCAAGCCGGGCACGATGTGGTACGCCGTGATGCCTTCCGGATTGTAGCGCGCATGCACGCGCAGGTCGATCGCGTCCTCAGTCCCGGCCAAAAACGACAGCGGGCCTTTGAGATCGTGCTGCAGCGCGGTGTGCATCAGGGCGCGCAAAGCGGCCATGGCATTGCCGGTTGCGGCAGGATCGGTCGCGTCCGCTTCGACGAGAATCGCCGGTCTGTCCCCGCGGCAGAGATCGCGCGTGAAGTTCTCCGGGATGTTCACGACAAATTGAACTTCGCCGCGCGCCAGCATCGTGTGAGCTTCTTCTTCCGTCCGCACCTGGCGAACAAAATCGAAGTAGCGGCTGTTTTGGATCGCATGAAGCAACGCGCGGCCCGGCGGGCCGTGGTCGGCCAGGAGCACGGCCGTGGGCAAATGTTTTGGGTCCGAGTTGATCGCGAAGCCGAAGAGCACAAGCTGCATGATGGGCACGCCCAGCATCATCGCGAACGTGAGACGATCCCGGCGCATTTGCGCGAACTCTTTCACCACGATGGCCCAGAACCGCGAGACAGAGAAGACACGCGCACTCATGACGCGAAGTTGTCCGGGGAGCGCTCGATCAAGTGGATGAACACATCCTCCAACCCCGACTCAATCCGCTCCCAATGGTACGCCTCCGTTCGAAAGGCGGCGATGGAGCGGTCGAGCGCGGCGGCATCATCGCCACTGACATGCAGCGTATTGCCGAACGCCACCGCGTGTTTCACGCCCGGCATCCGGCGAAGCGCCTCCGCCAATTGGAGCAAATTCGGGCCGCGGACCGACCAGGTCGTCAACTTTGCCTGGGCCACGACTTCGGCGACGGTGCCGTGGGCGAGCAATTTCCCGTATCCGATGTACGCCAGGCGATGACAGCGCTCGGCTTCGTCCATGTAGTGCGTGGCAATGAGAAAGGTCAGCCCTTGGCCGGCCAGTTGATGAATCTGTTCCCAGAATTCGCGGCGCGCTTTGGGGTCTACGCCGGCCGTTGGTTCATCCAATAAGAGCAACTTCGGACTGTGGATCATGCAGGCGGCCAGAGCCAGGCGCTGCTTCCAACCGCCGGAAAGCTGGCCCGCAAGCTGCCGTTGCCGTTCGGCCAGGCCGAGCCGTTCGAGGCTCTCGCACACGGCCGCGCGCCGGTTGGGCACCGCATACATTCGCGCGACGAAATCGAGATTCTCGAAAAGGCTCAGATCTTCGTAGAAGCTGAATCGCTGCGTCATGTATCCGACCTGACGCTTGATGGCCTCGCTCCCGGCGATCACGTCGTGACCCAGGCAGGTGCCGCGGCCCGCATCGGGGCGGAGCAAGCCACAGAGCATGCGAATGAACGTGGTCTTGCCGCTGCCGTTCGGGCCGAGAAAGCCGCAAATCTCTCCCGCGCGCACCTGAAGATCGATCTGATCCACCGCGGTCAACTCGCCAAAGCGTTTGGTCATCCCGCGGACGTCGATGGCGAGATCAGTTGGCATGCGGGACGAGAAACTGCACATCGACCGGCTGGCCCGGATGCAGATTGGCCGCCGTTTGCGGATCCAACGCCACCTCAATCAGGAACACCAGTTTGCTCCGGCTTTCCCGGCTGTAAATGACCGGCGGCGTGTATTCCGCGCGCGGCGAAATGAACCTCACTTTCCCGGCGAGCGATTCCTTCAAGCCATCCACCGTGATCCGCACCGTGTCCCCAAGACGGAGGGTCCCGACCCGCGTCTCCGGCACGAACGTGCGCACTTTGATATTCTGGGGCGGCAACAGCGAGATGACCGGCCGGCCTGCGCCAATCCATTCGCCTTCCCGGTAAAACGTCTCGAAAACCAATCCGTCCTGCGGCGCAATCCGGCGCTTTTGCGAGAGGGTCCACTCCGCCTGAGCCAGAGCGGCCTCCAGCGCTCGCACATGGGCCTCCGCGGCCACGACCTGGTCGGCACGGGCTCCCAGTTGGGCGGTTTTCAGTTCGGCTTCGAGTTGCGCGACACGCTCGCGATTCTGCTCGTTTGAGGACCGCGCACGGTCCTTGTCCTGGGCCGAGGTCGCCCCCGAACGAAAGAGTTGAAGCTGCAGCTCGAATTGTTTTTCCGAAAAAGCCAGCGCGGACCGAGCCTGCTGGAGCTGCGCCACGAAGGATTCGATTTCGGTTGGACGTTTGCCTTTTCTGGTGTCTTCCAAATTCGCCTGCGCCTGCGCGAGGCGTCGTTGCACTTCGTCGCGTGCGGCCGTTTCAAACGCGCTCTCCAGGGTGAAAAGCGGCCCGCCCGCCGAGACCTGAGTTCCGCGCTGGACGGCGAGCGATTGCAGCGTGCCGCCCACCGGGGCAGCCACGTAAACGAATTCGCCTTCCACATAACCTTGCGCTCGGTCAGCCGGCGCACGACTGCAGCCCGCGAAAAGGCAGAGAGCCAATGCCAGGCGGCTCAAGCCAATCATAACGCCAAGGCGAGACGGGCATCGGGGCGCGTCGGCCCTGGTTTTGAACCACGCGAGTCTCATGGTGATCACGTACCGAACGCTGAGAGCAGCCAGTTCATCTTTTCCTCGGCGCCTCCTTGCGCTTCGACGGCAGCGGCGCCCGCATCCCTGCCGCCAGAAAGGCCACCAATTGTCGGATAGCAGTATTAGGGTCGGAGGGATCGCAGAGGCCGCCGGAAATGAGCTTCAGCCGCTGCGGATCGCAGATGAGATGGCCCATCGCGCCGATGATGAATTGCATCCGCCAGTAGAGCGCATCGCGCGGCAGTTCCGGCACGGCGCGCTGCAACGCGGTCGCAAAGCGTTTCACCACGCCGCCGAACTGGTGGCTGAGCATCTTTTGCAAATGCTCGCCCGGCTCGGCCACCGTGCGGCCATATAGCCGCATCACGACGGGGCCTTTCGCCGAGTCGCGCGCCAGGCGCAGCGCTGGGCCGACCAGCGCCTCGATCACTTCCTCCAACGGGAGCACGCCCTGGCCGGCGCGCCGCTCGATCGCGTCCAGCCGTTCCAGGCGAGCCTGATTGACCGGGCCGACTCGCCGCGCAAAAACCGCCTCGATGAGCGCTTCTTTCGATCCGTAGTGATAATGGATCGCGGCCAGATTCACTCCGGCGACGGAAATGATGCGCCGCAGCGACGCCGCGTCGAAGCCGAGCTCTGCGAACGCTTGCTCCGCGGCATCCAGGATCAGCGTCTTGGTGTCGCCTTCGGATAATTTGCCCATGGATTAAAACGGTCGATTGAATCGAACGACTGATTTAATCCACCGTTTTGCTGAAGTTGTCAAGAGAACGATGCGCATCCTGGGAAGCGTCGATTAGCGAACCGGAGCGCCGGAGGCGCCTAAAGGCGGGACTACAAAACAATGCCGGTTCCTGGAAAGCTTCCTTGGGCTGATTACCATGCTCTCGCCCCATGAACCCGGTAGGGCGAGTCCGTCCCGGCGAGCCGCTCGACGTGCCTGGAACACGTCCGACTCGGCTCGCTGAGGACAGGCTCGCCCTACCGTCAGGTTCAGGGGAAGAATGGGCAGAGGGAACACACA
>VFZW01000488.1 GCA_016871055.1 Acidobacteriota bacterium
GTTCGGGAAACCTGGCGCTGTTCAACACGTTTCTTTGGGGCGTGGTACTGGGGTATGCCGTCGTGCGGTCGGGCGATTTGTGGGTGGCGACAGGCTTGCACTTTGGATGGAATGTTACATTGCCCCTCTTTGGCGTAAGCCTCAGCGGCTTTACAATGGGGTTGACGGGCTATTCGCTGGAATGGCGCGCAAGCGAACTTTGGAGCGGCGGCAGTTACGGTCCGGAAGCGAGCTTGTTGACCACGCTGCTGATTCCCGTTTTGTTCTTCGCGCTGCACCGTGTCCCGCTGCGCCGTCAATCGTTGAAGCTCATGCCCGAAGAAGAGGAATCGCCGGAATGAAACGCCGAACGATGTTGGTCCTGCTCCCGAGTGCGCTTGCAGCCAAGGAAAAGCGCCCGACCGCCGACGACCGGATGGCGTTCCTCCGCGGCATGACGGCCGAGTACGCGAAGGCGAAGGTGCTTATCCCGCGATCGAAAAAAGCGCTCGGCGTGGACGGCGCCGGCAAGTGGGACAAGGACGAATGGGAGAAGGCCAACACGCAATACGGCCCGGCGGCGCGCGCCGGTGAGCTGGTGCAGATTACCAGGGTCAAGATCGAGGACGACAACATCGAGCTTGAGTTGAATCACGGGTTGAAGACGGGGCCGAAGTGGTATGAGCGCATTGAAGTCGGGACGGGGAATCGCACGACGCCGATCTCCAGCGGGCAGGTGGCCAAGGCGGGCACCGGGATCGTCATCAAGTACGGCAAGCCGATTGAGTCGCTCGATGTGGCCGAAGTGAAAAAACTGCTGGCGCCCATTCTCGATTTCGAGATGAAGTCGGTGACCGAGAACTACATGGAAAAACTGCCCGAGCCGATTCGCAAGGCGATCGAGCAGAAGAAGGTCGTCGAAGGCATGGATCGCGAGCAGGTGAAAATGGCTGTGGGCGCGCCGAATCGTAAAGAGCGGCGGACCAACGACGGCGACGAACTGGAAGAGTGGGTTTACGGGCGCGCGCCGGGCAAGATCACCTTCGTGACGTTCACGGGATCGAAGGTCACGAAGGTGAAGGACATGTACGCGGGACTCGGCGGATCGACCGCGGCCGAACTACCGGTCCAGTAGCGCCGAAGCGCCGAACAGCAAGGCTGCACCGGCGAGAAACGCAGTCGGCAAGATGAACCAGTACATCATCGATACGCCTGTCAGCGCGGCCAGCATCGCCGCGAAGACGATCGCCGTCTTCTTCTGCGGAGGCACGGTGAATGCCAACGCGCCGAGGCCGATCGAGAAGACCGCGAAGGCGAGACTGAAGCCGTCGTACAACTCCTGCGTGCTGCGCATCGATCCCATTACGTTCGTCCGGTAAGTTTCCATCAACATGCGCAACTGATCTTCCGTGCCGTTCAACGGCTTGGTCCGGCCGCCAAGGTGGCCCGCCAAATGCGCGGCGCCCATGAGCGCGAGCACTCCGGCGCCGATTCGAAAACACTGATAACTTACTAACGACATTACTGTCTCCGTTGCGGCCTTGCGCCGAGTTTGGTCTGGCCCTTGACGGGTGCGGCGAACGGGTACGTATCCGGCGTCACGACGATGCCGGTCGTGAACTTCAGCGGGAACTTGCCGCCGCTCGGGAAGGTCATCTCGACGAAGTACGCCGTGAACCCTTTTGCGGGCTTGTCGGCCTTGGCCGTGTAACGGCCAGGCTTGCTTGCCTTCACTTCAGTGCTTGTGTACTTCGGGCCGAGCGTCTCGACGCGAAAATCGCGCGCATCGGGATTGGTGGCCTGCCACAACTTCACAGACGTTGGCGCGTCCTTTGTGGACACTTCAATCGTTCCGTCTTTCTTCACGGTCCAAGCGTAGCGAGGCCGCGCCTTGCCTTTCAGCATCGAATCGTAAAAGGCGATCAGCGATTCATACGCATCGCTGTTGCGCATCGAGTGATCGGCGTTCGGGACGTAGCGCAGATGCTTTTCGCCCTTCAGATCGTTCCAGTAGAACTTCCACGAGTCGGGCAGGAAGAACTGATCGCCCGCGGCGTTGAGAATGAACTTCGGGAGCGTCAGGCGGTCGCGGTATTCGTACGGCTCTACCAAGTTCATGAGTTCCTTGTACTTCGGATTATCCATCTCATCCATCAGTCCCTCGGCGTAGTAGTCGCCAACTGACGGCGCCCAGAATCCATAAGCGCGGTAGTGATGTACGAAGCTCGGAATAACGTTTAGCAGATCGATCACGATTGGCGAGATGCCCTTGACGCGGGGATCGACGATGGCCGTTGTCCATGTCGTCCAACCGCGCTTCGAACCACCGGCGACGAAGAACGAGTCGACGTTGATCCCGCCGCCTTCCGGCGACTTCATAAACGCGGTGACTGTATCCATCGCGCGCACCGCCGACTTGGTCATCGGCATGCGCAGCGGCCACGACACATCGCCGGTCTCCAGATACTTGCGCCACGTGTAGGAGATGATCTCGTCTTCCACGCGCTTGCGGCCCGGCTTCGGATCGTCTCCGAACACCAGCGGCTGATTGGGCACCATTCGGAGTTCGGTGACGACAGAGCCGGTGACCTCGGCGATCATCGCCATGGTGCCGTCGATGGTGGTGCGGGGACGGCCGTCGTTGGCGCCGCCGGTGATGAACAGAAGGCCCGTCGACGACTTCACTTCCTTCGGCTTGACGATCGACACCCAGTGCACCCATTTGGTGCGGTCGACCTTCTTGTCTTCGCCCCAGGACTGCGATGTCATCTCGACGATATAGCCGGTGCTGTTGGTCGCATTGACAGTGTGGGCAAGTTTCCAGGTGTAAGAGGGATCCGGTTTGGCGATGTATTCGTCAAGCGCGGTTTTCTTCGGCGCGGCGGTCAACACCAGCGCGCAGAGCAGAATTAGAGAATTTCGGAGCACCCAATCAGGATAGCGGACTCCTCGTTTAAGCTGAAATGATGCGGTTCACTTTCCTGGTTTTCGCGGCGCTGGCGCTTCCGGCACAACCCGCCTTCGAGTTCTGGCCCGGCGCCAGTTACGATCCCGCCGTGCCTACCGTGCAGAAGGTATTAGGTCACGCACCTGGCCACCACCTGGCGACGCATTTGGAGATGCGCAGATACTACGACGCGCTCGCCGCGTACGCGCCGAACCGCGTGAAGGTGTTCGAGTACGGCCAAAGCTGGGAGGGCCGTAAGCTGATCTACGTCGTGATTGGCAACGAGGCCAACATGCGCCGTTTGCCGGAAATTCAGGCGAATATGAAAAAGCTGAACGACGCGCGGAAAACCTCGGAGGCCGAAGCGCAGAAGCTGATCGCCGCGACGCCGGTGATCGTCTGGCTAGGGCACGCGGTGCACGGCAACGAAGTGAGCGGTCCCGATTCGGCGCTGCTGGCAGCGTACCATCTGCTTGCGGCGCGCAATCAACCGGCGGTCGAAGCAATACTGCGCAACACGCTCGTTATTATCGATCCGCTGCAGAACCCCGACGGCCGCATGCGGTTTGTGCATTCGTTCGAGCAGTCGGTGGGCCTGGAACCCGATGCGACGCCCGCGGCCGCCGAACGGAACGAGCCGTGGCCCGGCGGCCGCGTGAATCACTATCTGTTCGACATGAACCGCGATTGGTTCGCGCTGACGCAACCCGAGACCCGCGCGCGCATCAAGATGCTTCGTGAGTGGCTGCCGCCGGTGATCGTCGATTTACACGAGATGGGCTCGGAGTCGTCCTACTACTTCGCGCCCGAGGCTGTCCCTTTTAATCCACACTTGACGAAAGAACAGAAGACCTCGCTCGATTGGTTCGGCAAGAACAACGCGAAGTACTTCGATCAGCTCGGCTATTCCTATTTCACGCGCGAAGTCTTCGACGCCTTCTATCCCGGCTACGGCGCGAGTTGGCCGGCGTTCTATGGCGCGATCGCGATGACGTATGAAAACTCGAGCGTCCGCGGGCTCGCCTATCGCCGCTCGGATGGCACGGTCTACAACTACCTCGACTCGGTGCGGAAGCACTTCACGACGCAGATCGCGACGTGCGAGGCCGCGGCCAACTACCGGCAGCAACTGCTGGCGAATTTCTGGAACTACGCAAAGACGGCGATTGAAGAAGGCAGGAGGGAGGACACGAAAGCGTTTATTCTGCCGCGCCGCGGCGATGTCGCGATGGTCGACCGGCTAGCCGCGCTGCTCGTTTACCAAGGCATCGAGGTGCAACGCGCTCCGGCATCGGTGAACGGCTATCCGGACGGCAGCTACGTTGTATCGACTGCTCAGCCGGCGAAAAGACTGATCCGCGTGCTGCTCGACAAACAGGTGAACATGGAGTCGGAGTTCT
>VFZW01000489.1 GCA_016871055.1 Acidobacteriota bacterium
ACCGGTCGGGCACCGTGCGTCCGGGCAATGTGGCGATCTTCGAGCCGACCACCGGGCTTCGCGATTATAGCTTCGAGATGAAGGCCGCCGTCGATAAGCGCGTCATTCAATGGCTGGTGCGGGCTCAGGATCTCTCCAACTATCACATCAACCGGTTGATCGTCACGCCCGACACGGGGCAGACCAGACTGGAACTGCAACGGTGGACGGTGCACAACGGCCGGGCGGGACGCGTGAAATTGGTTCCGCTGCCGCACGGGCCGGCCAATCAGTCGCTGTTTTCGGTACGGGTCGAGGTGCAGGGCGAGAGCGTGACGACGTATCTGGGCGATCAGGTGATCGATACGTTCAGCGACGCGCGGTTCACGACGGGCGGGATCGGCTTGGCGGGCGCGCCGGGCGACCAGGCGAGAATTTACGCGGTGCGAATTTCGCACCAGACAGACTTTTTGGGTAAGCTATGTTCTTTTTTGGCGCCTCAGCCGATGAATATGCAGGGCACCGATTAGGGCGATCCATCCGATCGACGCCCATTACCGTTTGAAGCCATTCCGAGGAAGTGATTGAACCATGAGCAAGAATCAAACAGCCCGTCCCAACACGCGCCCGGCGAACTCCGCCGGCGGCCCGGCCGACGAAACGGCCGCGGTGCTCTCGCGCGCGGTGGCGCTGCACATGGAAGGGAAGCTGAAGGAAGCGCTCGGCGAGTTGCAAACCGCTGCCGGGTCCCACGGCGAAAAGCCGGAATTCCTGGCCGCCATCGGCCACCTGCAGTGCGAGCTGGAGCAGTTCGAGGACGCTTCGAAGACGTATGCGCGGCTGCTCGAAGTCGAGCCCGCAAACGCGGTCGCACCTTTCAACTTGGCGGTTGCGCACGAAAAGCTCGGCAACTGGGATGGAGCGGCCAAGGGCTTCGAAAAAGTCCTGAGCGAGGATCCGGAGCGTTTCGAAGCGCGGCTGGGGCTCGCGATTTGCCTTTTGCATCTGGAGAAGCCTGAACCGGCGCTGGAAGCCTTCGACCTCTGCCTCAAGAAGAATGAACGCGACGAGACGGCACGGTTCGGCAAGGCCGTTGCATTGCAACTGCTGTGGCGGTTCGACGAAGCGGCCGAGATCTACCAAAAGGCGTTGGCGGGCAATCCGAAGTCGGAGGAGGCGCTGACGAATCTACTCGCGATTTCAATGGCGCGCAAGGACTACGATCAGGTGCGGCAGTATTCCGATCAGCTTCTGGTGTTTCGTCCGTATTCGCAAGCGGCGCTAGAGGGGTTGGCGACGTGTTCGTTCCAGAGCGGCGATTTCGAAGCGGCGGCCAAACTGTGCCAGAAACTGGTCGACCTGACGCCAAACCATTACGAGCGCTGGTACAACTACGCCGTGGCGTGCCAGAAATTGGGCCGGCTGGATCAGTCGGTGAAAGCATACAACGAGGCTCTGCGTATCCGGCCGGATTCCAAGCAGGCGTTTGCGAATCTCGGTTCGGTGAAGCAGGAGATGAACGACGCACAGGGGGCTCGCGAGGCCTACGAAAAGGCGCTCAACATCGCTCCCGACTTGCCGGAGGTGCTGTTCAACCTGGCGACGGTGCTGGAAATGCAGGGCCAGAAGGAAGAAGCCGAGCGGCTCTATCAGAAGCTGGTGGCCAAGAACGCCGAATTGGACGAGGCCTGGTTCCGGCTCGGGTTCCTGCGCCTGGAACGCGGCGATCACCGGAGCGCCGAGGAAGCCTTCGAAACCTGCCTGCGCAAACGCTCGGATTGGAAAGAAGCGATCATCAACCTCGGTCTGGCGCGGTGGCGGGGAGGCAACCGGAACGCCGCGGCGGAATCGTTCCAGAAACTGCTGGCGCTGCAGCCAAAATCGAGCGAAGCGCTGCGCGGTCTGGCGGGACTGGCCGTCGAGCAGGAAGACTTTGAGAAGGCGCTCGACTATCAGGCGCAGTTGATCGATATCGGCGAACGCTCGCCGGAGGTGTTCTACAACACCGGGTTGCTGCTCCAGGAATCGGGACAGTTGGACGACGCGATCCGGCTCTACCAGGAAGCGCTGTCGGAAAAACCGCAGTTCGCCGAAGCGCTGCTCAACCTGGGCCACGCGCTTAAGGCGCAGGGCCGCAACGAAGAAGCCAAGTCGTATTGGCGGCAGGCGATCAACGTCAAGCCGGAACTGGCCAAGGGCTATTTCGAGTAGCTGGGACTCTTGTGGCGGGGCCAGAGCGCCAACGGCGGGCGTGATCCGCTACCAGAAGAACCGTACCTTCATTCCGGCTGTTCGAGGTTGAACGATCCGGGTGCCGACGAATACGGATTGGAAGTTGTAGAGCGCCGTCGTATTGGTCATGTTGATGAGCTGGAAGCTCCAGTCCCACGCCTTCCGGTCGCCGCGGTAGTGATCGTATCCAACCGAAGCATCGGCCACCGTACGCGGGTTGACGCGAGTCGGATCGGCGGCAAGATTGACGTAGGGCAAAAGATCGGCGTAGTCGGGATCGTTGGCCACATCGACCGGATCGGACGGATTGGAAACCAGTCCGGAATCGTAGCGGATCGACAACGTCGACCACCATCGCTTCTTCCACGAATAATTCAACATTCCGTGAATACCCAGCGTCTGGTCGTGATCGATAATGAACGGCCCGGCGCTGAGCGAATCGAGCGCGCTCGAACCGAGGAACAGCCCGCCGGTGAACGGCGGCGTAACGATCGCCCGGTAGTGGGTGAAGCTGAGCGAGCCGGAGAGCCCGCCAATCGGCAGGAAGTTGAAGCGGCCCTCGGCGCCGTTTACGCGCGCCTGAGAGAGCGTGGTCGGAAAGATGATGCCGGTGTTGAGAAAGTTATCGTTGTCCTGCAGGTCCTTCGATCGCTTATGGTAATACGACCCGCTGAAGCCGACAAAACGCGACATGGTCTGTTGCAACCCGAGTTCGAAGAAGTCCTGGCGTTCGGGCTTGATGATGATGGCGCCGCCTTTAAAAGCTTCACGCACGGCGTCGGGCGCAAGCCGGCCGGCTTCGACGGAGCTCGAAAGCAGCAGGTTCTCGTTCGGCGGGGTCTGGTAGGTGCGGTTGTAGGAGGCGCGGAAAACCGTTCCGGTCGATTTCACGTGGTAGGCCACGCCGAGCCGAGGCTGCAACTGATTGCCGCGCGCCAGGAAACGGTAGCTGTCGAAGCGGGTCCCGAGCGACAGTGTTAGGGGGCCGAGCTTAACTCGGTCCTGGAAAAACCATGTATCCATGGCGCCGGTTTTTTTGCCCGCGTATTCGAAGAGGCGGCCGCCGCGTGTGAGATCGTGCGGGCGAATACCGGGCAGGAACTCCTCCGAGTCGGGGTCATTAAAATCCGGGGCGGTGACACCGAAGCTGAAGTACTCGGAAACCGGGAAACGTTGGATGTCGCCGCCCATTCGAATGGTATGGGCGCCGGCGATGCGGTTATAGCGCGCCGAGAGCGTGATCGTCGATAGGTGCCGGGCCTGGGAGGCGGTAACCGGGGTGTCGCCGGCGCTTGGCAAAAGCTGGGCGATGGCCGTGCGGTAGGAGGCGGTGGCGTCGAAGGTCGACCGCGCGTCGATGGTGCGCAGCCAGCCGAGCGATGCCGAAAAATCGCGCATACCCTGGCGCTGGCGCTGACCGTTGGCCTGTTGCGAACGAAGGTTGGCGAGTTCAAACGAACTGCGTCCGCCGATTAGGTTGAGCCGCAGTTGGTCCTGCGCGTTGGGCTGGTAGTCGAAGCGGGCGAAGGCGCGTTCGGAGTTGCCGCCGTTGTGCAGGTTGTCGAGCGAGACCGAGTCGAGATAGCGGTGCGATTCGAGCGTGTTGGCGCTGAGAAAGTAGCCGAATTTTTCGACGCCGCCCATTACTTGGGTTACCTGCGAAAGCGTGTCGTAGCCGGCGCCGTAGAGTTGTGTGGATCCGACCGCTTTTCGTCCGTTGCCCAGCCCGGTGCGCGTGGTGATGTTGGCGACGCCGGAGACCTTGTTTCCGAACTCGGCGGGGACATCGCCGGTGAAGAGTTCGATGTTCTGCACGATCGTCGGATCGACGGCATTGGCGAAGGCGCCGGTTAACTGATCTGAGATCGGCATGCCGTCGATGACGAAGGTCATCTGATTATGCGCGCCGCGCGGGTGGATGGCGCCGTTGGCATTGGCGGCAAATCCGGGGAAGCTGAGGAGGACCGACTCGATGCCGCGGCCGCTGGCCTGCTGCGGGAGGCGAGCGAAGGAGGCGGCGTCAAGTTCGGTCTTGGTTCCGGTTGCTTCGGTGTCGATGGTCGCGCGAATTTCCGAGGCGGTGACGTCGATCGCAATTCCCT
>VFZW01000490.1 GCA_016871055.1 Acidobacteriota bacterium
TTAAAGCGAGGACCTTTTCGAACACCGAGAGCGACGTGTTGGGGAGAATGAACGCTCCGAGGCCGTGAAAGACGCCGTCCAGATTCTTCCACAGGTAAAGATATGCCTCTTTCCAACTAAAGATGCGGAGGTAGTAGCCGAAGTAGTTGGTGTAGTAAAGCGTAATAGAGTCGGCGCCAGGCGCGCGGTTCTTAGCCGACCAGTAGGCCCAGCCCGCGACGACGGGGAGGAAGACCACGCAGAACGCCAGGAGCTCCCGCCAGCGCCGGTCGCCGTTAGTCTGCTTGATGAGTGCGCAGAAGACGGCGGCCGGCAGCAGCGCGATACCGGCGGTGCGCGATAAAAAGGCGAGGGCGGCCAGAGCGCCCGCGACGAGAGCCCATTTCGTTCCTTCCCGATTCATGGCCAGCAGAGTCAGCAATAGCAACGCCGTGAAGATCATTTCGCTCAGCATCGTCGTCGAAAACAAGATGACGTAGGGGCTGAGCGCCCATGCCGCGCAGATCAACAGAAGCATGTTGGGGCTGACTTCGGCTCGCTTCAGCCACGCTTGGAGAGCCGCCAGCGATACGGGTAGCCACAGCCAGCAGAGCAACATCGCGTAGGGGAGATTGTCCGGGTAATGCGGTTCGGCGGACCACGCTAGCGACAGGACGGCGGGCCACAGCGGCGGGTACTTGGTCTGCGCCGGCCGGCCTGGGAAGCTGTCGATCCGGAAGCCGCCGGTTTCGGCGATCGACTTCGCGGAGACGAAGTAGATGCCGTCGTCGTGATATTCGCTGGCGTGCGGCATGGCGCGCCACTCCCAGGCGTACCAGGCGCCGGGGAGCAGCAGGCAGACAAGGGTGATCGACCGGAGGAGTCCGAGGCGCACGTTAGTGGGAGTGAGCGAGGTCGTGCGCTTCGAATAGGGTGGTCAGAAAGTTGCCGGCGGCGTCGAGTTCGATGGTCTCCGGATCGCCGAGGATTTCGAGCTCGGGGCGCTGCTTGATTTGCGGCAGCAGGTTTTCGCTGAGTGCGAGCGGCGAGAGTTCGAGGGTGTTCTTGATCCAGCCGAGCGTGACGTCGGCAGGGTCGAGCTTGCCGACGGTGGGCCAGAATTTTTCGAGGCAGGTCAGGTCGCTGCCGTAGTGGAGCGGGGTCTTCGTGGCGCTGGGGCTGGACGCGGTGAGCGAGTTGATCGACGTCGGCGTCCAGTTGACCTTGGTGAGAAGGCGGTCATGGATGACATCGGCCATACCGAGGCCGACGGCGTTGCCGTAGCTGAGGCTTGAGAGATCGCGCAGATAGATGCGCTGGAACTTCGGACCGGGCCAGGGGTTGTACTCGCCGTTGACGCCGCGGTTGGCGACCTTGGTGTCCATACCGGCGCCGGAGATGTTCTTGCCGATTTCGTCGATGACGAGGATGTCGAGATTGAACGGCACGCGCGCCATCCAGGACTTGGTGAGTTCGAGCAGTTCCTCTTCCTGTTTCTCCATGTTGTCGACCGGGACGGCGGTGACTTGCGCGGTGTTGTGATAGGCGTCTTCGAGGATCGCGAGCCCGCCCAGAATCTTGCCGCTGGCGAGAACCTGGCGGCCGACGCTGCGAATGACGTTTTCAAGGCCCTTGGTGTAGGCGTAGGTGTGATAACGCTGCGCGCCGGCGAACTTGCCGAGGCCGATGGCCATCATCTTGAAGAGGCCGCTTTCGATCTTGCCCGCGAAATCGGTGTGCCACTTGACGCGGCCGATGAGCAAGACGCCGTCGGCGTTGGAGGCTTCTTTATCGAAGAAGGCTTCGATGCCATTTGCGTCCTTGCCGAGCGAGACGACTTCGAGCTGGCTAATGACGGGGCAGCCCATGGTGGCTTCGTGAATGCCATAGTGCGCGAGCACGTCGGCCTGGCCTTCGGCGGTGGCGGCGCCGTGCGATCCCATGGCGGGAAAGATGAAGGGCTGACAGCCCGCGGACTTCCAGAAATCAACCGCGGCTTTGGCGATGGTGGCGATGTTGGTGATGCCGCGGCTACCGACGCCGATGGCGACGCGACCGCCGGGTTTGATGCGCGAGGCGAAGGGCGAGGCCTGCAGTTCGGCCTGGACGGAAGCGGCGACGTCTTGCAGGCGGCGGTCTGGGAAGTTTTGTTTGACGCGGATGATGCGGGGCAGTTGCATTATAGGGAAGTATATCGCGCTACCACTCCTTTGGAGTAAGCGAGGTGACGGGTGTGAGGTTGATCATGGCGCGCCATTCATCGAGCGGGCGGTCCCAATGGTCTTCCCAGCGCTGCGCGAGCAGTAGTTTCGACTTGATGCCCATCTGATAACCGGCGGAAACGGCGGCGAGAACTTTGCCGAGGTTTTCGGGATCGTGGAGCAGGAAGCGCATGACGCCACCGCAGGAGACGACCGCGGCCATGGGGCGGCGCGTTTGCGCGACCTCAACGGCCTTGACGCCGAGTTCGCCGACGGGGTCTGTATCGAAACCGGTGATGACGTGCCAGATGTCGTGCGTTTGGCGGAGGCGCATGAGGACGTAGTCGATGTCGGTTTTCACCTCGCGCTTGCGGAAGTAATCGGGATCGAAACCTTTGTCGGTGAGGTTGCGCGCGAAGGCGTAGCCGAGCGTATCGGCGGGGAGTTTGAGCAGAGCTTCGAGATCGTGCTCTTCGGTGCGGAGGTAGCGGTCTTCGATCATGGCGGCCATGTCGGGATCCTTGTGCGGACGTGGAGCATGGCGAGGCGCGTGGCTTCGATGTCGCTCAGGCCGTCTTCGATGTCGAAGACCGACTCGGTGGACTCCGGATTGCGGAGCATGGAGGCGATGCCTTTGAGCGTGTCGAGGTAGTGGATCTGGTTGCGGTGAGAGTGGCTGAGGGAGAACATGGTGGTTATTTGTAGTAGTCGCCTTCCGTTCGTTCGACGGTACGGCGGTGGGTGGAGCGCACCTGGTGAACGCCGGTCATGTATTGTTCGAACTCGCGGTGAAAGGCGCCGTAGCTTTGTGTGATTTCGCCGGATTCGCGGCAGGTGAGCTGATTTGGCCGGGTGTCTATAGGGTCTTTGAGCGTCATCCGATTCTCCGAGGGTAACGCAACGCGGCTAAGATTAGGGAGTGGTGTTCGAGTTCGTCGAACTCGTCACGCACCCGGAGACTATCGCGGTGCGCCATTCCATCCGGGACCTTGCGAGATTTCGAAGGCTTTACGGACAAGGCAGGTGGCGAAAATTGAAAGCTGTTGCGAACGTGGAATTGGCCGATGGTAGGATCAGACTAGCTGAGGTCCATTGGTATGAGGCTCATGGCATCGGCAAACGGGAACCGAAAATCAAACGCTTTCTCTACTAACATGTCCACTCGTAAGAAAACTGAATTCGCACTGTGTGTCAGGAACGACGGAGTGCCTGCCTCTTTGGAACTGAGAAAGTTATACGAAACCCTCTCAGACGCCGACGCTGCGAAAGAAGGCATGGTCCGGGTGGTTGACGAATCAGGCGAAGACTACCTGTATCCGAAAGAATGGTTTGTTGAGATGCGTCTAAGTCCCGACGTCGTCTCGGCGATCAAACACACTTCGTAACGTCGAAGCTCAGTTCGGCTCGATCGAACCCTGCCACTCGCGTTCCAGCATGCGCGAGTATTCGCCGGAGGCGAAGAGATCGAACTCAAACGACGCGCAGCGGATCTGGCGGCCGGGAGTTTGGCTCTGGTAGCAGGCGTACATGTGATCGGCGTAGCGGTAGCAGTGGCGGATGAAGCCGTCGGCGAGAGTGAGGCGAGTCGGCGCGTCACCAAAGACCATGTTGAGGCCGAAGGAGCGAGAGAATATGGCGCGGTAGTCGGCCACGCCCCAGCGGCGGCGCTTTTCTTTGACGTTCTCGGGCGGGTCGTCGATCAGCAGTTGTGCGAAGCTCTGCTCGTTGATGTTCTCGTTCTGCAGGGCGGGATCGCGCTGCACGATGTCCATGCACTGCTCGACCCAGCGGACAAGATCCTTGCCAACATAGTAGAGCATGCGGATCTCGCAGTAGCGGCCTTCCAGCAGGCGGCGATCGAGCTCGCTGATTGAGAATTCGTTGTTCGGCAACATCCCTTGCAGCATCATGCTGGCGCGGGAACTTTCCACCAGTTTGTTCGGGCCCGAGGCGTCCGAGAACGGGTGAAGAATGAGCGGCGGCAGTTTCCAGATCCGGTCCACCGGCGCGAAGGCTGTTGTGTTAGACAATAGCGAGATCCCTCTCTCCAATAGTCTAATCGGCGGAAGCCGCGAAAATATATAGGAAAATAGTCACTTTCTGGCGGTTAACAGAACCTTGACCGTGAC
>VFZW01000491.1 GCA_016871055.1 Acidobacteriota bacterium
CATGGAAGGCCTCCGCAGACGTTATCCTCGACAAGGTGCGCCGTTGTAAAGAATTATCCAAGACAGGAGACTAGCTGAGCAGGTTCCATCGGCGTGTCTATTACGGATCATTGCAAGTATACGCGCAATTCTTCCGCTGGGCTCTATTAACCTGGTCAATTACCACGTGGCGGTAGTTTCGCTCTAGCACTCCCGGCTGCTACAATTGATTTTGCCAACCGGTTGGCCGAATGGCGGAACTGGCAGACGCAACGGACTCAAAATCCGTCGCCCTTCACTGGGCATCTCGGTTCGACCCCGAGTTCGGCCACCACAAAACGCTAGCGCAGAGCCGCTACCGTTTCCTTCGCCTTCTCCAGCAGAAGCGCCCACTCGTTCGACGTGCCGAGAAACCGGAAGCCACGGTGGCGGCAGAACTTCGACAACGCCACGCTCCGGCACTGAATACCCGGCACGATTCCCTTCGCCACGCACGTGTCGCGGATCTTGTCGATCGCATCGATAAATTTCGGGCTGTCGAAATTGCCGGGCACGCCGAGCGAGATCGACAGATCGACCGGGCCGACCATCACGACATCGAGTCCCGGCACCGATAGCAACTCCTCGCGCCCATCCACTGCCTTCTCCGTCTCGATCTGCAGGATGATCATGCCGTTCTCGTTGCGGTGTTCGATCAACTGCGGAATCGTCGCCGGTTCATAGTCTGCCTGCATCGTACCGAGCCCAAATCCACGAATGCCGACGGGCGGGAACTTGCACCAGGACACCGCACGCGCCAGCAGCTCGGGCGACTCAACGCGTGGAAAAATCACGCCGTCCGAACCGCAATCGAGTACGCGCGCGATCAGGTCGTACTGCATATCCGCGACGCGTGTAAAAACAGTCAATCCGCACAGATTCGCCACGCGGCAGATGTCCTGCACCGTTTCGACATCGTAGCCGCCGTGCTCGGCGTCGAGGTAGGCGTAGTCGAACCCCGCCGCCTTCAAGATCCGCGCGATCTCTACATCGCGCAACTGGCCATAGGATGTTCCTAGAACCGTCTTGCCCTCTTTGAGGGCTTGCTTCACGGCATTCAAACGCATCCGGTTATTGTATCAATCGACCGTTAGAACCTGATGGTCCGGGCACTCCGTCTTCACACACTCATACACGCGGTCGATCAAGTCCATGCCGTGCCGCGCCAGGAACGGAAGGACTCCATAAAAGCGCTCCTGCAGGTGCCGGTGGGGATAGACCAGATCGTGCAGATACTGCGCATCGGCCGCCGATTGTTGATCGCGACGCATCGCCTCGCGCGCGGTTTTACGCTCCAACTTCGACACTTGATACAGCATCTTCGCGCGGCTCTTGGCCACTGCTTTTTCGAGCCCCGGATCGAACCCGCGAACCGCGGCCGATAAGACACCGAGCTGTTTTTCGACATCCGCGCGCGCCGTCGAAAACTTCTCATTCAATGCGGCGGGCACCAATCGGGCCGCCATCGTTTCACGAAGCGAAACGTCCGGCGTCGCGATATCTTTGAAACCGATGCCATATCGCGCCGTCAACTTCGCGGCGCGCGCGTCGAGCAATGTGAACGACGCGCGATGGCCCACCATCGGCATACGCCCGAGCAGCGCGTCGTAGAGCGGACGGCTCTGTGCAAAATATGCTAACTCCGCCGGCCCGCCCAGGTATCCGGCCGTCGGCAACAGAAAATCTTGCATCACTGGCCGCAGCAGCGCGTTTGGCGATAACGCCTCCGCGCGCGCCGCAAGCTCGTCCGCGGTGAAATCGTTGAAGCCTTTTTCGGTCCGTTTCAAGACCGTCCGCTTCCCGCCATCGAGCGAGAACAGCAGCGACGCGTTTGTTTCCAAATGCACCTGCGCGTGATAGCCCGCGGCCTCCAGCTCTCTACTCCGTTCCTGCACGCCGCGCACCAGGTCTCCAGACATTCGCAACGCACGCTCAAGAAACGGCGAGGCCACGCGCCGCAATGCGGGCGATAGCGGGTCGACAAAAAGCACCCCATACGGCTTGAGCAACTCCCCCATCAGCTTGCGAAACGCCCCGCCGAAGGACGCGCCCTCGCGATAACAGTCCGCCACTAATTCGTATGCTTCATCGGCGAACGGCAGTCCGCGTAATCGAGCGCGCAGCGCATCGAGCGGAACATCGCGCAGCGTGATCGGCCCTGCCGGGCCGTTGAGCGAATTCTGCGCCGACGTCGCCAGCGCCTCCGGCGACTGATCCACGCCGAACGCCCAGAACTGATTGATCTCGGGGAGGTCGTGATCTTCGGTCGCCAGCCAAAAAACCGGAACCGCGCAAATGCCGCGATCGGTCAGCGAATTCGCCGCGCGGGCCGCCGCCAGCGCCTTGAACACCGAGTAAAGCGGACCGCCGAAAAGCCCCACCTGCTGGCCCGTAACCACCGCTACCGTTCCCGGCTTGGCGAACGCATCGAGCGAGGTGTTGTCGGGATTTAACTCTCGTAGCGCCGCCGCTACCGCCGCGCGGCGGTCGTCGGGATAAACAACCTCGCGCGCCGCTCGCTCCAGCGATTCGGGATCGTACGGCGCATGCTGATAGAACCGCTCGACGCGGTCAAAGCGATAGAGCAAGTCTCCGAACAGACGCGAAGCGCCCGGAAGTTCCGTGTGGCGTATACAGTGCTGTTCCATTCGTGGCCGTAAATGTACAGGCTATCAGATGATCGCGGCTCGTCTTTGGTTGCGCCCAATAAACTGGTACCGTCAAAAGATATGCTTGATGAGGCTGTCTTCCGTCACGCCGCCGATAACGCGATCGACGATCTGTTCCGTGCGCTTACCCGCGCCGCGGATTCTCACGATTTTGACACCGATTTGAACAACGGCGCGCTGACGATTGAGTTCGACGATCCGCCGGCGAAGTTCGTCGTTTCCCCCAACGCGCCCGTTCGCCAGATCTGGGTTTCGGCGCATTCGCGCAGTTTCAAACTCGATTGGAACGGCGACGAATTTGCCATGCCCGGCAGCGGCGAATCGCTGCGTTCGCTGATGTCGTCCCACATCTCGGAACAACTCGGCGAAGAGGTTGCCCTGTAGCGGACCGATGGCGGGCGTCTACATTTCATGGCCCTTTTGCGCGCAGAAGTGCACCTACTGCAACTTCGCCTCGGGTGTATTTCCGAAGGCGCTTGAAGGAGAATACGTCGACGCGCTGATCCGCGAAATCCGCGCCGCTGAATGGCGCTGGACGCCCGACACGCTCTACATCGGCGGCGGTACGCCCAGCCTGATCGACCACGAAACTCTCGATCGACTCCTTCGCGAACTACCCGGAAATCCGTGGGCCGAAGCGACGCTCGAAGCCGCGCCCGGCGCGCTCGCGCCGATTTCGCCGCACTTCAACCGTGTCTCCCTCGGCGCGCAGTCCTTCGTCGACGCCGAACTGCGCCGCACTGGCCGAAAACACACTGCTGCAATCGTCGAAGAGAATGTCGCGCAGATGCGCGCGCAGGGCATCGCCAACTTCAATATCGACCTCATCGCCGGGCTGCCCGGCCAAACAGCCGGCTCGTGGGAAACATCGCTTGAATGGGTCGCTCGTCTCGATCCGCCGCATGTTTCCGTCTACATGCTCGAAGTCGACGAAGACTCGCGGCTTGGCCTGGAAATCCTCAACGATGGCCCGCGCTATGGCGCGCGCGATGTCCCGGCCGACGAAGCCATTGTCGCCATGTATGAGCGCGCCACCGAGCGCCTGCAAGAACTCGGTATCGAACGTTACGAGATCTCCAACTTCGCCAAACCCGGCTTCGAGTCGAAGCACAATCTCAAGTACTGGCGGCTGGAACCCTACATCGGATTCGGCGCCGACGCACACTCGTTCGATAACTGCTCGCGATGGCGGAACGTTGAAACCGCCGCGGCGTACGCCGCCGCCGCCGATCCCAGCATCGAAATAACACGCGCCAATCCCGACGAAGAACGATTCTTCGTGGGCCTGCGCCTGCGCGAAGGTATCGAGCCCAGCCCGTCGGAATGGCTCGCGCACGAACCCGCCATCACGCGTTTCCTCAACCAGGGTCTCTTTGAAAAGGATGGCCCTCGCCTGCGCCTATCCCCGCGCGGTATCCTTCTTTCCAACGAAATATTCCAGGAGTTTCTTGCCGCATGAATTTCATCGACCTTCGCAGTGACACCGTCACTAGACCCACTGCCGCGATGCGCGCCGCCATGGCCGCCGCCGATGTCGGCGACGATGTGTACGGCGAAGACCCAACCATCAACCAACTCGAACGCCGCGCCGCCGAGATCTTTGACAAAGAAGCCGCGCTC
>VFZW01000492.1 GCA_016871055.1 Acidobacteriota bacterium
TATTACATGACTACATATAGTAGCAATAAATGTGAGTTAAGCGTTGTCACATCAACCACTTGACGGCGAAAGCGGTGATTCAAAGAGGGCTAAGATCCGTCAGACCACAGCACCGGCAGCTTGCCCGTGTAGACATCGATATCGCGCGGATAGGGCTTCCAGAACTCCGGGCTCTGCGGACCCGAAACGATGATCGCGCCCACACCCGCCGCGCCAAGCTGCGCCGCCACTTTTTCGGCCGAGCGCTCGCCGAGCACGCTCCAGTACAGCTTCTGCTGCTCGATGTTGATCGCCGTCGGATACGCGCCGCCGCCATACTGCCGCACATTGCCAAACCTGTTGATCCACTGCGCGATCGACCCGGCGGCGTAAACGGTTTCATTCGGCAGATTCGCCTCCACCCACTTCGCGACGCGGTATTCGATCGTCTTCGCCGGATCGGCCGCCTTGATCGACTTCTTCGAAAAGCGGCGATGCTGCACCGTCTGATACGCACAGAAACACAACGCGCCAACCGCGACAACGCGAGCAAACCGTCGGGGCAGCGCAGACGCGCCTACGACCGCCGCCGCAACCAGCGCCAGTTCCATTTCGATCTTGTACCGCCCCGGCTGATCGATAAAGTGCAGATCGAACCGGTAAAAGAGCATCGGTATCGACGACATCAATACCGCCAGCAGCGCGAAGAACGGCAGCCGCTTAGCAGCGAGAAAAAGCATGACGATCAGAGTCACCGCGAGCACCATCCACGCCGACGCCGTCCATTCACTCTCCGGCGCCAGCGCTCCGTTGCGCCGCAGCGCTGCAAACAGCGAGGGCGGATAAAACGGACACACGATCAAATAGCCGGCGATAGCCGTCGAAACGACCATACGCCGTTGTGACCATCCATACGCAAGCAGCCAGCAAAACCCAAACAGCACACAGCCGGTGATGCCGAACGGACTCGCCAGCGCCGCCAGTGCGATCGACACAACAGCCGTCCCGCGCCAACCGCGCGACCACGCCACGACCGTTAGGCAAACGAATGCCAGCGCGATTTGATGCGGCGCCTCGTCCCAGACGAACGTCACATACAGGCGGCGCGCGTCGAGGAAGTGTCTCCACGCGAAGGCGCCATCGGGTTGCAAGAGTTCCGTCGGCGCGCAAAGCGAGTAGATCACCGCCGCGAAGAACGCCGCGAAAGGTTTGCGCGTGAGTTCCCACACAAGTGCGAACAGCGCCACCGGTCCAACACAAAACGCGATCACGCAAACCACCGGCGAACCAAACTGCGCCGCGAGGAACGGGACCATCGGCGCGTAAGCGAACTCCGAAGGCAGTCCGCCCAGCCAATTCGGAATCCAAACGCCCAGCCACCCGTTCGCGCCGCACCATCTGCCCACGGCCTCCCAGAAGCCGTGCATCGAATGCATCTGGCCCAGGAACGGAATCGACAACGCCTGGCGAACAAGGTACACGTTCAACCAACACACGGCGAGGCCGAGATCCAGAACTCGAAGGATGGAAGGCAAAAGACTACTTTATACTTGGAATCGAAATGGCGCGGCGAGCTTTCCTATTTGCGATGCCAACGCGCAATCCACCGTAGCCGGCCCCCTAACGCCTCTCCCACGGAATCGCCACATCCATCATGTGCGCATAGGAAACCTGCCGTCCCAGATGCTCGTGATTATGCAAAAGCAACCGCAGCAACACGCCCTCGGTCGTCGTGTCCTGCCCAAACAGCTTCACGCGAGTCTTGAGCTTCGCCTTCGGCGCCGACATCCGCACCGCGTCCTGCGACAGTTTCAGCCACTTCAGCACATCCGCCTTCGAAGTGAGACTCTTCTCGAAATCCTTCGGCAACTGGCTCAACCCCATCGGCTCCACAATTCCGGACCGCGTCAACAGCACCAGGTTGCCCAATACAACCTGCATGTAGATCTCGCTCACCGAGCGCGCGCCGTCCTTCGGACGCCACGCGAATTTCTCCTCCGGCGTCGCTTCGGCCAACTGCAAGAACTGCTTCGACACCAACTCGAACTCCGGCAGCCATCCCTGGCCCAACTCGGGCGACTGCGCCGCAAGCGGCATCATGCAACAAGCAAGGACTATTTGGCGGACCATGGAGGAACGACGCCCGTCGAGCGGGCGTAAGCGATCAATTGTCCCATGTGCTCGTGGCTGTGCACCAGCAACCGCAGGAATACGCCCTCTACCGTCGTGTCCTTGCCAAGGAACTTCACCGCCTTTTTCATATCGGCTTTCGGATACGCCGCGCGCACGGCGTCCTCGGAATCCTTCAACCACTTCGCAAGATCCGCCTTCGACACAATTCCCTTCGGCAGATTCTTCGAGTTGCCCGGCGACGCCACACCCGCCTAGCGCAACAAGAAATAGTTGCCCTCGATGATATGACCGTAAACCTCCGCCGTAGAGCGAATCCCCGGCGCCGGCCGCCACGACAACTTCGCTTCCGGTGTCGCCTCCAGCAGTTGATGAATCTGCTTCGAGGCGTGCTCGAACTCACCCATCCAGCCTTGCGCGAACTCCTGCGCGTACGCCATCGCCGGAATCAAAAAGAAAGCTGCAAGTTTCATTGCGTTACACAAGCCTCCATCAAAGATTGAAATCCAACGCGCCATGCGTCACTTCGCCGGACATGCCGGCGCGGGCACGCTGACAACCGGCATATCGGAAGTCGCCTGCGGCGGAACTACCGTAATCTTCGACCACGAAGGCGGCGTCACATCCACAAGCGCCGCCGCACAAGGTCCAGCAGGTGTTACGCGAACCGGAACCGCCGCTTTCGGCGGCTGGTACCGCACCAGCGACTTCGCCGCATTCTCCAGCGCCGCCCGCGGATCAACCGCGTTCTGCGCCAACAACGCCGGAACAAACAAAAACGCACAGGCCGCGAAAATGGGCGAGTTCTTCGAAGTAGACCGCATCACCGAATCTCCTTGTGCTGGTGCCCGGGGCGGGAATTGAACCCGCACTCTCCTTGCGGAAAAACGGATTTTAAGTCCGTTGCGTCTGCCGATTTCGCCACCCGGGCGCGTTGATAACAAACGAGTTATTGAATCGCTCCTGAATCCGCTTCCAGAATTGTGCCACGAATTGTGCGTACCTTCTGCATATTCAGCGCGGTCAACCGCTCGTATGCCAATTCTACCGCTTCTGGCGAAGGATGCACATAGCGCTGCGAAACTATCACGGTTGAATGCCCCATCAACTTCATAATCGTGAACGCATCGGCCCCAGCCTCGCCCAGGCGCGTGCCAAATGTATGCCGAAGGGAATGCAGTACGAAGTCCCCCGGAAGCTTCAGGAGCGCCCGCACGCGCGTCTGTTGTTGTCCTAGCAGCGACTTCGAAAGCGGCTCGCCGTCGTCGCGCCGAAAGACCAGTCCCTCGGCCTTCGGCTCGTGCCGCCGAAGCATCTCGACCGCGCGCCCGCTCAGCGGCACGTTTCGGGACTTCTTGCTTTTGGCCTTTCCGCTGAGAACCGTCACGTAACCGAACCGCGCTCCGTTTGCCGGTTCGAGTCTCACCTGCCGCCAATCGAGCGAGAGCGCTTCGCCGAGCCGCAAGCCGGTATCGACCAGCAAAACCGCCACGTCGCACAGGGGAGCCGGTAGCGCCGAGAAGTAGGCGGCTTCCATGTCATGCGGCAGAATGTACTCACGGTTCCGCTCCCCGCGCAACAGCTTGATTCGCGGAACGCGGTTCAGCACCTTCCATTCATACGCCAATCGAAGTGCGCGGCGAAGCGTCGCCAGTTCGCGATTGACCGAAGCGGGCGACAGCGCCAACTTCCGCCGCGATTGGAAGCCCGCGCGCGTTTGCCGGTATTTCTCGATGACCCCTTCGTCGATGGCGTCGAGCTTGCGCTCGCCCAGTTCGGACGCCGCCAAGACAGAGTAGCGGCTCCGATAGAACTCGATGGTCCCCGGCTTCTCGGCGCATTGCGTTTCGATGGCGCGCATGAAGCCCGCGCCGAACTCTTTCAACGTCGGGACCTTCGCCTTCTCTCGAATACCGACCTCGCCCTTCGCAAGCCCCGTCTTGTGCGCCGCTTCCATCTGTTCGGCAACCCGCTTGTTGGTCTGCTTGGAAGACTCGCGGACCTCTTCGTTGTTCCACTTGAACCGATACCACCAGATCTTGCCGCGCTTATAGACTGACATCTATTGGCTCCCTTTCCTCACTGCCTTCGATCCATCTTTCCGTGGTCGTCCGCCCATCTTGCCCCACTTAGACAGCTCTTCTGCTGTGTGTTTCGCCGCCCGCGCTTTGCCGCCTTCTGCTCCCGTCT
>VFZW01000493.1 GCA_016871055.1 Acidobacteriota bacterium
TGGCGAAAGAAAGCCAAGAATGCCGCCGCCAGCGCCAGCAACGGAGGCGAACAAGGGAATCGAAGGAAGAAGGGCAACCCCCAAGTTATCAGCAACTTCGGAGTTTGCGAGAACCACAATCTGGTCAATCCGCCCAGCCGGCTGCGGGCGGATCAACTCATGACGCGCGTGGACTATCAGATCGGCGCTCGCGACCGGGTCTATGGACGCTTTACGACTGGCCCGGTGAATTCGGCGAGTGAACCGATTTATCAGTCCGTCGGCAACACCAATATCGCCAAGAACCGCACTCAGAATTACGGTGCGCAGTTCAATCACTCGCACACGTTTCGCTCATCGTTGCTGAACGAGTTCCGGTTTGGACTCCAGGACACGGACAATATATTTGCCTCCAGCGACGATCAGAAGAACTATCTGGGCGACCAGATCGGGATTCCATCGAACGATCCAGCGGCAATCGGATTTCCGAACATTGTTTTAGCGGGCTGCGCGGAGGACTGCGCGTTGGGAGTGGCCGCGCCTTTCGGAACGAACAAGCAGCGAAGCTACTCGATCGACAACACCACCAGCGCCTTCCGCGGAAGGCACAGCATGAAGTTTGGCTTCTCGTTTCGCCGTTTGACGACCTTCGAAAGCCGGCAAAGCTGCCCGGCCGGCTGCTACACCTTCAACGGCGGTTTTACCAATAACCCGGCGATCCCGAGCGCGACCGGCAACGCTCTGACGGACGTCCTTCTAGGCATGCCGATCCTCGTGAATCAAACCTTCACTTCTCCAGTGGAACTGCGCTCCACCGAAGTCGGCGCATTCTTTCAAGACGACTTCAGGATGAACCGCCGATTGACTTTGAACCTCGGCGTCCGCTGGGACTACTTCGGATCCTTGCGGGAAACCCAAGGCCGCATCAGCGCCTACGATCCCGCGCAGAATCTGCTCGTGAGAAAGGATGCCTTGAGCCAGCCGGCGAAGAACCTGTTCGTGCCGCGCATAGGCTTGACCTATCTGCTTACGCAAAAGACGGTATTGCGTACCGCTTATGGCATTTCCACATTTCCTCAATTGCAGGGCATTGGTCCGGAGGTGCAGGGCGTGGCGCCGCTAAGCCGCGCCCAGATCGTGGAGCGCCGGGGAACTTTCTTCGAGAACCTCACCCAGCCGGCGATCGCTTTTGGGCAGGCCCTTCCCGCGATTCCCCAGTCCAGGTTCCCGGTAACTCCGACACCTTCGCTGCGCGCGCCGTTCTTTCCGGACCGCATTCCCACGCCCTACTGGCAAATGTGGAATTTCACGATCCAGCACCAGTTCTCGTCCAACGTCAGCGCCGACGTGGGCTATGTGGGGACAAAAGGAGTCCACATGGATAGCTCCGTCAACGTTGACTTTAACCTTCCACCGGCCGACCAATACGGTCCCGACAACCTGTTTGGCGGGCGGACTTTTCAGCAGAGGCGCCCGTTCCCGTCGATGGGATACATCGCGGCCTTCGGCAACCGTGGCGACTCGGAGTACAACGCGCTCCAGGCGACGGTTCAATGGCGTAACAAGAGCGGACTGTCCCTCTTTGCGTCGTATTCGTTTCAAAAGAACATGACTAATCATCCCGGCCGGTGCTGCAACACCGAATTTAGAAGCGGCGTGGGCGGCACCACGTTTCAGCGGGATGCCTCCAACTGGCGGCTGCAGTGGGCGCCGGATGGATCCACACCCTTCAACGTGTTTGTCGTCAACTACAACTACGAACTTCCAGTAGGTCAGGGAAAACGCTGGCTGAAGTACGGTGGCGTTTCCAACGCCGTTCTGGGCGGATGGCAGGTAAGCGGCATCTACACGGCGCGAGATGGCAATCAGTTTGGCGTAAGCAGCGCGAGCGCCGAGCAGAGATACCCGAATCGCATCTGCGACGGCAATCTGCCTGTAAGCAAAAGAACTCTGGAACGTTGGTTCGATACGAGTTGCTTTGTCAATCCAAGTCCGATTTACAGTCTCGGCAACGCGGGTTTCTCGATTCTCGAAGGACCCGGGACTTCCAACATGGACTTGGGCCTGTTCAAAAACTTCGTGGTCCTGGAGCGGCTCAAGCTGCAGTTCCGCTCCGACTTCTTCAACCTCACCAATACGCCGCAATTCTTTTTGGGCCGCGCCGTGACGCTGGGAACGCCAAACTTTGGGCGCATCACCAACTCCGGCAACGCGGAGCGGGGATTGACCTCCCAATCGAACCGCACCATTCAACTGTCGCTCAAACTCAGTTTTTAGAAGAGAGGAAGAACGATATGAGTTTCAATCGCCGAACACGCCGCGACTTTATCTCTGCGTCGACGGCACTGTTCAGCGCAACGCCGGCCGCGCGGGCCGACGAAAGCGCGAAAGGCGAACTGCTTTACAACGGCATAAGGCTTCCCAAGCAGTGGCCTCCCCAGGCACAAACCTTGAGCCGGGAGCCCATGGCCGTGCCGTACCTCGCCGAGCGGCCTCAAGTGGTTCCCATCGATGTCGGCCGCCAGCTGTTCTTCGACGATTTTCTCATCGAGCGGATGGACTTGACGCGCCGTTTTCATACCCCCGAAATCCACTCCGCCAGCCCGGTGCTGCGGCCGGACGCGAAGTATCCCTGGGAGAAGACTAAGGAACTCGGTACGGCAATGACCTTCAGCGACGGTGTGTGGTACGACGCCAAATCCAAGCGCTTCAGGATGTGGTACATGGGCGGATTTCAGCCCGGAGCGACCTGCTTGGCGGAGTCCACCGACGGCGTTCACTGGAACCGGCCGGTCTTGGATGTGAAACCCGGGACGAATGTCGTCGAGGGTACCAACCGGGATTCTTCAACCGTGTGGATGGACTTGGCGGAGCGCGACCCCGCCAAGCGGTTCAAGATGTCGATGGTGCCGATTGAAACTGCCCCCTACCGAATGCGTTTGCAGTTCTCGCCGGATGGCATTCATTGGACCGGGGTTGTGGCGACGACCGGGACTTGCGGCGACCGCAGCACGTTCTTCTACAATCCTTTTCGAAAGGTCTGGGTGTATAGCTTGCGGGGAACCGCAAACAAACTACGCGTCCGCCGCTATTGGGAGAATACCGATCTCTTGAGGGGTGCGGCTTGGGAGCCGCATCAACCAACCTATTGGGTGGGCGCCGACAAACTGGATGCGGGTGATCCCGCCGAACCGGGAACCGAGGCTCAACTGTACACATTGGACGCCGTGGCCTACGAAAGTGTGTTGCTGGGGCTCTTCAGCGTCATGCGAGGCAGAAAGCGCAAGGGCAATGAACTCGTGATCGGATTCAGCCGCGACGGGTTCCACTGGGACCGTCCGGACCGGCGGCCGTTTGTGGCCACTTCGCCGCGCGAGGGGGATTGGAACCACGATTATCTTCACTCGGCCGGCGGATGCTGCTTGATCGTTGGAGACAAGCTGCATTTTTACGTCGGGGGCCGGTCCGGCGATTTCCGGAAGCCGGATTCCTATCGTTCGGTCGGATTGGTCACCTTGCGCCGCGACGGGTTCGCTTCGCTGGATGCCGGATCGGCGGGTGGAACGGTGACCACTCGACCGGTGCGCTTCTCCGGAAAGAACCTTTTTGTCAACGCCTCCGCCGGCGAATTGCGGGCGGAAGTGCTGGACGAATCGGGTAAGCCGGTCGAGCCCTACACGTTGACCGAGTGCGTTCCCTTCACGGGTGACCGCACGGTGGTGGAGATCCGCTGGAAACGCGGAAAGAATCTGGCCAACCTCGTGGGGAAAACGGTGAGGCTTCGATTCTCGCTCAAGAACGGATCGCTTTACTCCTTCTGGGTTAGCCCCGGTGCAAACGGCGCCAGCCGCGGCTACACGGCGGCGGGAGGACCGGGCTTGAGTGGTCTTGTCGACACCAACGGCAGCGGCTCTTAGCCTAGCCTACTCTTAGCCTGCATTTCTCACTGCCCGGGCCGATTGTGGTTCTCGCAAACCCCGAAGTTGCTGATAAAGTGAGGTTTGCCTTTCTTCCTTCGATTCCCTTGTTCGCCTCCGTTGGTGGCGCTCGCGGCGGCTTGGACGGATTGGCGACCGAGCGCCATCACTAAGAAGCCGTCGGACTCCATCAGCATTGGGTGCGGATCCCGCGAGTTCAGATCTCAAGATGAGGTTTCCGAGAACCACAATCGGGGAACCTCTTCCGGGCGTTACCCGTTTGATGCAACATCTCGGCCGACCGGTAGTGCCTGTAAGAGTGGCGGAAACGGCGGGGAAGCTAATTCTCCGCTTTGGCCGTGAAACCTCTCCCGAGT
>VFZW01000494.1 GCA_016871055.1 Acidobacteriota bacterium
CGCGGCCTCCCACGGTTGTCGCTGGACGAAAAAACACTCCCGGCTGAAGCGCCACCAGAACTTGATAGTTTCGCCCGTTGAGTGGAAGCTGGGCGATCTTGCGCCGCTCGATCACCACACCGAGTTCGGTGGTGGTGGCGTTCACAAGCGGCGCCTAGTCGGAAACGGTGATCTGCTCAACAACTCCGGTCAGTCCCAGCGTCAGATCGAAGCGCGGACGAGTGCCGGCATTGAGAACAAACTCATTGGTTTTGGTGGCGCTGAAGCCCTGCGCCTGAATGTCGATGACGTAGCTCCCGGCGGGAAGCAACGGGAACTCGTAGTGGCCGGCCTGGTTGGTAGTTGATTTGCTGGAAACGTTGGTCAGAATGTTGGTGATCTTCACAGTGGCGTTCGGGACGGCTGCACCGCTTTGATCGGACACCAGTCCGACGACGGAGCCACCTCCGATCTGGGCCAACATCGGCACGGCGCACACGAGGAATAGCGCGATGCGCTGGAATTCGGTCGTCATGAAAGAACCTCCCTTACGAACTTGGTCTGCGGGCGTGTTGGTGTTGAAGTCGATCGCTCTACGCCAATAGCTGCTTCACAACATGGCCATGCACATCGGTCAGCCGCATGTTCCGCCCGCCGTGGAAATACTTTAGCAGTGTATGATCCAAGCCCATCAGATGGAGGATGGTGGCATGCAGATCGTGCACGTGGATGCGATTGTCCACCGCCGCGTAGCCGAACTCGTCGGTGGCTCCCACTACCTGGCCTCCTTTCACGCCGCCTCCTGTCATCCACATGGAAAAGCCCTTGGGATTGTGGTCGCGCCCCCCGCCCTTGGTTCCCACGCGTGTGGTATCGCTCATCGGCATGCGTCCGAACTCGCCGCCCCAAATCACCAAGGTCTGATCGAGCAGGCCGCGGCGTTTGAGATCCGTGAGCAGGGCGGCGATTGGCTGGTCTGTCTCGGCGCAGTGCTCGGAGTGATTTTCGTCCACGTCGCGATGCGCATCCCAGTTGGCGTCGCCGTGGCCGCCGCCAGAGTACAACTGCACAAAGCGTACGCCTCGCTCCACCAGGCGCCGCCCGATGAGGCAGTTCCGCCCGTAGGGCGCCGTCACCGGGTTGTCCAGGCCGTACAGCCGCTTGGTCTCTTCGTTCTCCTTCGACAGGTCGACTGCTTCCGGCGCCGTGGACTGCATCCGGAAAGCCAGTTCGAAACTAGCGATGCGCGCATTCAGTTCGTCACTTTCGGGTGCGCCGGCAACGGCCGGGCCGCGGCCGAGCTTCGCCAACAGATCCAGTTGCCTTCGCTGCTGCTCGGCCGTGACGCCGGCCGGCGGCTCCATGTTCAGTATTGGATCTCCGGAAGACCGGAACTGCGTGCCCTGGAAACTGGCCGGCATGTAACCCGAGCCCCAGTTGGGTGGGCCGGAGATGGGGCCTCCGCGATGATCGAGCATCACCACGTAACCGGGCAGGTTCTCGTTCTCCGTACCCAGGCCGTAGTTAAGCCACGAGCCGATGCTGGGAAAGCCTTGGCGGATAAACCCGGTGTTCATCTGCAGCAATCCGGAGCCATGCGCGAAACTGTCGGTCCACATGCTGCGGATCACAGCGATGTCGTCAATACACTTGCCAACATGCGGATAAAAGTCCGAGACTTCGATGCCCGATTGTCCATACCGCGTGAACTTGCGCCGGCTACCCAGCAGCGCACCCAGCCGCGCCGCGCGAAGCTTCAACAACGCGTCGGTCTCCATGTTGGGCATCTGCTGCCCATGGCGCTTCACCAACTCCGGCTTCGGATCGAACGTGTCCATGTGGCTCGGTCCGCCGTACATGAACAGAAAGATGCAGGACTTCGCTTTTGGAGCGAAATGAGGCTTCTTTCCCGTCGTGGCCGCCGTTGCTTTCGCGTTGAAGAATCCTGTGCCCGCCAGGAGATAGGTGAGGGCGGTTCCGGCAAAACCCGCTCCGGACTCCCAAATCATCTCGCGTCTTGTTTTTCCGCACTGCGACATGACGGCTCCTCGATTCAATTGAGATAGAAAAACTCGTTGGTGTTGAGCAGCACCAGACAGAACGGCTCCAGTTTGCCGCCGGAAGCGTTCAGGAAGCTGAGCGAATCGTCCAGTTCTCGGGGCGACGCATCGCGGCCCAACACCAACTGGAACGCCCGCGCCACCTGGCCCTTCGGCGCGCCTCCTCCTTCGGTTCGAATCCGCGCGGCCAAACGGGCGGCCTGTTGCTGCGAGAACGCGCCGTTGAACAGCGTGAGCGCCTGCGGCCCGGTAACGGAAACCCGCCTGCGCTCACAACTCACAGTGCTGTCGGGCGCGTCCAGAAGATCGATTTCCGGAACCGGCAGCCCTCGCTTGGCGAAGATGTAGATGCTGCGGCGCGCCGCCTCGCTGCCGGGTGACTTTCCCCAGTTATCGCCCGGCCTCGATTGCTGTGCCAGAACCGGCTTGGGCAAATCGGGATAGATGCTGGGACCGTACATCGCCGGATTCAGACTGCCGGTGACCGACAGCGCCGAATCGCGAATCACCTCCGCCTCCAACCGGCGCGGCTTCCAGCGCCACAACAGCGTCTGCTCGGGATCGCGCGCGGCATTGCGCTCGTCCCACTCCGACGACACGCGGAATGTGTTCGAGCGAAGGATCAGCTTTTGCAGATGCTTCACGTTCCATCCGGACCGGATGAACTCGCCCGCAAGAAAGTCGAGTAGTTCGGGGTTGGAAGGGCGTTGCCCCATTACGCCGAAATCGTTCGCGGTCGCCACAAGCCCTTCGCCGAAGTGCCACTGCCACACGCGATTTACAAAAACGCGCGCCGTGAGAGGGCCGCCGGCACCGCTCAGCCAACGCGCCAGCCAAAGCCTCCGCCCGCTGGTGCCGGCCGCGGTTTTCCCAGCTTCAAACACATGGCCCCCGAGGATGGACGGAACTCCGGATTCCACCGTGTCGCGCGCCTAGGTGGGGTCGCCTCGGTGAAACAGCCGCGTCGGAGGAACCGGTTTCCCGGGTTCCTCATACCAGACGTAGGCGCGAATCGGAGGCTTGGGACGCGAAGCTTCGATCTCGCCCAGCCGGCGGTTCCAGCCGTCCAGTTGCCCGCGTTCTTCGCCCGTGGCGAGGTCGAGCATATGCGCGTCCAGCTTCTTCTCAAACGCGTCGGCCAGTTTCGCCTGTTTCGCTGATCGCCGCTCCGGCGCAACGCGCAGCGCCAGCACGGTGGGCAGGGATTCTTGCCAGGCTTGCGTTTCTTCGCCCCGCGATTGCAGGCGTTCCAGTAAGCCCCGCTTCAAATTCGCAATCAGCTTGCGCAACGGATCCGCCTCGGCATCGGCGGCGCGGACGGCATCCTCGTATGCTTTTAGTTCGGCCGCGGTGCCCACCTGGCGGTCCAACTCCGTCTGGCCTTTGAGCGGCCGCTGAAGCGGCTCGAAGATCGACAGCACGCGGGTGTAGTCTTTCTGGCTGAGCGGCTCGAACTTGTGATCGTGGCAGCGCGCGCATCGCAGCGTAAGGCCAAGAAATGCCGCGGACGTGGTGGCCAGCACATCATCGAGCTGATCGTAACGGTCCATTCGCTGGTCGGCCGGCTCGTCGTCCCACACGCCAAGCCGAAGAAACGTGGTGGCAATCTGCGATTCGGCATTGGAGTCTTCCAATTCGTCTCCGGCCAGTTGTTCGGCGATGAACCGGTCGAACCGCTTGTTGCTGTTGAACGCGTCGATTACCCAGTCCCGATAGCGCCAGGCGCTGGGCTTGGTGCCGTCGCGTTCATAGCCGTTCGACTCGGCATAGCGGACCACATCCAGCCAGTGACGCGCCCAACGTTCGCCGTATTGCGGGCGCGACAGAAGATCGTCAATCAAGGTATCGGTGTAAGGGGCGGCCGCCTGCTCGGGCAAAGGCGGCAGGCCGGTGAGCGTCAGGTACAACCGGCGCACCAAGGTCCGGTCGTCGGCGGGGCGAGCCGGTCGGATACCGCGTTGCTCCATCGCGCGGAGCGCGAAGGCGTCCACTGGCGAACGTACCCAAGCGGCGGCGTTCACTGGGGGCAGCGTCGGGGTTGCGGCTAGCGGAAGAAACGCCCAATGCTTTTGCTTCGTGGCGGCCGCAGCCGTGGCCGGCTCATCGCCTACTCTCCTGTCTTGGATAATTCTTTACAACGGCGCACCTTGTCGAGGATAACGTCTGCGGAGGCCTTCCATGTGAAGGGGGTCGGGGCTCCGTTCCAACCGGCCAGCC
>VFZW01000495.1 GCA_016871055.1 Acidobacteriota bacterium
CCTCGACAAGGTGCGCCGTTGTAAAGAATTATCCAAGACAGGAGACTAGACTCGTGTCTCAGATTTGGGGACAACTCCAATTTACTCCTCGTAGTGTAGCGGGTCACGATCTTCTCCGGTTGGACAAGCGACAAGCTATCGAAGACGGGCGTTGACTGGAAAACTTCTGTGTAGTCGCAAAGGCTCCAGTAGAATGGGACTCCCGCGCCGCGCGTACCTCCGCACCAAGCGCTCTGGGCAGCCGAAGCGTTGCGAAAAGTAGAAACTCCAGGTGACGGCCCCGTCCGTCGCCACCCGCCTTGCGCCCCAGTCCCAGCGAACCGCGCCATGCCCTACCGAACCGCGACCGTCAAGGAGCGGGCCCCTCCCCAACCCGAACCGCCTCTCCAACCCCCGCGCTATCATGAGGTTCTTGAGCAACGGAAAGAAATGGCTCATCCCCGCGCTCGGCTACGCGGTCTCGATCGCCTGCATGATCGTTGTCTACCGCGGCTTCAACTGGGAAGAGGAGTGGCCGCGCATCCGTCAGACCGACGGCGCCTATGTCCTCGCCGCCGTCCTTTGCGACATCGCCGTCTACTGTGTACAAGGCTGGCGCTGGAACGAACTGCTCAAACCCGTCGGTGCACTCCCCGTCTGGCGGTCGATGCAAGCCATCTACATTGGCCTCTTCGCCAACGAACTCCTCCCGCTCCGCCCCGGCGAAGTCATCCGCAGTTTCCTCCAAGCCCGCTGGTCCGCCGTGCCCTTCACCGTCGTTGTCTCCAGCGTTGTCATCGAGCGCCTCTTCGACGGCGTCTGGCTCATTCTCGGTTTCTTTATCACTTCGTTCTTCGTCGAACTCCCCCCTCTGCTCGTCATCGGAAGCCGCATCCTTGCCGTCATGCTCGTCGTCCTCGGCGGACTGCTAGCAATAGCCATCTTCCGCCGCCAGGCCGCCGAACGCTGGATGGAACGCACCATCTGGGCCCAAGGCCTGCGCCACCTGCTAGACTCCTTGGAAGCGATGGGCCGCTCTCCCTCCTTCTACCGTTCGTTCTTCATCAGCCTGCTCTACCTCGTACTCCAGGCCGGCCCCATCTACTTCGTCCAAAAGGGATTCGGCCTCAATCTATCGATCCCCGCCTGTGCCGCCATTCTCGTTATCCTTCGCCTCGGTTCGATTCCCCCGCAGGCTCCCGGAAACGTCGGATCGTTCCAGGCCCTCGCCATCATCGGCGTAATGCTCTTCGGCGTTAGCCGTCAGGTCGCCACCGGATACGCGACGCTCCTCTTCATCGTCATCACGGTCCCGCTTTGGACCGTTGGCTTCGTCGCCCTCCTCGCGACTAAAATGAAACTCAGCCAGCTTCGACAAGCTGCCAACTCGGATACACCATGAAAACTCTGCTGCTTCTCTCCGCGTGCCTCGCGCTCCAGGCCCAATCGCTCCGCATCCTCGCCATCGGCGCGCATCCGGACGACTGCGATATCAAGATGGGCGGCACCGCTGTTTTATTCGCGAAAATGGGCCACGCCGTCAAATTCCTGAGCATCACCAACGGCGAAGCCGGTCATCACGAAATCGGCGGCGGCCCGCTCGCCAAACGCCGTTACCTCGAAACGCAGGAGTCCCTCCGCCGTCTCGGCATCGAAGAGTATCAGGTGCTCGACAATCACGACGGCGAACTCATGCCGTCGCTCGAAATCCGCCGCCAGGTCATCCGCGCCATCCGCGAGTGGAAGGCCGATGTCGTCATCACCCACCGGTCGAACGATTATCATCCCGACCACCGCAACACCGGCATCGTCGTCCAGGACGCCGCCTACATGGTCGTTGTCCCCAACGTCGTCTCCGGCACTCCGCCGCTCGCCAAGAACCCCGTGTTCATGTACTTCTCCGATGCGTTCCAGAAGCCCAATCCCTTCAAGCCCGACGTCGCCGTCGACATCGATGCCGTCTACGAAAAGAAGATCGACGGCATGGACGCCCACGTCTCGCAGTTCTACGAGTGGCTCGCCTGGGTCGACGGCAGCATTAAGGACGTGCCGAAAGATCCCAAGGCCCGCCGCGAGTGGCTCAAGAGCCGCCGCAACTTTGGCGTCAACCCAGCGTCTCGCGCGGCGATCGAAAAGTGGTACGGCAAGGAGCGCGCCGACAAAGTGAAGTTCGTCGAAGCATTCGAAATCGGCGAATACGGGCGCCGTCCCTCCGACGACGAACTGCGCCGCCTCTTCCCAATGCTCGGCAAATAAAGATGACGCTGCAAACGCTGCCGTCGGTCGAGGCCCTGCTCTATCAACTGCGCGCCCAATGGCCGCAATGCCCGCACGCTCTGTTGAAGCTCGAGGCCCAGCGAGCCATCGCGCAAGCACGCGAAGCGTTGCAAGCCAACACGCCGGCCGTCGATCCCGCCGCCGAAGCGTCGCGAAGTCTCGGTCTTCTTTTGACTCCGTCGCTCCGCCCGGTCATCAACGCCACCGGCGTCGTGCTGCACACCAACCTCGGCCGCGCCCCACTGCCCGCGATGACCATCCCCGGCGGCTACTGCAATCTTGAATACGAGCTCTCCACCGGCAAACGAGGCAAACGCGACGCTCACCTCGGCCCCTTGTTGGAGCGGCTACTCGGCGCCCCCGCCATCGCCGTAAACAACAACGCCGCGGCCGTGTTTCTGGTGCTTAACGCGTTAGCCAAGGGCGGGGAAGTCATCGTCAGTCGAGGCGAGCTCATCGAAATCGGCGACGGCTTCCGCATCCCCGACATTATGCGCGCCGCCGGCGTCAAGCTAGTCGAAGTCGGCGCGACCAACAAGACAAGCCTCGACGACTACAAGGCCGCAATCACGCCCGCAACGCGGATGCTCTTGCGCGTCCATCCAAGCAATTTCCACATCACTGGCTTCACCGCGAAGCCGGCGCTAAAGGATCTCTGCAAACTTGGCGTGCCGGTGTATGAAGATCTCGGCTCCGGCTGCCTGATCGACCTGAAACCATACGGCATCAACGAACCGCTCATCCGCGAAAGCCTGGAAGCGGGCGTCGACATCGTGAGTTTCAGTGGTGATAAGTTACTCGGCGGAACGCAAGCCGGCTTCATCTGCGGCCGTGCGGAACTGGTCGCAAAAGCCCGCCGCCATCCCATGTACCGCGCCTTGCGTCTCGACAAGCTGGTCATCAACGCGCTGGAGACAATGCTCCGGTCCCTACTCCTCGAAGACTACGAAAAAGTCCCAGCCCTGGCGATGCTCCGCCATTCATACGACGCAATCGCCAAGCGCGCCCACGCCCTGGCAGCAAAAATCCCAGGCGCCGAAGTGATCGACGGCCACTCGCTAGCCGGTGGCGGATCAACACCGGATCAGACGCTCCCCACTGCCTTGATCGCGGTCGACAAGCGCCACGAACGGCGCCTCCGCGCGAACAAGCCCCCGATCATCGCCAGAGTCGACAACAACAAAGTCCTGATCGACCTCCGCACCGTCCTGCCCGAAGAAGAGCCTGCTCTCCGCATGGCACTGGCGCCCTAGCCTGACCAAACGGCGAGGGCGCCTCGCCTACCCGAACCGCGTCTCGAACGGAGACGGCCTTGCCCGGCGAATTTTCCACGCGAAGACCCCGCCACCGATTTCGCCGCTCGCTAAGCGGCCGATTCATTCTGAGAGCAATCCACGAAATAGATACACCCTATCCCCAGTCCATACGCGAGCAGATCGAGTAAACCGAACTCCACACCCAGCAGCCGCGCACAAAGCCTTGTCAACAACGACTCGCTCGCAAGCATGTGTGCCGGGATCATTGTCAGTTGAAACAATTCGATACCGGTCATTACAACCATCGCCCAAGAACCAGCGGCCCCGGCTCTCGAGAAAAGAACCGCACGCAAAATCCCGTAGACCATTGCTGCGTACAAGGCATCGCCAAGGTACTTGTCAAAGACAAGCAATCCCGTACGGACGAGTCTGGAGAGGATACCCAACGCGATGATGCCAGCGACGCATAACACCCAGGACCGGCGCGACCGCGGACGATCAACCATTCCTAGTCTCCTGTCTTGGATAATTCTTTACAACGGCGCACCTTATCGAGGATAACGTCTGCGGAGGCCTTCCATGTGAAGGGGGTCGGGGCTCCGTTCCAACCGGCCAGCCAGTGGTAGATGGCGGTTTCCAATTCGTGGACACTGTGGAAGGTGCCACGCCGGATCATGCGCTCGGTGATCAGTGCGAAGAAGCGTTCCACTTGGTTG
>VFZW01000496.1 GCA_016871055.1 Acidobacteriota bacterium
TCACGGTTGGCACTTGAGCGAGAAGGGGATGTGGGCCAAGGGGACGCTGTTTGAAGTGTCGGCGCGCGGGCCGTTGTTTATCGCCGATCCGCGGATGCGCACGGCGGGGCGGACGACGCGGCGCACCGTTGAGTACGTCGATATGTACCCGACGCTGACCGATCTTTGCGGGTTGCCGAAACCGGCGTGGACGGAGGGCGCTTCACTGCGACCGTTGCTTGAGAATCCCGATGCCGCGTGGGATCACCCCGCGCGGACGTTCGCGGTGCGCAACTGGGCGATCGGCCGATCGGTACGCACCGAACGCTGGCGTTACACGGAGTGGGACGAAGGCCGAGGCGGACGGGCGCTGTTCGATCACGACAACGATCCGCATGAGATGCGGAATCTCGCCGAGGACGAGGCGCATAAGCCGACTGTCGAAGCGATGCGGAAACTGCTGCGGTGATATGATGCCCACAGCTATGAGACTCTTGCTTGGACTCGCATTCATCGGCGCATCGCTTTTCGCGCAAGTTGCAACGCTAACGGGGCGCATCAGCGATCCTTCCGGCGCGGTCATTCCGCAAGCCAAGATCACCGTTCGCGCGAAGGCGACCGGTATCGTCACATCCACCGAGACCACGGCCGAAGGCTATTACACGATGCCCTCGCTAACGCCGGGCGAGTATGAGGTTACGATCTCCAAGCAAGGCTTCAATCCGGTAAAGCGGTCGGGTGTTGAACTGGCCGTGCAGCAGGTCGCCCGTATGGACCTGGTGTTGCAGGTCGGCGCGCTGGCCGAAGCTATTGAAGTGAAGGCTCAAATCACGCTGCTCGATAGCGAGAGCGCGACCGTGGGCCAGGTGATCGGCAACAAGCAGGTTACCGAGTTGCCGTTGCTCGGCCGCAATACCTATGCGCTCGCGATGCTGGTGCCGGGCGTGCGGAACTCGCAGGGTGTCAATAACCTGGTCATCGATCAGATCTCGACGGTCGCGTATTCGATCAACGGACAGCGGGCGAACTCGAACGAGTTCCTGCTCGACGGCGCGCCGAATACGGCCGCGAGCCAGAATCAGCCGGTCATCAACGCCAACCCGGATATGGTGCAGGAGTTCAAAGTCGAGACCAATAGTTTTTCGGCCGAGTACGGACGGGCGGCGGGCGGCGTCTTCAACGTCGTCACCAAGGGCGGGACTAACGACTTACACTTCTCGGCGTATGAGTTCCTGCGCAACGACAAGCTGAACGCCAACGACTTCTTCGCCAACCGCAGCGGCACGCGGCGCGCGCCGTTCCGCTTTAATCAGTTCGGCGGCACGATCGGCGGGCCCGTTGTGATTCCGAAACTCTACAACGGCCGGAACAAGACCTTCTTCTTCGTCAACACCGAGATCGTGCGGTTCGTGCAGGGGATCATCTTCACTTCGGTGCTGCCCGATCCGCGACACCTGACCGGCGACCTGAGCAACGCGCGGCTGGCCGATGGCCGGCTCGTCAATGTCTTCGATCCCGCGACGACGGTCCCCAATCCCGCGGGCGGGTTCCTGCGTTCGCCGTTTCCGGGCAACATCATTCCCGGCGCGCGCATCGATGCTGTCGCGCGCGGCTATTCGCGGCTGTTCCCGGCGCCGATGGTTCCGAACGCGCCGCTCGGCGCGATCAACTACACACGCGCCGACGGAAACCGCGTACCGAAGGACTCCTATAGCTTCCGCGGCGATCACAACTTCAGCAACGCAAACCGCCTCTTTGCGCGATACTCGTACGACGATACGCCGTTCATTCGCGCGCCAGTATTCGGGCGGGAGTTGGCAAACATAGCGCCGACCGCCGGGCCGCAGATCTTCACCCGATGGAACGCTGTTGTCGAAGATACACACACGTTCTCGCCGTCGATGCTGGGCGTGTTCCGCTATTCGGCGAGCCGGTTGATCAACTTCCGCCGTCCGTATTCGGACAACTTCAACATTGAGTCGCTGGGTCTTCCGTCCTACATGCGGCAGGGAATGGTGGATCCGCTTTCGCTGCCGCCGGTGACGATCACGGGTTATTCGAATACCGGCTCGGTACCGAACATCATCGTCGGCGGGCTTGTCGGCGCGACCGATCTGATCAACTTTGGCCATACGCTGCAGACCGTGCAGGGAACGTTCACCAAGAACTTCACGGCGCACACACTGAAGTTTGGCGGCGAGTTCCGCGCGGTGCAGTTCAACAATCTGCAAGTGGGTGATCAGGCGCACAACTTCAGCTTTAACCCCGCGTGGACGCAGGGACCGAATCCGAATACTTCGGGCGTGACGGTCGGGCTGGGACTTGCGTCGTTCCTGCTGGGGATTCCGGCGGGCAACGTCAACGCCGTCCCGGCGCTGGCGCTGACGACCAAGTTCCAGGGTTTCTTCGTGCAGGACTCCTGGAAGGTGACGCCAAAACTGACAGTGAATCTGGGGATGCGCTGGGATTACGAAACGCCGCGCACGGACCGGTTCAATCAGTTGACGAATTTCGATTACTCGGCCCCGAGCCCGATTCAAACCGCCGGGCTTGCGGCGCGCGGCGGACTGACCTTCGTTGGTGTCGGCGGACTGCCGCGCACGAACGCAACGCCGGATCGGAACAACTTCGCGCCGCGGTTTGGGCTCGCGTATCGCATGAACGACAAGACCGTGATTCGCACCGGCGGCGGCGTGTTCTACGGCCACAGCGGTGGTGTCGGCGGCGGCGCGGGGCCGTTTGGCACGTCGGGCTTTCTGGCGACGACTTCCATGGTGACCTCGCTTGACGGGATCAACCCGATCGTGAAATGGACCGATCCGTATCCGAACGGCTTCAACCGTCCGACCGGTTCGTCGGCGGGACTGCGCACACTGCTTGGCCAAGGCATCGGGTTCTACGATCGCGGCAATGTGACGCCGTACAGCACGCAGTGGAACTTCAATATTCAACGCGAACTGCGGGGCAACGTAACACTTGAAGTGGGATACGCCGGCAGCCGGGGATTGAAGTTCCCGGAGAACCGCCAGTTCAATCAATTGGCGCCGGAGCATCTCAGTCTCGGCGATGCGCTGCGGCAGCTGGTCCCGAATCCGTACGCCGGGCAGATTGCGGTTGGCGCGTTGTCGCGGCCGACGGTCGCCCGTGCGCAACTGCTGCGCCCGTTCCCGCATTTTGACGGCGTGTCGAGCCAGGGCGCGGGCTGGGCATCATCTGCGTTCCACGCGCTGGAGATGAAGGCCGAGAAGCGGTATGCGAGCGGTGTCAGCATTCTGGTGTCTTATACATGGTCGAAGCTGATGGACTTCGGGATCGGACCGTTCGCCGGCGAAGCGCTGGGCGCGGGCGGGTTTCAGAACTGGGCGAATCTGGCGGCCGACAAGAGCCCGTCGACGCTCGATCAGACGAACCGATTCATCATGAATGCGGTCTACGAGATTCGGCTGTTCAAGAATGATAAAGGCGTGGCCGGCAAGGTGCTTGGCGGCTGGCAGGTGGGTGGTATCTGGAGCAGTTTTTCAGGCGGGCCGTTGGGAGTGAATTCGACCGTGAACAACACGTTCTCGCAAGGCGGTGGACAGCGGCCGAATTGGAATGGCCAGAACCCATGCGTCGCTAATCCCGTGCCGACGCGGTGGCTCGATAGCGGCGTGTTTTCGAACCCTCCGTTATACGCGTTCGGCACGACGCCGCGTACGTTCAACGGCTGCCGCAGCGATGGGACGGCGCAGGTCGATATGACGCTGACGAAGAACACGAGATTTCGCGAGAAGCTGAATGTGCAGTTTCGCGCCGAGATGTTCAACATTTCCAATACCGCCCGATTCGCGCCGCCGAATTCGTCGTTCGGCAATCCGCAGTTTGGGACGATCAACGCACAGAGCAACCTGCCGCGGATTGTGCAGTTTGGGTTGAAGGTGGTCTATTAGTGAATGCCCGCGGATATCTACCAACTCAAGGTCACACTACTCGGAACGAAACCGCCGATCTGGCGGCTGCTGCTGGCGCCGGCGACAGTTTCATTGGACGAGTTGCACCTTCTCCTGCAGGTCGCGATGGGCTGGGAAAACTGTCATCTATTTCGATTCCCCGCAGGCCGGTACGAATTTGATCCCTCCGAGAACGAGGAGTTAGCTTTGGTAGGGCCGCCTTTACGTGAAATGCTTCGCAGAGTGGGCGCAAAGGCGATCTACGAGTACGATTTCGGCGACTGTCGTTCTCGGAAACCTCATCTTGA
>VFZW01000497.1 GCA_016871055.1 Acidobacteriota bacterium
GAAGCCCATCGGGTTGCCGTTGCGTTCGAGATTGCGGAACAGCTTGCCGCCGAAGTCATCCTCCCACTCGCCGGTGTTGACCGCGCCCCGGCGCAGTCCGACGATCAGCGGCAGGTGCTCGATGCCCACCGGGCACTGGTTCTCACAGGCTCCACAGGAGGTGCATTGGAACACCGCCTCCGGCGAGATGTGTTTGCCGAGCAGCGGTTCTTCGCCCGTCACGCCGAACTCGCTCATATGCGCGCGGAAGCCCAGAACGATCTCCTTCGGGTTTAGCGCTTTGCCGGTATTCGCGGCCGGGCAGTGCTCTGTGCAGCGGCCGCATTCGACACACGAGAACGCCTGCAACACCGCGAGCCTGGTCAGGTCCTTCGATGCGACAAGGCCAAAATCTTCGTCGCCGTCGAGTGGCGGGATCGCCGAGAATTTGCCTCGCGACAGAAATACGGTCACCGGGCTCAAAACCAGATGCAGATGTTTTGTATGCGGGATCAGCGGCATGAAGATCAACAACGCCGCGGTGTGCAGCCACCACAACACGCGATACGCAACCGCTTCGGGCTGCAGAATGTAGTCGGCCAGGTAGGTCACCATCAACGTCAGAATCAGTAGCGCGATGAAGCCGCTCTCGTAGCTCACTTCGCCGAGCCACTTGGGCCGGACCAGCAGGCGGCGAATCGCGAGGCCCGTGATCGATACCGCGACCGCGAACGCGAAACAGGCGGCCAGCAGTCCGTACGCCGGGCCGAACATGCCCTCGTGCAGCGAAAAGATGGGGAAGCCGAAGCCGATCGCGAAGTGATTGATTGTAACGACGCCGAACGCGCAAAAGCCCCAGAACAGGAACGCGTGCGCGAGCCCGGGCAGCGGACGTTCGCGAATCACTTTGGCCTGGCACAGCACTTCCCAAACGAAGTCGCGGACGCGCGGCGCGATCGGGGCGATCGAAAAACCGGCGTCCGGTTTGGCGGCGCGGATCAGTTCGATCACCGGCCGGAAGCGGCGTGCGAATGCGTAAAGCGCCCCAATCAGAAGCGGCGCGAAGATCGCCGTTTCCACTACGCGAAAGCGTTCCATTCTTACCAAGCTACACTAGAAGAAGCGCACAGGCCCGACCGTTGTGCGCGAGTTGCTTGACGGGGAGAACCGATTCTGCGATTTGTCGTTTCCGGCGCGGCCGGCTTCGTGCCGTCTCACTTGTGTGACCTGATCCTTGCTCAGGGGCACGAAGTTGTCGGCATCGACAACTTTCTCACCGGTCACGCGAGGAACATCGCGCATTTGACCCATGAGCCGCGGTTCCGTTTTATCGAAGCCGACGTTTGCCAGCCGCTGCCCGAATTGGGCGGTGTTGATTGCGTCATACACGCCGCTTCGCCGGCCAGCCCGAAAGACTATTACGACAACCCGATCGAGACGCTCGATGTTGGCTCGATCGGCAGCCGCAATCTGCTGGAACTTGCCCGCGCCAATAACGCCAGGTACTTGGTGACATCGACCTCGGAGTGTTACGGCGATCCGCTCGAACACCCGCAAGTGGAGACGTATTGGGGCAACGTGAACCCGGTCGGCCCGCGCTCCTGCTACGACGAAAGCAAACGTTTCGCCGAGGCGATCACGATGGCTTACCACCGCAAGTATGGTCTTCGCACCAACATCGCCCGCATCTTCAATGCCTACGGGCCGCGCATGAAATTGAACGACGGCCGTGTTGTTCCGCAGTTCATGGACCAAGCCTTGAATGGCAAACCGATCACCATTTACGGCGACGGACTGCAAACGCGCAGCTTCTGTTATGTGTCCGATCTTGTGCGCGGGCTTTATCTGCTTTCGCAGTCGGACGAACGCTATCCTGTCAATCTCGGCAATCCCATCGAACTTACGATGCTTGAATTCGCCGAACGTATCCAGCGCATCACCGCGACCGATTCGAAGATCGTCCATGAGCCGCTTCCGCAGGACGATCCGAAGCGCCGGCGCCCCGATATCTCGAAGGCAAAGGCTATCCTGGGATGGGAGCCCGAAGTCTCGCTCGAAGATGGTTTGAAACAGACCGTCGCCTATTTTCAATCTCTACAAGCAGGAGCCGTCTAATGATTCGATTCGCCACAACCTTGCTCGCTTTTGGCGTATTCGCCTTTGCCGAAGACGTCAACCTTCCCGCGCCCGAACTGGAAGTGAAGATGGAAAGCGGCCAGATCGTGAAGCTGAGTTCGCTGAAGGGCAGTCCGGTTTTGGTCGAGTTCTTTTCGACGACCTGTCCCCACTGTCAGCAGTCGGCCGCGTCGATTGAAAAAATGCTGCGAAACTATGGGCCCAAGGGGTTGAAGATCGTCGCGGTTGTGACTGAAGAGGTGCAGCGGCTGGGGTTTCCGGAGTTCCGGCAGAAGTACGGCGCTACGTATCCGATGGGCGTCGTCAAGCGCGACGATTCCTACCGCTTCTTCAATCTTTCCGTGATGAAGCCGTTCTACGTTCCCTCGTATGCGTTTATTGACAAGAACGGGATTATGAAGACGCGCTTTGTCGGCGGCATTCAGCTTCCTCCCGGCAGTACAGAGCTGATTGAGTTGACCAAGAACGTCGAAGCGATCATGAAGCCAGCCGGCGCGCCGGCGGCAAAAGCGTCCGCGAAGAAGTAGCCATGCTTCGCCGAGCCTTCCTTGCAGCGGCGCCGGTTTTCGCCGAAGTTGTAAACGTTCCCGCGCCGGATCTCTCGATCAAGATGGAGAACGGGCAAGTGGTGAAGTTGAGCTCGTTCAAGGGAAAACCCTTGATGATCGAGGTCTTCTCGACCACGTGTCCCTCTTGCCAGGCGATGGCATCGGTGATCGACAAGACCTACAAGAAGTACGGACCGAAAGGCGTTCAGTTCCTCGCCGTCATCAACGACGAGTCGCAGCGCAACGATTTCGCCCGGTTCCGTAAGGAGCACGGCGCGACGTACCCGTTGGGCATCATTTCGCGAGAAGACAGTTACCGGCTTTTGAGTCTTTCGGTGATGCGGCCGTTCAGCTATCCGGCGTCGGCGTTTATTGACCGCAACGGCGTGATCCGCGAGCGGCATTCGGGCGTGATGGATCTGGTCACGCTGCCGCGGAGTATTGAGGCGATATTGCGGTGGTAGGCGGGCCGACGTGTTGTCAGCCGAAGAAATCAAAGCGCGCGCCGAGTTGGAGGATTTGATGGGGGATGCCCTGTTCGGTCGCCGCGGCGCGGAAGACTTCCGGGTCGGCGGTGTTGAATTCGAACATGTCGTAGTGGCACGGGATGGTGAGCTTTGCGCCGATGGCTTTGGCGAGGCGGGCGGCGTCGCGGTGATCCATGTTGCCGGCTTTGCCGTTGATCGGAAGGATCGCGATGTCGGCGTTGAAGCCCTTGAGTAATTCGGCCTGGCTTGCGTAGAGCAGGGTGTCGCCGGAGTGATAGATTGTGAAGCCGCCGGCCTTGACTACGTAGCCGATGGTGGACGGCGTTAGCGTTTCGTGTGCGGCCGGGACGGCGGTGAAGGTGAAGCCCGCCTCGGTCTTCGTTTCGCCGATGTGGAGGCCTGTCGGCCAGGCGGGATCGCAACCGAGGCGCTCGGCGACAAAGGCGCGATTGGCCTCAGGAATGATCAGGCTCTTCGGCTTCATGGCGTTGAGCGTTTCGGCGTCGAGGTGATCGGTGTGATTGTGCGTCGACGTTGCGACGTCGACGAAATCGAGTTCGTGCGGCGCGACGACGATCGGCTTGATGCGGACGTGCGGTTTGGCGGTGTTGGCGTATTTGCGCGTGAGCGAGTCCGACAGATAGGGATCGAAGCACAGCCAGTTGCCCGCGTGATGGACGAGGTAGCCGCTTTGTCCGAGCCACCAAAGGCTCAGGGCCGCATTCGGATTCAGGTCAAATTTCATCGCGTACGATCCTGGCGCCTTCGCACATCGCTTTCAATTTTCGCTTGGCGGCCCAGCGGGCGGTTTGGCTGAGACCGCAGTCGGGGGCGATCGAAAGCTGCGAGGGCGAAACGTGCTGGAGACACTTGAGAATGCGGCTGGCAACATCTTCGGGCGTTTCGATGTATTAGATTCTTGAATCAAAGATTCTAAATCAGAGTACTTCAACATTTTGAGGTTAGGCTGCGAGTAATTTGACGATCTCCTCGATGGCGCGATCGGCCTTGTAGTAGGCGTTTTCG
>VFZW01000498.1 GCA_016871055.1 Acidobacteriota bacterium
CGCGCGACAACTCTTCCTGCTGCTCCTCGCCCGCCTTTGGCGCGCCCAGCAGATTGCCCTTCATATCGAGGACCGAAACCTGATCCGGCGCCAATCCCTCCACCGCGCTCGCCGCCAGATGTGCGATCGCGCGAGTATTCGCCTTCGACAACGCGGCCGTCGGCTTCAACTTTACGAGTACGCTTGCCTTTGCCGGCTGCTGGTTTTCGATAAACAGCGTCTTGCGGGGGAAGGTGATATGCACGCGCGCCGACTCGACCTCCTGCAGCGCCATCACCGACCGTTCCAATTCGCCTTCGATCGCCCGGTGATAATTCACCTGCTCGGTGAATTCGCTCGCGCCGAAATTCGCCTTGTCGAAGATCTCGAACCCGATCCGTCCCGACTTGGGAAGCCCGGCCGAGGCGAGTTGAATCCGCAGCTCGTCGATCTTTTCCGACAGCACTCGTATCGTCCGCCCGTCGTCGGTCAACCGCACCTCCACCGCCTTTTCGCGCAGCGACGCCAACACGGGACCGGCATCTTCGGCGGCTAGATTTTGGAACAACGGTTTGAAGTTCTTCTCGGTCTGCCAGTAGCGAAAGACAAAGATTCCGGCCACGACGGCAAACGCCGCCGCGCCGATCACAATGCGCTGCCGCATCGTGAGGCGGAAGAAGAGTTCCCGGATCTGTTCCCAGTAAACCCGCATGGCCCCTTACATCTCCATCCGCATGACTTCCTGATACGCCTGGACGACCTTGCTCCGCACCTGGAGGAATGTTTCAAACGCCAACTCGGCCCGCTGGCTCGCCAAGACCATTTGATGAATCTCTTGCGTCTCTCCTGTCAGAAACCGGTTTGCGGCGGCATCTGCCTCCAGCCGCATTCCTTCGACGCCTTGGATCGCCTTCGCCAGCACGTCGCCAAACACCGCGCCCTCCGGCTTCTTGGGTGCGTCGACGTGATCGGGACGAATGACTGGCGCTATGGATTGAATGGACGGCATGCAATTACCTCATCAAATCGAGCGAGCGTTGGATCATATCTTTGATCGCCGACATCGCCGCGACATTCGAGTGATAGCCCCGCGTCGCGGCCATCAGATCGACCATGTCCTCGGCCGGATTGATGTTGGGGAACGCGACGTACCCCTGCGCGTCGGCGTCCGGGTGACCTGGGATGTAGCAGCGTTCCGGCTCGCGCGTGTCTTCGATCACATCGGCTACCCGGACCCTTTGCGGCCCGGCGCCGATCTACTTTTGGAACACACTCTGAAACGGCTGTTCCGATTTGGACGCCTCGAAGATGACATCTTTTCGCCGGTAAGGACCTCCCTGAGGAGTTCTTGTCGTTTCGGCGTTGGCCAGGTTCTCCACCAGAACCTCGGCGCGGCGCCGTTGGGCCTCCAAACCCGATGCGCTAACGGAGAGCAAATTAAAGAGACTCATGCGCCGCGGCCCTCGGTCAAGGCGTTCTTGATAGCCCGGAACTGTCCTTTAGCCATCATGCCAACTAGTTGAAAACGCACGGCGTTTTCGGCTAGCAGGCGCGCCTCGCGCTCCATGCTCACGTCGTTGCCGTCGTTGCGTGTTTCCAGTCCGGCTGGCTCCAGCACATCCGCCTGCCGGCCCTTGACCAGCTTGGCGAATTCCGCCTGAAAATCGATGTCCTGCGTTCGGTAACCTGGCGTTTCCGCGTTCGCAATATTGGAGGCGACCAGCTTTTGCCGGGCGCTCAGCAGGTCGAGATAGTGCTCGTGTTTATCGGCGACTCGGTCGAACATGCCTGGTTCTTAGGCATGTTTGTGGCCAAAGTTCTCAGCGGCCCGGATGCCGCGCGATCAGCAGCGTCGTCGGCCGCAAACCGGTCCCATAACCCATGGAGAAATTCTTCTCTTTTACCCGGCCCGCAACCGCATAAGCGTCCAGAAGATCCTGTTGCAGCCTGCCCGTGAACGGCGGTCCCGGCTGGCGGTACTGCCCGTAGAGATCGACGGTCCAGTTGTGTTCCCGGTAGCTGTAATAGGGGATGCCGGAATCGTCCTGGACGATGAGATCGGCATTCTTCAGTAGGTAGTTTCGCATCACCGAGAAATTCTTGGAGTGCAGCAGGAACGAAGCGCTCTTTAGCAGGATCCGTGGCCGCTGCTGACTGCCGAGGTACTTGAGAAGCGCCGAGTCTTCCTTCAACGCGAGTCCCATGTCGAGCCGCAAATAGGTCAGTGTTCGCTGCTCGTCCTCGCCGTTCCTTCGAAAGACAATCTCAAAACCGTCCGGCTGTGCGCCGCGCGTTTCTTCGGTCTTCGCAATTTCCACCGGTCTTCCCGATTCGTCCAGCGTCAGGTACCGCATATTGTCGATCGTGTTGCCGCTTCGCGCCATCAGCATCAGCGCAACCGGCAAGAGTCCGTCCATCAACTGGCCGCGGAACTGCTCCGACATCTCGTTCGTAATGAAAAAGCTCCGATGCAACAGAGACGCGCTACCCTGCCGGATTCCGGTAAGCTGGCTTCCCAGCGTTTCCGAATGGAACGACGCCGGCGCCAAAATGGAACCGGGCCGTTCCAAGCCGCAAAGCAAGTAGTGTTTTGCGGCGGGGTAGAACGACTGCACGTACAACACATCGGGTCCGGAGAATGGGTAATAGACGAACCCGCCTGTCGCCGCGCCTTTCAATTCGCGCGCCTGGAATTCGCGCACCGGCCGCAGCAAGCGATCGTCGGAACGCTTGAACGCCGTCTCGAAATCCTTGGCGTGGCTCTGCCAGGCCTCGAGCTTTTCAAGCTGCAAATACGGCGATCCCGCCTCGCCAGCCAAGCCGGCCAGGAAGCGAGCGGCGTCGTTGAAAGTGCGGTCACGCGGGATTCTCGGCGCCGCCGCCGGCGCCTCGGTCTTGGCGCTCGAACAACCGCCCAGCGCGATACACACACCAACCGCGACCGCTCCAACCACTACTGTTCGACCGACCCTCGTACAATCCTCCCGGGTACTTTCATAGTAACCGAATATCAGCGCCGTGCCTAGTGTTGTCGCGTCACGGAACACCACGGTCAATGGAGACGCGTTAGTCTTGGGGAGAACCCTGAATGGCGCACCGCATCGACGTTTCCCTCAAGTCGCTCTTCTTCTTTCCTGGCGACGGCGTCATCCGCCGCAGGCTTCTCGGCGGTCGTGCCGTCGAATTCCTGTCCACCGAACAACCGCGCGTCTCGAACAATCGCAGCGATATGGTGGTCCGAACCGAAGACAACTCGCTGCATCATGTCGAGCTTCAAGCCTACAACGAATCGGGCTTCGGCGTCCGGATGCTTGAATACTACGCCTTTCTGGTTCGAACGCACGGTCAGCATGTTTCGCAGACCGTTCTCTATCTGGGGAAGGATCCGATGCGGCTGGAATCCGAATTCCATTCGCCGACGACTACTCACCGTATCGACATCGTCAACCTGCGCGAGCTTGATGCCGAACCGCTTATGGCAAGCGACGACTGGGCCGACAACGCTCTGGCGATCGTGGCTAAAGGCGACCGGGCGAAGGCGATAGACGTAGCCGTAGCGGCGCTGCGAAGAATGAAGCCGGAGGATCAGTCCTGGGCGACGGGTACGCTGATCATTCTTTCTGGCATACTGAACATGGAAGAAGCGGTCAAGGAAAGACTGAAGGAGTCTCACGTGATTAATGTAATGGAAAACAAGGTCCTGGGTCCGTTGATCTTGAAAGAGCTCGAAAAGGGGCGTAATGAAGGCATGCAGCAAGGCAGGCAAGAACTTCTCGCCGAGCAGCTAACGGATAAATTCGGCCCACTTCCATCTTGGGCCGCCACGCGCCTCCAGTCGGCCTCCAACGAAGACCTGCACACCTGGGCCAAGCGCATCCTCCACAGCGCCACGCTCGAAGACACGTTGCGATAGCCGCCGCTTACTGCGAAGCCGGCGCCCGCCGCCGCAACTCATCGCCGAAGTTCAGCAGAAACGTCAGATGCGTAGGCAGCGCTTCTGACGCTTGATCGTCCACGATCGCCGCCAAACGCTTGCCGTCGGGCGTAATGTCGTAGGTGTATCCGTACGGAAAGTACGCCAGCCGCGGCTCCGTCCAAAGCCGCGGCTTCCCGGCCATGAACGAGTCGCCTTTCGCCGTATAGTCGACGGCCATCACCCGCCCGTCATTCGTCTGATAAAAAAGTTGCCGGCCGTCA